>NZ_JBVJLD010000031.1:37155-104774 GCF_055584905.1 Kitasatospora sp. NPDC088742 | reverse complement strand
TCGGCGTGCCGGGCGAAGGCCCGTCGTAGCGGAGCTACCCGGGCCTTTGGCCGGTGCGGCGAGAGTGCGTGCCGGGCGGCGTGACGGGGCAAACCTTGCCGGGCACGGCACTAGCCGCGGGCGGGCACGGCGGTCCACCCGACCGTGGCGGAGTCGCGACGGAGCCGTGCTGGGCAGGGCGGACCGGCCCTGGCAGGGCCGGCCGCCTCGCTGACGCTCCGTCATCCGGAGCGCCCCGCCCGTCGGGTACGGCCCGCCGGCTCGGACCGGCGGTGGTCGGCCGGGCCGTCATTGGGCACCAGGGGTGGGACAGGAGCCGAGCCCAGGTTGCGGCCGCCGTGGCGGCGGCCCTTCCGGCGAGCGGGGCGCGGCGGCTGACGGGGTGCCCGACGTGCTCCGGGCTCCTCCTCGCCCGGCTCCGGGGCCGGGGCCGCGCCACCCTGCCGCCCGACGCGGCCTCGGGAGCCTCCCCTGCCCTGACCACGGGCCGGGTTCGCCGGGGCCCCGGGGCCGCCGCCCTTCCGGCCGCCCCCGTCCGTCGGCCCCGCGCCGTCGGGCGGGGACGGCCGCTCGCCGTGCGGCTCGGACGGATCGTCAGAACCGGCCGCACCATGGCCCGCCCACGGGCCTGCCTCCTCCCCGTGAGGCGCCGCCCCGGAGTCGGCCGCCCCGGTATCCACCGGCCCCTCCTCCACCGCCGGCCCACCCCCGGCTCCCGGGGCCGGGCCCGCCCCTGCCCCCGCCCCGGGGCCGGCGGTGGCGCCGGGGAACCGCACCCCGTAGAGCCCCGGCCCGTCACCGGCCGGGCGCTGGAGCCCGGCCAGCTGCTGGCGTGCCAGGCGCTCCCGGCGGACCCGGTCGAGCAGTTCGCCGGGATGGAGGCCGCCGTTCAGCGACTCGTAGAGCAGCTGCGCCAGCGTGTACGCCTGGTCGAGGTCGAGCACCCGGGCCAGCACCACTCGGGCCGTGGCGGTGTCCCCGGCCAGCCAGGACGTCCAGGCCAGCAGGGTGAGCGGCGGGGCGGCGTAGTGCTCGAAGGGCGGGACGCAGCGGCGGGCGAGGTAGCGCCACAGGCGCTGGGCCGGGACCAGCTCGTCCGGCTCGGCGTACTCGGCGCCCCTGTCCCGGGCCAGCTTGTCCTGGAGGCCGACCAGCAGGCGGGCCGTCCGGGCCGGGTCGAGCTCGCGGGCTCCGCCACCGAAGTCGGCCAGGGCTTCGGCCAGCAGCCCGGCGGTGCGCTCCAGGACCGCGAACCGGCCGCCGGGACCGGCGAGTTCACCGATCAGCTCGGGCCCGGCCAGCTCGAGGGCCTCCCGCTGCGCGTCGTCACCCGGCGGCCCGATCGGTGCGAGGCCGGCCGCGATCGCCTTACGACTGCCCCGGGGCGCCACCCCGGCGTAGGCGGCGGCCGCCGCGATCGGGCTGGGCAGCCGGATCGACCGGATCAGTACGCCGGCCGGGTCGCAGCAGCCCGCCTCACCGCAGAGGAAGGACCACCACCTCCCGTCCGAGACGCACAGGGACTCCTTCACCATGACCCCTGCGGCGCGGAACTCCTGCGCCAACTGCTCGGCCAGCGGCCGCAGCAGGGCCACCACCCCCGGGCCGTCCACCGGCTCCGCCGACTGTCCGTCAGGAGGCCCCGGCTCCGCCGGCCCGTCGGCGCCCGGCGGCCAGACCCGGTCGAAGCCGGGCGCGCCCCGGGAGAGCACCACCGGGGGCGGTGACGGTGCGGAGGCCGGTGACCGGGCTGCGCCGGGCGGATCCGCAGCGTCCCGGCAGAGGTAGAGGAGCACCTGCTCGGGGCGCCTGTCCCGCTGCTCGGAGAGCCCGACCAGCAGCCGGGCGGTGTCGGCCGCGACCGCCGGCCACGTCGCCGGATCGGCCGGGATGTCGAGCCGGATGACCCCGCCCTGCTGGAGCGTCGGCCCCTGGAGACCGACCGCGACGATGCTGTCGTCCGGGAAGAAGCCGAGGAGGTAGGGGAGCATCTCGGCCATGTCGGCCGGGCCGCGCATCCGGAGCGGGAACTGACCGGAGAGCGGGGCGGCGGACTGCATGACGTGTTCCTCGTTCATGTCCGGAAGCGTGCCGCGCGGAGGGTACCGACCCCGGTGAACTGCCTTTTCCTGTGGACAACTCCGGGGGGTCAGCATCAGCTCACCCGTTCGGTCCATTCACATAGTGCACCAAAAGGGACAGATGACTCCGACTTGGATGATGTGCTGATGAACCGACCGCAGCGGCCCGGCCACCACTGTTCGCGGACTGTCGCTCCGAGCCTGTATCCATGAGCCATGACCCAGCCGCCGCAGCACCCCGCCACCGCCACCGACCACCCCGAGGCCCCGACGACGGACCGCGCCGCCGTCCGGGCCCGGGCCGAGGCCGTGCTCCGCGAGCTGGCCGGCCCGGCCGCCGTCCTGCGGGAGGACCAGTGGCTGGCCATCGAGGCCCTGGTGGTCGACCACCGCCGGGCGCTGGTGGTGCAGCGCACCGGCTGGGGGAAGTCCGCCGTCTACTTCATCTCCACCGCGCTGCTGCGGGCCCGGGGCGCCGGGCCGACGGTGATCGTCTCCCCGCTGCTCGCCCTGATGCGCAATCAGGTCGACTCCGCCGCCAAGGCCGGCATCCACGCCCGCACCATCAACTCGGCCAATCCGGAGGAGTGGGACGACATCCAGGCCGAGGTGGCGGCCGGTCAGGTGGACGTCCTGCTGGTCAGCCCCGAGCGGCTGAACAACCCCGACTTCCGCGACCAGGTGCTGCCCAAGCTGGCCGCCTCCACCGGCCTGCTGGTGGTCGACGAAGCGCACTGCATCTCCGACTGGGGCCACGACTTCCGCCCCGACTACCGCCGCCTGCGCACCATGCTGGCCGAGCTCTCCCCCGGCGTCCCGGTGCTGGCCACCACCGCGACCGCCAACGCCCGGGTCACCGCCGACGTCGCCGAGCAGCTCGGCACCGGCGGTACCGGCGGCACCACCACCGCGCAGCCGGGCGCCACCGCACAGCCGGGCGCCGACGGCTCCGCCCTGGTGCTGCGCGGTCCGCTCGACCGCGAGAGCCTCAGCCTCGGCGTGCTCGACCTGCCCGACCCCGCGCACCGCCTCGCCTGGCTGTCCGACCACCTGGCCGAGCTCCCCGGCTCGGGCATCGTCTACACCCTCACCGTGGCCGCCGCCGACGAGGTGACCGCCTTCCTCCGCCAGCGCGGCTATCCGGTCGCGTCCTACTCCGGCCGCACCGAGGACGCCGAGCGCCGCACCGCCGAGGCCGACCTCCTGGCGAACAGGGTGAAGGCCCTGGTCGCCACCTCCGCCCTGGGCATGGGCTTCGACAAGCCGGACCTCGGCTTCGTCGTGCACCTCGGCTCGCCCGGCTCCCCGATCGCCTACTACCAGCAGGTCGGCCGCGCCGGGCGCGGGGTGGACCGGGCCGAGGTGCTGCTGCTGCCCGGCCGCGAGGACGAGGCGATCTGGCGCTACTTCGCCTCACTGGGATTCCCCGCCGAGGAGCAGGTGCGGCGCACCCTGGACGCGCTCGCCGAGGCCGGGCGCCCGCTCTCCACCGCCGCCCTGGAGCCCCGGGTGGACCTCCGCCGGGCCCGGCTGGAGACCATGCTCAAGGTGCTCGACGTGGACGGCGCGGTCCGCCGCGTGCGCGGCGGCTGGACGTCCACCGGCCAGGAGTGGACGTATGACGCGGCCCGCTACGCGAAGGTCGCCGAGTCCCGCACCGCCGAGCAGCGGGCCATGCGGGAGTACGCCACCACCGGCAGCTGCCGGATGGAGTTCCTGCGCCGTCAGCTGGACGACGAGCAGGCCGCCGCGTGCGGCCGGTGCGACAACTGCACCGGGCTGCGCCGCTCCCCCGAGGTGTCGGACGAGGCCATGGCCGCGGCCCGGGCCGCCCTCGGCCGACCGGGCGTCAGCTTCGAGCCGCGCCGCCTCTGGCCGACCGGCATGGAGGCGATCGGGGTGCCGCTCAAGGGCCGCATCCCGGCAGGCGAGCAGGCCGAGACCGGCCGGGCCCTCGGTCGGCTGTCGGACATCGGCTGGGGCACCCGGCTGCGGAGCCTGCTCGCCGACGACGCCCCGGACGGCCCGGTCCCGTCCGAGGTGCTCGACGCGATGGTCAGCGTGCTCGCCGACTGGGCGCGCGGCCCCGGCGGTTGGGCCGGCCCGGAGGGCGCCGAGGGCGCGCGGTTGGCCCGTCCGGTCGGCGTGGTCACCTTGGACTCGGGCCGCCGCCCCCAGCTGGTGGCCTCCCTGGGCGCCCGGATCGCGGAGGTCGGCCGGCTGCCGCTGCTCGGCCGGGTCTCCTACGCCGACGGCCGCCCGCCGCACGGGCCCCGGAGCAACAGCGCCCAGCGCCTCCACTCCCTGGCGGGCGCCCTGGTGGTCCCGGACGAGCTGCAGCAGGCGATCGCGGCCTCCCCCGGCCCGGTCCTGCTGGTGGACGACCTGGTCGACTCCGGCTGGACGGTCACCGTGGCGGCCCGGCTGCTGCGCCGCGCCGGCACGGGCCCGGTCCTCCCGCTCACCCTCGCGGTCCAGGCCTGAGCCGCACGGGCACGACCGCACGCGCACGACCGCACGCGCACGAGACGGATGAGCACGAGCAGCACGGAAGGAGTCGCACGGGTCCGAGCCACCCGCCCCTGACCGGCGGGGCGGGGCGGAAGAGCGGGAACGGAAGGGCGGAAGGAGCGGACGGGGCACCGTGAAGCCCTTGCCCGGAGGGCGACCTGACGACCCGTGACCGCAAACCTGACAGATCCGATCCGCCGTCAGCCGAATGGCAGTCAGCCCGAGGTGGAATATATCCGGCAGACCGTAGGCATTCGGGCGCTGTTCGTCATTTCATCGTTGCCGCTCAGCCGTTCTGACCTGAGAATTGGGAGGTACCCAGAGCCCGGTCCGGTGGACCCGGCCTTCGGCGTACGCAGCTACCCGCCTGCCCCGTGCCACGCGGGCGACGGGCCGGGAAGGAGGATCGTGATCAGCGGCAGCGACCGACCCCGGTTCTCCCGGAGACGCATGCTCGACCTCGAAGGCTGGGCGGAGGCCGACGTCCCACTGCTGCGCGCCCCGCGCGAGTTCGTCGCCGAGCTGCACCAGCGTCACCTTCCGCAGCCGGGCACCACGGTGGTCGCGGTGCTGGACGCCCTGCACCAGGTCACCGCGTCCGCCTCGTTCCCCGCCCGCCATCAGGTCCAGGACGGCTGGCAGTTCCGGAACGAGATCCTCTCCCACCTCCGGATGGTCACCCCGCACGACCTGCGGTTGGCCCGGCCGAGCCGGACGGCGGTCCTGCTGCGCTGCCGCGAGGGCTCACCGGGGTGGACGGAGCAGGACGGCGCGTGGATGTGGGCCCTGCGCGACGCGTCCGCCCTGCACGGACTGCGCTGCGGCTCGTACATCGCGCTCACGCCGACCGGCTGGCAGTCCCTCGGGGACGGCCGCAGCGGCCGCACGCCGAACTCGGACTCCTGGGCCGACGGCCCGGTGCACACCGTCACCGAGCTCGCGCCGCGCTCGACCACCCGCAGCCGCCCGGGCCAGGTCGCCCCGGTCAGCCCGCTGCGCCGCACCGCGACCGGCTGACGTCTCGGGTCGGGCCGGTCACCTACGGCGGACCAGCCCCTGACGGCCAGCCAGAAGAGCAGCAGAGGACACCGAACGGTGGTGGTCCCGGATGCACGACCCGGGGACCACCACCGCCGACGGGAACGGAACGGCTCAGACGCCGACCGGGCTCTTCGCCCCCGGGAACAGGGGGCCGACCACGGCGGCCTCACCGCAGACCAGCAGCAGCTCGCCGGCCAACTCCTGCGCGCTGCGGGCAGCCTTCGCCAGCCGCTCACCGCCCGCCGAGTTGGCCACCAGGACCACCACCGGACGGCCGACCGTCCTGGTCGCCGCGGCGTCGGCGTAGAAGACGTCGCCGCCCTCGGTGAGCTGCGCCCAGTAGCGCTCCTCGCCGAAGGTGAGCTCGTGCTGCTGCCAGGGGTGCGGGTCACCCACCGTCAGGACCAGGACCGACTCCGGCCCACGGCCCGACTCGATCAGCCGGTCCACGGCCTCGTCGGCCCGCTCGACGGCGTCGCGGGCGGTGGTGCGCACCAACTGCACCTCGGCGCCCGGCTTCTGAGCTACGGGGCCCGGCGGCGGGCCGGGGCGGGGGCCGGGCTTGGGGGCCGGACGCGGCCCGGGGAGCGGGACGGATCGGCTAGGAGTGGCGGACGGGACACCAGCGGACTGGGCATCAGGCATACGGGGGAAGGACTCTCGCGGGAGGGGGACACCGGGGCCCGGAACACTCTCGTGGATCCCGGGCTCCACGCGCACGTGGTTTTCCCGATCCTCGGGGGAAACAGGCATGACCCGATGTCTATCAAATAGCGCTCGAACGCGCACGGGCACCCCACCAGTTGGGACCGAGTGGTCATCCGCCCGACACCGCGTCAGAAGCCCAGCGTCAGCTGCTCGTCCTGGGGCTCGGGCTCGCGCACCCGCTTGAGGTGGCTCCACCGCGGCAGCGCGTCCATGTACGCCCAGGACAGCCGGTGGTGGCGGGTCGGGCCGTGCTCCTCCAGCGCGGCGCGGTGCACCGGCGAGGGGTAGCCGGCGTTCTCGGCGAAGGCGAACTCGGGGTACTCCTCGCCCAGCCCGGCCATCATCGTGTCCCGCTCCACCTTGGCGAGGACCGAGGCGGCGGAGACACAGATACAGGACTGGTCACCCTTGATCACGGTGCGGACCCGCCACGGGCCGCCGAGGTAGTCGTGCTTGCCGTCGAGGATCACCGCGTCCGGCCGGACCGGCAGGGCCTCCAGCGCACGCACCGCCGCCAGCCGCAGCGCGGCGGTCATGCCGAGTTCGTCGCACTCCTCAGGCGAGGCGTGGCCGAGCGCGTAGGCGGTGACCCAGTCGGCGAGCACGGGGGCGAGTTCGGCCCGGCGCTTCTCGGTGAGCAGCTTGGAGTCGGTCAGCCCGGCGGGCGGCTTGCGCAGCCCGGTGACCGCGGCGCCGACGGTGACCGGCCCGGCCCAGGCGCCCCGGCCGACCTCGTCCAGTCCGACCACCACCTGGGCGCCCGCCCGGCGCAGCGAGCGTTCGACCGAGTGGCTGGGCGGGTCGTACGGCATGACGGGTCCTTCGTTCCGGGGCGGTTCGACGGAGACCAGCCCCGCGCACCGTCCAGCGTAGGACACCGCCGACCGCCCCCGGGACGATCACGGAGAGGGGCCACCACGAGGCCGGCCGGACGACGCACGGACCGGCCCCGGCAGCAGACACGGGAAAGGGAACGGGACCTGCCGCGGACGTGCCCCCCGGCACGCCCGCGGCAGCCCGTCCCACCGCTCCAGCCGACCGCCAACCCCGCCGCCCGCTACGGCAGTTCTTCTCCCACCGGGTAGCGGCTGGTGCCGCACCGCGCGTTCGGGTCCACCGGCCGCTCCCGCAGCACGTCCTTGGCCCGGCTCTCCGAGAGGCTGGCCGCGTACCAGGGGGTGTCCCGCCCGTCGAGCGAGGCGGCGATGGACTGGAGGGCGCAGGTGCGCCGCTCCCCGGGCAGCCGGTCGAGCGCCGGGACGGCGTCGGCGGAGAGGCTGCTCAGGTAGTCGAGATCGATGGTGCCCAGGCGCTCGAAGCGGGCGACGTTCTGCTCGGCGATCAGCGCGTCCGGCCGGACCAGGCCGAAGACGGCCACCCCCGCCACCGCGCTCAGCGCCACGGCCCGGGGCAGCATCCGCGCGACCGGGGCCCCGGCCAGCACCGCGACCAGCACCAGCAGGAAGACCACCCCGAGCCAGAGCTCCGCCGCCGTGACCGTCACCCGCAGCCGGGTCAGCCCGAAGACGTCGACGTAGCGCTGCATCCGGTAGTACGCGGAGGCGACCACGACCAGGGTGAGCACGCAGAGCAGGCCGACCAGCCCCTTGGCGAGCAGCCGGTCGGAGGCGTGCTGCCGGGGTGCCCAGCGCTGGGCCAGCGCGACCACGGCGAGGGCGAGCACGGTGACCCAGAGCAGCTGCCAGAAGCCCTGCCGGGCGTACTCGGCCGGCACCAGCCCGGGCTTGCTCATCACGGCCTCGTAGCCGCCGAAGAAGACCACCGCCTGGATGGCGACGAACCCGCCGAAGAGCAGGTTGAGCGCGACGATCGGGACGGCCCACTCGGTGCGGCCCCGCTCGCGTCCGGGCTTGACCGGGAGCCGGTCGAAGCGCCGCGGTGCGGCGGCGGTGTGCGCGGCGGCCAGGGCGATCGCCGCGCCGATGCCGAACAGGACGGCGCGGAACGGGAGTTCACCCAGGTCGAAGGTGGGCACCAGGTCGTCGACCAGTTCGCCCACCGCCGCGTCGGCGCTGGCGAACAGTGCGCCGAAGACCAGCAGCAGCACGCCCGTCACCACCAGCGACTTGATCAGCGGCACCGCCCTGGACCGCGCCGAGGACGGCAGCGAACGGCCCTTCAGCCCCCGGGCCGCCCACGGCAGGGCCGTGAAGAAGTGCGGCAGGAGCCAGATCGGACCGAGCAGCACGGCCGCCCACCGGGTGCCGCCGTGCAGGGCCAGCGAGGCCGCCCCGACCGCCGCGACGACGGCCAGGAAGCTCGGCCAGCCCGCGTCGCTGAGCACGGGCACCAGCAGCAGCGCGAAGGCCGAGACGCCCCAGACCAAGGTCCACGGCCGGGCCCGCCGCCCACGCGCCAGCGCGGCCGATCCGGCCGCCACGGCGGCGGCCAGCGCCACCAGCAGCAGGTTCACGCCCGCGCCCTCGCTCAGCACGGTGGCCGCGACCACCCCGCTCAGCAGGACCCCGAACAGCACCCGCCCACCGGGCGGGGCCGGCCGCTCGGCGGCGGTGCCGGTGTCCCAGAGCGGCTTCGGAGCGGGCCTCGGCGGTGCCCAGACGTTGCCGACCTGCGGAGGCACCGGCGCAGGACCCTTCGGAGGCACCGACGAAGCCGACCGAACCGGCGGAACCGGCGAAGCCGGCGGAGGAACTGGCGAACCGCCCGTGGGTGGAGTGGACATGACGCTCCCTCAGAGTTCGACGGGCACGGCACAGCACCACTCAGGGATGCTGCGCCGTGCCCGAGACCCTTGGAGACTATCCAGCTATCTGAACAGGTTCAAAACGCAATCCGCTTCTGTCACTGACCTGTGACGAAGCCTCAGTACGTCCCGTAGAGCGAGTACGACAGCGAGGTCCGGTTGGCCGGCCCGAAGCTGGTGGGCCAGGTGCCGAACGGCACCGCCGCCCCCTGGTACGCGCCGTCGCCGAAGGACCCGGCGCTGTAGTGCATGTTGTTCAGCGCCGGCCCCGTCCCATTGGTGTTGTAGACCAGCCAGTACGCCGTCCCCGCCGCCAGCGTGACGTCCACCGGCAGCGAGTTCCACGTGTCCGCCGTCAGCGTCCCGGCCGCGGTGTTGACCACCAGGTCGCCCGGCACGCCGTCGGCGTCGCTGTAGACCGCCAGCTGGTACTGGTTGTTGGGCGCCGCGCTGATCGACCCGACGTGCACGCTGAGCTGCTTGAGGGTCACCGGCGAGGAGCCCGTGACGATCCGGCTGCCGTTCAGGTGGTTGGCGTCGTTGTCGTCGGTCTGGACGCCGGTGCCGGCGTTGCCGATGGTCAGCGGCGGCGGCGCGGCCGTGGTGAAGGAGATGGTGTACGGCGCGGCCAGCACGTTCCCCGCCACGTCCCGGACGCCCTGCACGGTGGCGGTGTAACCGGTCGTCACGTCCAGCGGCGCCGCCGGGGTGAAGACCACCCCGCTGGTGGTGGAGTCGTACGAGACGGTGCCGCCGACGGCCGCGCCGTCGGCGGTCCGGACCACCGTGACGTCGCCGGCGCCCACCGAGGACCCGTCCAGCGGCTCGCTGAAGGCGAAGCGCAGCGGGTTCTGCCCGGGCACGCCGGTGGCGCCGTTGGCCGGGGTGGTGCCGGTGACGGTCGGCTTGGTGGTGTCCTGGCCGTAGGTGGCGGTGAAGGAGCCGACGTTGCCGTCGAAGAAGGCGTAGTTGACGCCCTTGACCGTCTCCACCCGGTAGGGCACCGGCACCCCGCCCTGCTTGATCCCGGTCAGCGTGCCGCTGGCGGCCTGCACCGGCAGCATGGCCCGCAGGCCGTTGACCCCGCCGGTGACCGAGAAGGAGAGCGTGGTGCCGTTCCAGCTGATCCCGCTGAAGGCCGAACCGTTGCGCCCGTCCAGCCAGTTGAGCAGCTGACGGCTGGAGACCACCGGCGCGCCCTTGGCCTTGGCCGCCGCCACGATCTGGTCGGCGGTCTGCGAGGGGGCGAAGTCGGTGTGGATGTTGGCGGTCAGCGCGGTGTAGTAACCCTGGGCGCCGTAGGCGGCGTTCAGCAGCGTGTTGACCGTGCCCGGCTCGGACTGGCCGGACTCGTCGGTGATCTGGGTGGTGGCCTGGTAGACGTCGATGACGCTGCCGTCGGTGTCGGCGAACTTCATCGGCAGCCCGGTGCCGTTGAAGTAGCCGGGCCGGTCGTTCACGAAGGCGGCCGGATAGTAGTAGTAGTCGTGGTCCATCCGGATGCCGTTGGCCAGCTTGGTCTTGGCCTGGGTGGCCCAGTCGTCCCACTCCACGCAGTGCGTGCGGCTGCTCGAAGGCGTCGGCAGCGCCGGGTACTTGGCCTTCCAGGCGTTCAACTGGGTGCTGTACATGGACTGCAGGTTGGCCGTGGTGCCCCACGGGCGGCAGTCGGTGGTGATGTGCGAGCCGATCTCGAAGCCCTCGTCGGAGTAGGCCTGCGCCTGGGCCGCGGTCAGCGGGCCCCCGCTGTAGAGGTACGAGGAGCCGCGCACGCACTCCCAGTCGGCCACCTTGCAGCCGGCCGGGCTCTGCGAGATGAAGCTGTCCCAGCGCCCGGAGGTGCCGCCCACGCCGTGGTCGTCACCGGTCATCACCACGACCGCCTTGACGTCCCGGGGGAAGTACCAGAACCGCGGCAGCGGAGCCTTGGAGAGGTTCATCCTGGTCACCAGGTTGGCCAGCAGCCGCTGCTGCTCGTCGGCGATCGGGATCAGCGCCTTGTCCAGGTTGTTCCAGTCCGCCTGCCCGGTCTGGCCGAAGAACATCTCGCTGGCCTCGTAGCCGTCCACGCCGTCGCGCTGCTGGCCGGCCCAGGCGGCGTTGCCCTGCCGGGTCTGCACCACCGAGCGGGCCAGGTCGAAGGTGAACGCCGCGGCCTGGCCGCTGCCGACCGCCCGGAGCGAGACCGCCGGGCTGGTGGTGGCGGTGGAGACGTCGCTGTAGAGCGTGGCCACGGCGGTCGCGCCGTTCAGGGTGTACCGGTCGGCGGTGCCGTGGAAGCCCATGGTGTCGGCGGTCAGCCCGGCGCCGGGGGCGGCCGAGGTGTCGATCTTCAGGTAGGTGTCGGCCAGCGTGTTGGCACTGGCGGTCAGGCCCAGCAGCGGGGCCAGCTTCTTGTCCGGCCGCATCGCGACCAGCCGTCCGCCGGTGCTGGTCCAGTTGGAGAACATCGTGACCTGAGCGTCCGTCAGGGCGGTCTCACCGAGCAGCACCAGGCTCTGCTGGCTCAGCACCAGACTGTTCACCTGCGAGAGGTCCACGGTCTTGAAGCTGTTGAGCCCCTCGGCCTTCAGGATCTCCGCGAGGTACTTGGAGTACGGGTTGCCCGCGGTGGTGACCAGCAGGACCGGCCCGCTCGCCCCCGGGCCGGCGCCCGGCGTCCAGACCGGCGGGTTCCCCACCGTGTAGGTCGCGTTGATGGAGAAGTCCAGGCCGGTGTTGCTGGACGCCCCGAAGGTGGACGGCCAGCTCCCGTACGGGGAGGAGGAGTTGCTGTACGCGCCCTTGCCGCCGGTCGAGTAGCGCAGGTTGTTCACGGCCTGGCTGGAGCCGTTGCTGTTGTAGGCCAGCCAGTAGGCGGTGTTGGGGCTCAGGGTGGCCGAGACCGGAAGGGAGTTCCAGGAGTTGGCGGTCAGCGTGCCCGCCGCGCTGTTGGCCAGCAGGGCACCCGGCTTGCCGCCGGCGTCACCGTACACGGCCACCTGGTACTGGTTGTTGGGCGCGGCGTCGACCGCGCCCACGTACACCGAGACGCTGCTGACCTGCCCGCCCTTGCTCCCGATCACGTAGCGGGAGGCGTTCAGGTGGTTGGAGTCACCGGAGTCGGTGGCGGTGCCCGTCGTGGTGTTGCCGAGCTTCGCCGTTGCGTCCAGGGCGGACGCGTTCGTCGGGGTGGCCAGGCTGGCCGCCGCGAGCAGGGCCACCAACAGCCCCGAAAGTCGTTCTCTGTACCGCACGCACTGCCCCCAGGTCTGTCAACGGCGAAATGCCGCCACCTGTGTACCGGGTCGAGCGGGCGCATGTCCGCAGAATCCACACATTCACGTGCCATGACAGTTCGTCAGCCGGTCAACCCTTGACAGAACCGGCCAGCAGACCTCGTACGAAGTACCGTTGCAGCGCAAAGAAGACGATCAACGGAACGATCAGCGAGAGGAACGCGCCGGCCGTCAGCAGCTCCCACCGGCCGCCGAACGAACCCGACAGCTGGGCGAGCCGCACCGTCATCGGGGCCACCTCGGCCAGCCCGCCGGAGAAGGTCAGGGCGACCAGCAGGTCGTTCCAGACCCAGAGGAACTCGAAGATGGCGAAGGAGGCCAGCGCCGGGGTGCAGAGCGGCAGCACGATGGAGCGGAAGATCTTGAAGTGCGAGGCGCCGTCCACGACCGCCGCCTCCATCAGGTCCCGGGGCAGCTGGGAGACGAAGTTGTGCAGCAGGAAGGTGGCCAGCGGCAGGGCGAACATGGTGTGCGCCAGCCAGACCGGCACGTAGGTGTCGCTCAGGTTCACCGCCGGGATGATGGTCACCGAGCCCAGGTGGGCACCGCCGGAGAAGAGTTGGAGCAGCGGGATGAGCGCCATCTGCAGCGGCACCACCTGCAGCGCGAAGATCACGAAGAAGACCGTGTCGCTCCCCCGGAACCGCACCCAGGCCAGCGCGTAGGCGGCCATCGAGGCCAGCACCAGCGGGAAGACGGTGGCCGGGATCGCGATGGCCAGCGAGTTGACCAGGAAGGGCATCAGGCCGTTGCTGTTGCCGAAGCCGCCCTCGAACAGCACCGCGTGGTAGTTCTCGAAGCCGATCGACGGGTCGGAGAACACCTCCCACCAACCCGTGGTCGCCACCTGCTGCTTGGGCCGCAGCGAGGTCACCAGCAGGCCCAGGGTGGGGATGGTCCAGAGCACCGTCACGGCGATCACGAAGAGCGAGCCCAGCGGCCCTCCGAACGCCTTGCGCACGGCCTTCACCGGGTCTCACGCTCCTTGCGCAGCTGGACGATGTTGTAGGCCACCAGGGGCAGCACGGCCAGGAAGAGGATGACCGCCAGAGCCGAGCCGCGTCCGACGTCGAACTGGACGAAGGACTGCGAGTACATCTCGTTGGCCAGCACCTGGGTGCCGAAGTTGCCGCCGGTCATGGTGCGGACGATGTCGAAGGCCTTCAGGGTGGTGATCATCACCGTGGTGAGCACCACCACCAGGGTGGTGCGGATCATCGGCACGGTGATGTCCTTGAACAGCCGGAAGCCCTGCGCCCCGTCCAGCCGGGCCGCCTCGGTGACCTCGTCCGGGATCGCCTTGATCGCGGCCGAGAGCACCACCATGGCGAAGCCGGTCTGCACCCAGACCATGACCGCCATCAGCAGGAAGTTGTTCAGCGGCTGGCTGAGGATCCAGTTCGGCGGCTGCTCCCAGCCGAGGCTGACGGCCAGTTGGCTGAGCAGGCCGATCTGCGGCTGGCCGGCCCCGCGGGACTCGTAGACGAACTTCCAGATGATGCCGGCGCCGACCAGCGAGACGGCCATCGGCAGGAAGATCAGCGACTTGTAGACCGCCTGCCAGCGCATCCGCTCCACCAGCAGGGCCAGCACCAGGCCGAGCCCGGTGGCGGTGAGCGGGGCGACCAGCAGCCAGAGCGCGGTGTTCAGCAGCACGCTGTGGATGGACTCGGTGGTGAACGCCCAGGCGTAGTTGTCGAAGCCGGTGAAGCGCGAGCTGTCCGAGCTGTACAGGCTCAGGAAGAGCGTGCGGACCAGCGGCGCGACCAGGCCGATCACCAGCAGCAGCACGGCCGGGCCGAGCATCACCGCGATGGCCAGCGGTCTGCCGAAGCGGCCGCTCGCCCGTCCGGCGGCGAAGAAGACCAGCAGCAGGATGCCCAGGAAGCCGGCCACGGCGCCCAGGCTGTTGCCGAACTTGATCCCGGCGTCGGTCCACGCGGAGGCGGCCAGGCCGACGGTCATTCAGGTGTCCTTCCCTCGGCGGTCCTTGGAGGGTTGCGGGCGGGAAGAGGAAGCGGGTGGGGAGGGCGGCGCGGGCGGGTGGACCCGCGCCGCCCGTGACGGCGGTCTACTGCGGCCAGGCCGCGTCGATGTCCGCCGCCACCTTCGGGATGGCCTGTCCCTCGGCGAACCAGGCGGTGAGCGCCTTCCACTCCGCGCCCGCGCCGACGGCGGCGGGCATCAGGTCGGAGGCGTCGAACCGGAAGGTCGCCGCCGGGTCGGTCAGCGCGGCGGCCGAGAGCTGGTCGATCGGGTCGGTGTAGAGGGTCTTGTCCACGCCCTGGTTGGCGGAGACCCAGCCCTTGGAGACCTTGACCCGGCTGCTGGCCCACTCGCTGCTGGACAGGTAGTTCTGCACCGCCTGCACCTCGGGGCGGTTGCTGAACGCGGCCAGGAACTCGCCGCCGCCCTCCACCGGGCTGGCCACCGCCGGGTTCACCGCCGGGAAGCGGAAGGCGAAGATGTCGCCGTCCGGCCCGACCGCGGTGCCCTTGGGCCACTGGGCCGCGTAGAACGAGGCCTGCTGGAGCATGGCGCACTTGCTGGTGAGGATCGGCGCCCCGGCGTCCTGGAAGGTGGTGGTGGCGATCGACTTCACGTCACCGATGCCGCCGTTCACCCAGGCCGGGTTCTGCATCCAGCCGGCCACCGTCTGCAGGGCGGCGGTGATCTTCGGGTCGCTGAACTTCACCTGGTGGCTGACCCACTGGTCGTAGACCTCACCGCCGTGGGTGCCGAGCACGACCTCCTCCAGCCAGTCGGTGGCCGGCCAGCCGGTCGCGGTGCCGGAGCCGATGCCGCCGCACCACGGCTTGGTGGAGCCGGAGCCCGCGATCTTGTCGCTCAGCGCCGTCAACTCGGCCCAGCTCTTGGGCACTTCGTAGCCGGCCTGCTTGAAGTACTTGGGCGAGTACCAGACCAGGGACTTCATGTTGGCGCTCATCGGGGCGGCGTAGAAGGTGCCGTTGACCGAACCGTAGGTCTTCCAGACCGGGCTCCACTTGGCCTGGTTGGCCTCGGTCCCGGCCGGTGGCTTCACGACCTTTCCGGTCTTCACCATCTGCGCCAGCAGCCCGGGCTGCGGGATGATCGCGAAATCGGGGGCGTTGCCGCCGGTCACGCGCACCTGGAGCTGGGACTCGAAGTCGCTGGAGCCCTCGTACGCGATCTTGATGCCCGTACAAGAACTGAACTCGGCCCAGGACTTCTCGAGCGAGTCCGACTCGGGGCTGAGGATCGAGGCGTACATGGTGACCTTGGTGCCCGAGTGCCCGGCGTACGCCTGGTACTTGACGCAGTCACCGGTCAGCGGGGCGGCCGAGCCGCCGCCACCGCCGCCCGAGGAGGAGGAGTTGGAGCAGGCGGCCGTGAGCGCGAGCAGCAGGGCGGCCGGAACGGCCAACTGCCGGGGGCGGAGCGTCATCGGCGGCCTCCGGTCGCGGTCAGGGTGGTGGTCAACGAAGTCCTCCTAGCCAGGGCATGACATGCCAGCGGTGGGACGAACAACACTGCGCTGTACCGGAGATCCGTGCGCGCCCGGGGGTCGGGCTGGCTCGAAGACGTTAACCCAACCGTCATCCCGCGCCAAGGTGTGCGTTCGACCTTCATCGGCCGGTGCCGCAGTCGTGACCCGGCCGTGTCACCCGGCCGGGTCACGACCGGCACCCGTTCAGAGCCGGACCGGCAGCTCCCGCAGGGAGTTGACCACCATCGACGGGCTCGGCCGCAGCTCCGCGTCGTCCACCGCGAGCCGGAGCCCGGGGAAGCGCGCGAACAGCGCGGGCAGCGCGATGCCCGCCTCCAGGCGCGCCAGCGACGCCCCGGGGCAGACGTGCGGTCCGTGGCCGAAGGAGAGGATCCGGGACGGCTCCCGGGTCACGTCGAACACCTCGGCGGTGACGCCGTGCTGCGCCGGGTCCCGCCCGATCGCGTTGTACGAGACCAGCACCGCCTCGCCCGCCGGTATCACCACGTCCCCGTACACCACGTCCTCGGTGGTGAAGCGGAACAGGAAGTTGGAGGTGGGCGGGGTCCAGCGCAGCGACTCCTCGACCACCGCGGCCCACTCGACCTCACCCTTGCGGACCAGCTCCAACTGGTCCGGGTGGGTGAGCAGGGCCCGGACGGCGTTGGTGATCAGGTTGACGGTGGTCTCGTGCCCGGCCGCGATGATCACCCGCAGGGTGGCGGCCGCCTCCTCGTCGGTGAGCGCCCCGCCCTCCACGTCGGCCGCCAGCAGAGCCGTCGTCAGGTCCTCACCGGGCTCTGAACGCCGCTTCGCCACCAGGTCGTTCACGAAGGCGTTCAGCCCCGCGATGATGGCGGGCACCTCGGCCGGGTCCTTCACGCTGCTGAAGAAGCGCTCGTACAGCTCGCGGATCCGGGCGTGGTCCTCGACCGGGACGCCCAGCAGGGTGCCGATCACCGTCATCGGCAGCGGGAAGGCGAAAACCGTCTTCAGGTCCACCTCCGGCCCCATGTCCGCGACCCGGTCCAGCAGTTCGGCGGTCATCCGCTCGATGCCCGGCCGCATCGCCTCCACCCGGCGCGGGGTGAAGGCCTGCGCCACGATCGAGCGCAGCCTCCGGTGCTCGGCCCCGTCCGTGGTGACCATGCTCGGCCCCGGCACCGCCAGCCCGATCAGCGGCCAGGTCTTCGGCACCTCGCCGCGCTGGTAGGCGCCCCAGTGCCGCGCGCTCTTCACCAGCCGGTCGTCCGTCAGCAGGGCCCGGGCGGCCTCGTGCCGGGTGACGGCCCAGCCGCGCACCCCGCCCATCAGCTCGACCGGCACCACCGGGCCGGCCGCGCGCAGCAGCGCGCCCTCGGCGGCGTTGTCGGTGGCCAGCGGGTCCATCGTGATGAGGGCGGTGGTCATGCTTCCTCCGGTGGTTCGGGGAACGGGGGGACGACGGGGGACGGGTGGAGGGAGCGGAGCGGGAGGTGACGGCGGGTCAGCCCGCGTAGCCCGGGGTGAAGGCGACCGGCAGCGCGACCAGCGCGCGCACCCACGCGGACGGGCGCCAGACCAGCGCCGACTCGGTGACCGCCAGCCGCAGGTCGGGCAGCCGGTCGAGCAGCACCTCGATCGCCGTGGCGGCGATCACCTCGGCGGTCTCCTGGGCCGGGAACGGGCAGCTGTGCGGGCCGTAGGAGTAGCTCAGGTAGGCGCGGTTGCCCTCGGCCGCCGAGCCGTCCGCCTGACGCACCGCCGGATCGGTGTTGGCCCCGGCCATGCCCAGCAGCAGCATGTCCCCGGCGGCGATCCGCTGGCCGCCGAGCTGGGTGTCCCGGGTGGCCCAGCGCCCGGCGAAGATCTGGGACGGGGTGTCCTCCCAGAGCGCCTCGGAGAGCGCCTGGCCGATCGAGCGGCGGCCGCCGGAGAGCGAGGCGGCGAAGCGCTCGTCGGTGAGCATCAGGCGCAGCGCGTTGGCGATCCAGTACGCGGAGGGCTGGTGACCGGCGATCAGGATCACCCGCAGGTCGCGCATCACCTCCTCGTCGGTCAGCCCGGCCTGATGGCCGATCAGCCGCGAGGTGACGTCGGGGCCGGGCTGCTCGCGCTTGCGCAGCACCAGCTTGAGCATCACGTCGAGCAGCCGCTGCGCCCCGGCCTGGGCGTCCGCCCCGCCGTCCAGCATCGCGACCAGCCCGCCGATCAGCACCGGCGCCTCGTCCTCGTCCAGCCCGAACAGCCGGCAGAGCACCAGCAGCGGGAGCCGGTGCGCGTAGTCGGCGACCAGCTCGGCCTCGCCCTTCCCGGCGAAGCCGTCGATCAGCCGGTCGGCGACCTCCTCGCAGTACTGCTTGAGCTCGTACTGGTCCACCGCCGCCAGCGCGTCGGTGACCGCGGCCTTGCGGCGCTGGTGCTCGGCGCCCTCCGCGTAGAGGATCGAGGGCACCGGCGCCATCATCGGCTTGAGCGGCCAGTCCGCCGGGATGTCCGGCCACTGGTTCCACCGGCTGGAGTCCCGGCCGTAGACCTTGGGCTGACTGGTCATCAGCTGCAGCTCGCGGTAGCCGATCACCAGCCAGGCCGGCACTCCCCCGGCCAGCTCCACCGGGGCCACCGGGCCGTGCTTCTCGCGCAGCTCCTGGTAGACCGCGCGCGGGTCGGTCTGGAACCGCGGGCCGTACAGCGGCGCCGCGTCGGCATGGGCCGGGCAGCCCGGCGTCGGGGTCTGCGCGGGCTGGGTCACGGGGTCTCCTCGTACGCTCGCTCTGCCAACTGCTGGATGTGGCGGACCAGTCCGATCAGCACCTGCTTGCCGGACTCCCGGTCGCGGGCGTCGCAGTCCACCAGCGGGACGTGCTCGGGCAGGTCGAGGGCGGTCCGGACCTCGGCCAGGCCGTGGCCGGGCGGGCCGAAGTTGTTGCGGGCCACGATGAACGGGGTGCCGTGCTGCTCCAGCCGGTCGATCGCGTACCAGGACTCCTCCAGGCGGCGGGTGTCGACCAGCACCACCGCGCCGAGCGCGCCGCTGAACAGCCGGTCCCAGAGGAACCAGAACCGCTCCTGGCCGGGCGCGCCGAACAGGTAGAGCACGTTGCGCTCGTCCAGGGTGATCCGGCCGAAGTCGAAGGCCACCGTGGTGGACCGCTTGGAGCCGACCAGGGTGAGGTCGTCCACGCCCTCGCCGGCCCGGGTCATGGTCTCCTCGGTGTTCAGCGGGCGGATCTCGCTGACCGAGCCGACCAGGGTGGTCTTGCCGACGCCGAAGCCGCCGACCACCACGATCTTCAGTCCGCTGGCGGCGGTGGCGCTCAGCGGGGCGACCGCCCGCGCCCGCCGCAGCGCCCGGTCAGAGGCGTTGGAGTCCATTCAGCACCTGCTTCAACGTGTCGAGGTCGGGCAGTCGCGCCTTGCTGGGCGCGAACCGGGGGTGCCGGGCGGTGATCCGGCCGCCCTCCAGCAGGTCGCCGAGCAGGATCTTCACCACGCTGACCGGCAGGGCGAGTTCGGCCGCCAGCTCGACCACCGCGGTCGGGGCGGCGGCCAGCTCCAGGATCCGGGCCAGCTCGGACTGCATGCCGGGCGCCGGGTCCTGTTCGGCGACGATCAGCGTCACCAGGTCGAAGGCGTTCTCCGGCGGGCGGCTGCGGCCCCGGGTCACGGTGTAGAGCCGGTCCGGCGAGTCGTCCGGGCCGGGGACGGCCCTGGCGGCGCTCATGCCGAGGAGGTCGCGCGGGCCGGGGAGGTCAGGTAGCTGCCGATCTGCTCGACCAGCCCGTGCATGTTGTGGCCGACCACGCCGACGTCAGCGCTCTCCTCGGTGACCACCGCGAGGTGGGCGCCCTCGCCCGCCGCGACGATGCACAGGATGCCGCCGTGGAACTCGGTCATCGACTGCCGCACCCCGCCGGTGCGGTCCCCGAACTCGATCGAGGCGCCGTGCGCCAGGCTCTGCATGCCGGAGGCTATGGCGGCCAGCTGGTCCGCCTGATCGACCGTCAGGCCCGAGCTGTGGCAGAGCTTGAGGCCGTCGGCCGAGAGCACCAGGGCGTGCCGGGTGCCGGGGGTGGAGGCCAGCAGGTTCTCCAACAGCCAGTCGAGGTCGCGGTCGGTGCTGCTGCTGCTCATCGGGGACCGTCCTTCGGGGAAACGTCGTCGGAGGTGGCCGCTGTGGTGGCGGCCCCGGTCTCCCGGGCCGGCGTGGCGGTCGGCCCGGGGGCGGTCTCGGGGGCAGGCGCGTCGGCGGCCTGGAGGGCCCGGCGGAAGGCGCCGAACCGGGCGGCCGCCACCGCCGCGTCGGCGCGCGGCGCGGGTACGGGCACGCCCGGGGCCGGGGCGGCCGGTACGGCGGCGGGGGCCAGGACGGCGGGGGCGGTCGAGGCCTGGGCCGCGCTCAGGGTCTGGCCCCGGCGGCGCTGCGGCAGGCCGTGCTCGGTGGTCGAGGTGACCACCGGCTGGGCGGCCGCCGGGCGCTCGTGCACGGGGGCGGGCTCGGCGGCCCGGACGGCCTCGACGGCCGCCTGGGGGCGCTCCGGCGCCGGGTGGGTGATCAGCTGCTCGGGGATCAGCACCACCACGCCGGTGCCGCCCCGGGCGGACGGCCGGAAGGAGACCTGGAGCCCGTGCTTGCGGGCGAGCACGCCGACCACGGCCAGGCCCAGCCGGGTCCCGGAGGAGAGCGAGGCGAGGTCCAGCGGCTCGGCGGAGACGGCCTGTTCGGCCCGGCGCAGCCAGCTCTCGCCGAGGCCGAGCCCGCCGTCCTCGACGGTGATCACCAGGCCGGAGTGCACCTCCTCCACGTAGACGTGCACCTCGGCGGGCGGAGCGGAGAAGTTGGCCGCGTTGTCCAGGATCTCGGCCAGCGCGTGCATCACGCCCTCGGCCGCGAACCCGGCCACCGCCGCGGTGCTGGCCGAGTGCAGCCGGACCCGGCGGTAGCCGCCGATCCGGCCGAGCGCGCCGCGCAGGATCGACTCCACGCCGATCGGCCTGGTCCAGCGGCGGCCGGTCCGGGCGCCGGTGAGCACCGCGATCGAGTCGGCCATCCGCCCGGCCTGGGCGGTGGAGTGATCGAGCGTCAGCAGGTCGCCGAGCACGTCCTCGCCGTGCCGGTGCTGCATCTCGCGCAGCTCGGCGTGCATGCTGGTGGCCAGTGCCTGGACGCGTCCGGCGGCGGTCGCGCAGACCGCGAGCGCGGCGGCCCGCTGCCGCTCGCCGCGGCCCACCTCGGTCGCCACGGTGCGCAGCAGTCCGGCGTGCGGGAGTCCGGCGTACCCGGCCAGCACCGTCTCCGCCGAGCTGCCGGAGCGCAGCCGGCGGACCACCTCGGGCAGCACCTCGCCGGTCAGCCGGTCGAGCGCGGTGCGCTCCTCGTGCGCCGCCAGGGCCAGCCCGTGCAGTTCGTGGGCCTCGGCCCGGCTCTCGTGCAGCGCCTCGTTGGCGGCGTGCAGGTCGCCGCGGAGCGCGTCGGCCTCGGCCTGGACGGTGGCCAGCTCCGCGCGCAGCCGGGCGGCGGCGGCGTGGGTGGCGCCGAGCTCGGCGTGCAGGGCCACGGCCCGGCCGGTCGTCTCGGTGAGCTCGTACCGGGTGGCGTCCAGATCGGCCTCGGCGCGCCGGCGCCGGTCGAGCTGACGGCAGGTCAGCGCGAGCAGGGCGGACCAGAGCAGCAGGGCCCCGGCCACCGTGGCCGCCACAGCGGCGCGGTGGCCGGACGGGGCGGCGGCGATCACGGCGGCGCCTGCGGCGGCACCAGTCAGCAGACCGACCGCGGCCCACCTGGCCGTGCTGCTGCTACCGCCGGTGGCACGGCGGGGCTGAGCTCTCATCAGTCTGATCCTCGGGGGCGGACGGCTGCTGCTGGGAGGTCGACCAGCGCACCGCACCCGTCACGCTCCGGGTGGTTGATCAGTACACGCGGTCAACAGATCATATCCATTCACCACTTGTACTCAAGACAGCATCTGACGCACCGTCCGACTTTCGGACACCGTCCGTGACTTCCGGCGGACGGTGTCCGAACGGCCCGTGGGATCAGGCCTCACGGGCCTCCAACTCCCGGCGCAGCAGGTCGAGGTCGACCCCCTGGTCGGCGATCACCCGGATCCCGAGGCCGCCGCCCTCGCGGAGCAGGCCGAGCAGCAGATGACGCACCGTGATCTCCTTCTCCTTCAGCCGCAGCGCCTCCCGGAGCGAGAGCTCCAGCACCTTCTTGGCGCGCGGGGTGAAGGGACTGCGGTCGGCGACCGCGCTCCGCAGCCAGCCGCGCCGCTTCGGCTCCGCCTGGCCGGTGTCGAGCGCCCCCGCGCCGAACTCGGCCTCCACCGCGGCCCGGACGGCGTCCAGGTCCACCCCGATTGAGGCCAGCGCCTCGGCGTCGCCCTCCGGGCCGCCGACCAGCCGGACCACCTCGGCCCGGGCCGTGGCGTGGTCCAGCCCCCGCTCCGCGAGCAGCGCCGCCGCCGGGTCGGACCGGTCGGCCAGCATCCCGAGCAGCAGGTGCTCGGTGCCGGTGTACGCGTGGCCCAGCTCTTCCGCCTCAGCCCGGGCCCGCACCACCACCTGCCGGGCCGCCACCGTGAACCGCTCGAACATCCCTCAGCCTCCGTCCCGCTTGGCGTGCTTCTTGTGGACGGCCTGCCGGCTGACGCCCAGACAGACCGCGATCTCCTGCCAGGACCAGCCCTGGCTCCGCGCGTTCCCGACCTGGAGGTCCTCCAGGCGGTCCGCCAGGTCCCGCAGGGCCCGCACCGCGCGCAGGCCGACCGCCGGATCACGACTGCTCGCGGCTGCCGCGAGCTGCTTGGTGTCGCTCATGCTGTCAACTTTGGTTGACGCTCGGGCAAATGTCAACCCTGGTTGACAGGGGCGTCGGGTAGGTTGCCCGGCATGACCGTTACCGCGACCACCGAGACGGGAACGGGCCCCGGGGCGGGGGCCCTGCTGCGCGGCTGGCGCGAGCGCCGCGGCCTCAGCCAACTCCAACTCGCCCTGGGCGCCGACTCCTCCGCCCGGCACATCAGCTTCATCGAGACCGGCCGCTCCCGGCCCGGCCAGGAGCTGCTGCTCCGCCTCGCCGAGCACCTCGACGTCCCGGTCCGCGAACGCAACTCCCTGCTGCTGGCCGCCGGTTACGCCCCGCACTACGCGGAGACCCCGCTGGACGACCCCGCGCTCGACGCCCTCCGGGAGGGCATGGAGCGCCTGCTGGCCGCCCACGAGCCCTACCCCGCGCTGATCGTGGACGGCGGCTACCGGGTACTGGCCGCCAACCGCGGCATCGCGCTGCTGCTCGACGGGGTCGACCCGGAGCTGCTGACCGAACCGCTCAACGCCATGCGGCTCACCCTGCACCCGCGCGGCATCGCGCCGAGGATCCGCAACCTGCGCCAGTGGCGTGCCCACCTGCTGGAGCAGATGGAGCGTCAGATCGCCCTGGTCCGCTCCGAGACGGTGCGCGCCCTCTTCGAGGAGGTCCGCGCCTACCCGCTGCCGGACACCGCCGACGAGCCGCAGGACGCCACCGAGGTCTTCCCCTTCGCCCTGCCGCTGCGGATCGAGCTCGGCGGCCGGGTGCTGTCCTTCCTCTCCACCATCTCCACCTTCAACACCCCCACCGACGTGACGGTCTCCGAGCTGGCCATGGAGACCTTCCTCCCGGCCGACCCGGAGACCGCCGCCCATCTGCGCTCCCTCATGCCGAGGTAGCCCGCAGCGCCCTCCACTGCAGCACCGCGAAGCCGGCCACCGTGGCCGCCTGCACCGGGATCCACACCATCCCGGCCGTGGTCGGCTCCAGCCACAGCTCCATCGCCACGACGCTCAGCACCGGCCAGACCAGGTTGGCGTCGATCACCGCCCTCACCCCCAGCGGCGCCGGCCGCCGCTGCCCGGCCAGCACCGCGACCAGCGCCGCGTACCCGAGCAGGAACACCCCGATCTCCCGGAGCACCCCCTCCGAGACCCCCAGCAACTCCCCCAGCGGCCCGGCGAACGCCACGTACGCCAGCCCGTTCCCACCCGTCACCACGGCGTCCAGCCCCAGCACCTGCCGCAGCCAGCGCTGCGGAGCACCGACCGAACGGACCACACCGGCAACCGAGTTCACAGCCATGCCGAACCCACCCTCTCGGGACACGATCTCCTTGGAGCCCCTCCCGGGAGATCCCCGGGGCGGCTGACCCCAACTCTGCCGCGCCGCCCCCACAGGGTCGATTACGTCCGAGGTAATGCCCGGCGGGCCCGCGGCCGGGAGTCCCGGGGCCGGGAGGCCGGGAGCTCAGACCGAGGTGAGCCGGAAGGACAGCCGGCCGAAGCGGACGCGGTCACCGGCGCGGACCACCACGGCACCGGCGACCCGGCGCTCGTTCACGAAGGTGCCGTTGCTGGAGCCGAGGTCGTGGAGCACCCACTCGTAGCCCTCCAGCCGCAGCTCGGCGTGGTGCCGGGAGACGGTGGCGTCACCGAGCCGCAGGCCGGAGCCGGGGATCCGGCCGATCCGCAGCACCGTCACCCCGGGGCCGGGCAGCCCGAGGCCCGGCAGCTCCTCCGCCTGCCAGGTCCGCCGGAGCCCGCCCCTGAGCGCCGAGGCCCGGGCGACGGTGCGCAGCAGGAACCGGGAGACCGGGCCGTGCGCGTCCAAGTCTCCGACCACGTCGTCGAGTTCGGCCTTCGTCCGGGCGGTGAACACCAGCTCCATCCGGCGGGCGAAGGTGTCGTGGGAGAGCCTCCCGACGCCCACCCCTTCGCGCAGCACCTCCAGGGCGCGGTCCCGCTCCACCTCGGACGGCCGTACCAGCGCGGTGCGGAACTCGATTGACGCCATGTCAGCGATTCTCCGCGCCGCCGGCCCGCGCTGTCCAGCACCCCCGGGCACGACGGAGGCGGGCCCCGACCACCTGGTGGTCGGGGCCCGCCTCCGTCAGCCGTTCAGGCCCGGATCAGCTGCAGCCGCTGGTGGAGCCGCAGCCCTCGCAGAGGTAGCAGCTGCCGGCGCGGCGCATCTTGGTGCCGCAGGAGAAGCAGAGCGGGGCGTCGGCGTTGAGGCCCAGCTGGATCTCCATCAGCTCCGTGGAGTTGTGCGCCTGCTTCGGGGCCGCGGCGGCCGGGGCGGCCTGGGCGACCTTCGGGGCCGGGGCCGGGGCGGCCGCGACCGGAGCGGACTGGGCCAGGCCCTCGACGTCCAGGTCCTCCGAGTCGATCGGCTCGTAGGAGCCGGTCTCCAGGTGCCGGGTGCGCTCCTCGACGGAGTGGATGCCCAGCGCGGAGCGGGTCTCGAAGGGCAGGAAGTCCAGCGCCAGGCGGCGGAAGATGTAGTCGACGATCGACTGGGCCATCCGCACGTCCGGGTCGTCGGTCAGACCGGCCGGCTCGAAGCGCATGTTGGTGAACTTCGCGACGTAGGTCTCCAGCGGGACCCCGTACTGCATGCCGACCGAGACCGCGATCGAGAAGGCGTCCATCATGCCCGCGAGGGTCGAACCCTGCTTGGACATCTTCAGGAAGACCTCGCCCAGACCGTCGTCCGGGTAGGAGTTGGCGGTCATGTAGCCCTCGGCGCCGCCCACCGTGAAGGAGGTGGTGATGCCGGGACGGCCCTTCGGCAGGCGCTTGCGGACCGGGCGGTACTCGACCACCGGAGCCGGAGCGGCCACCACGGCGGCCGGGGCCTCGACGGCCGGGGCGTCCTTCTTCTTGGCCGAGAGCGGCTGGCCGACCTTGCAGTTGTCGCGGTAGATCGCCAGCGCCTTGACGCCGAGCTTCCACGCCTCGAAGTAGATCTCCTCGATCTCCTCGACGGTGGCCGCCTCGGGCATGTTGACGGTCTTGGAGATGGCACCGGAGATCCACGGCTGGATCGCCGCCATCATCCGCACGTGGCCCATCGCGGAGATGACCCGCTCGCCCATCGCGCAGTCGAACACCTCGTAGTCGGCCGGCCGGAGACCGGGCGCGTCCACCACGTTGCCGTGCTCGGCGATGTGGGCGACGACCGCCTCGATCTGCTCCTGCTGGTAGCCGAGGCGCTTGAGGGCGCGCGGCACGGTGTTGTTCACGATCTGCATCGAGCCGCCGCCGACCAGCTTCTTGAACTTCACCAGCGCCAGGTCCGGCTCCACGCCGGTGGTGTCGCAGTCCATCATCAGGCCGATGGTGCCGGTCGGGGCCAGCACCGAGGCCTGGGCGTTGCGGAAACCGTTCTGCGCGCCGAGCCGGAGCACGTCGGCCCAGGTCTCGGTGGCCGCGGCCCAGACCGGGGCGTCCAGGTCGTCGTAGGAGCTCGCGGCGGCGTTGGCGTCCGCGTGCTGCTTCATGACCTGCTGGTGCGGGGCAGCGTTGCGGGCGTAGCCGTCGTACGGGCCGACCACGCCGGCCAGCTCGGCGCCGCGGCGGTAGGCGGTGCCGGTCATCAGCGAGGTGATGGAGCCGGCCAGCGCGCGGCCGCCCTCGGAGTCGTAGGCGTGGCCGGTGGCCATCAGCAGGGCGCCGAGGTTGGCGTAGCCGATGCCCAGCTGGCGGTAGGCGCGGGTGGTCTCGCCGATCTTCTCGGTCGGGAAGTCGGCGAAGCAGATCGAGATGTCCATCGCGGTGATGACCAGCTCGACCACCTTGGCGAAGCGCTCGGCGTCGAAGGAGTCGTCGTCGCGGAGGAACTTCATCAGGTTGAGCGAGGCGAGGTTGCAGCTGGAGTTGTCCAGGTGCATGTACTCGGAGCAGGGGTTGGACGCGTTGATCCGGCCGGACTCCGGGCAGGTGTGCCAGTGGTTGATCGTGGAGTCGTACTGGATGCCCGGGTCGGCGCAGGCCCAGGCCGCCTCGGCCATCTTGCGGAACAGCTTCTTGGCGTCGACGGTCTCGATGACCTCGCCGGTCATCCGGGCCCGCAGGCCGAACTCGGTGCCGTTCTCGACCGCGGTCATGAACTCGTCGTTCACCCGGACCGAGTTGTTGGCGTTCTGGTACTGGACGGAGGCGATGTCGTCGCCGCCCAGGTCCATGTCGAAGCCCGCGTCGCGCAGCGCGCGGATCTTCTCCTCCTCCTTCACCTTGGTCTCGATGAAGGCCTCGACGTCCGGGTGGTCCACGTCCAGGACGACCATCTTGGCCGCGCGGCGGGTGGCGCCACCGGACTTGATGGTGCCGGCCGAGGCGTCGGCGCCGCGCATGAAGGAGACCGGGCCGGAGGCGTTGCCGCCGGAGGAGAGCAGCTCCTTGGAGGAGCGGATGCGGGAGAGGTTCAGGCCGGCGCCGGAGCCGCCCTTGAAGATCATGCCCTCTTCCTTGTACCAGTCGAGGATCGACTCCATGGAGTCGTCGACGGCCAGGATGAAGCAGGCGGAGACCTGCTGGGGCTGCTTGGTGCCGACGTTGAACCAGACCGGCGAGTTGAAGCTGAAGACCTGGTGGAGCAGGGCGTGGGTGAGCTCGTGCTCGAAGACCTCGGCGTCCTCGACGGTGGCGAAGTAGCCGTTCTTCTCGCCGGCCGCGCGGTAGGTGAGGACCACCCGGTCGATGATCTGCTTGAGGCTCCACTCGCGCTGCGGGCTGCCCACCGCGCCGCGGAAGTACTTCGAGGTCACGATGTTGACCGCGTTCACCGACCAGGAGTCGGGGAACTCGACACCGCGCTGCTCGAAGTTGACCGACCCGTCACGCCAGTTGGTCATGACGACGTCGCGGCGCTCCCAGGTGACCTGGTCGTAGGGGTGCACGCCCGGAGTGGTGTAGATGCGTTCGATCCGCAGGCCGCCCTTGGGAGCCTTGCCGGCCCCCTTGGCAGCCTTCGACCCGCGTGCAGACCCGCTCGTGGTGTCGGTCACTTCTCGCTTCTCCTCTTGGGCAAATCCCCCAATATCCCATTATCAGATGGGTCTGGGGGTTGACGGCAGTGTGCAGCGCACCGTTTTCGGGCACGCCTGACACCCGTTCCGACTGGCTAGGTCAGTAGGTCAGGGCGTGGCGGAGAGGACGGCGATGTCGTCCTCCGCGGGGAGAGGCTGCCCGGCGCGGAGCTCCGCGATGGCGGCCTCGAAGTCTTCGAGATCGTTGAAGGCCCGGTACACCGACGCGAAGCGCAGGTAAGCGACCAGGTCGAGTTCCTTGAGTGGGCCGAGTATGGCAAGCCCCACGTCATGGGTCGAGAGCTCTGCGCTGCCGGATGCCCGGACGCACTCCTCGACCCGCTGCCCGAGCTGGGCCAGCGCGTCCTCCGTGACCGGACGGCCCTGACAGGCCTTGCGGACACCGGTGATCACCTTGGACCGGGAGAACGGCTCGGTCACCCCGCTGCGCTTGACCACCATCAGCGTGGCGGTCTCGACGGTGGTGAAACGGCGGCCGCAGTCGGGACACTGGCGGCGACGGCGGATGGAACTCCCGTCGTCACTGGCTCTGCTGTCCACGACCCGGCTGTCCGGATGCCGACAGAAGGGGCAGTGCATCGGGAACTCCCTCGACGGCGACAGCGGACGTGGACCAGCCTACACCGACCACTAGGGGTGGGCTCGACCGTGAACCTATGCCCTAGATGTTGTGGTCGCATCCCGACGCGCCGCCGTGTTCTAGACTTGTCGAGTCGAACACTTAAGCGATGTACACCCAAGGCCTTGATCGAGTCAGCCCGACTCGAATAAATTCACTCGAACGTGTGTTTGGCGCAACCTTTCGATCGGTGCCCCTGTTGAGCTGGGAAAGAGGGCCAGCAGTCGGAAGGAAACCGCCGTGAACACTCTCGAAGCCAAGACCTCCATCCCGGTGCAGGAGCGTTCCGCACGCACCGCCGACCAGGAGAGCGTGGACCACACCATGAGCCGGAGCCAGCCGATCGAGCACTCCGCCGCCCAGGACGACGTCCTCGGCCAGCCCGCCCCGACCCGCGCGATGCCGGGCCGCCCGCCGGGCATCCGCACCGACGAGGCCGGCCTGACGGAGCGCCAGCGACGGGTCATCGAGGTCATCCGGGACTCGGTCCAGCGGCGCGGCTACCCGCCGTCGATGCGGGAGATCGGCCAGGCCGTCGGCCTCAGCTCCACCTCCTCGGTGGCCCACCAGCTGATGGCCCTGGAGCGCAAGGGCTTCCTGCGGCGTGACCCGCACCGCCCCCGCGCCTACGAGGTCCGCGGCGTCGAGGTCGCCCGGCCGAACACCGCCGAGGCGGCGGGCCGGCCCTCCACCTCCTACGTCCCGCTGGTCGGCCGGATCGCCGCGGGCGGTCCGATCCTGGCCGAGCAGACGGTCGAGGACGTCTTCCCGCTGCCCCGTCAGCTGGTGGGCGAGGGCGAGCTGTTCGCGCTCACCGTGCGGGGCGACTCGATGATCGAGGCCGCCATCTGCGACGGCGACTGGGTCACCGTGCGGCGGCAGCCGGTCGCCGAGAACGGTGACATCGTCGCGGCGATGATCGACGGCGAGGCCACCGTCAAGCGCCTCAAGCGCGAGGACGGCAAGATCTGGCTGATGCCCCACAACCCGGCCTACGAGCCCATCCCGGGCGACAACGCCACCATCCTCGGCAAGGTCGTCGCGGTCCTCCGCCGCCTCTGACCCTCTGCGGGACACGGTCACCCCGGGGGCGCGAGGAACGGCGCGCGGCGGAAGGCGGCCCACCTGCAACTGACCCACCGTCGGCCAGTTGCAGGTGCTGCCTTTCCACTGCGCGCCGTTCCTCGCGCCCCTGGCGTGCTGCCCTCCGGGCGTCGCAGCTCAGCTGCCGCGCTTCACCACCGGCTTGACCGGGGCGGCGGAGGCGTTGATGGCGGCGAGGGAGCGGCGGACCTGGTTGCGGTCGTCGGTGTACCAGAAGTCGGGCATCGAGGACTTGAAGAAGCCGCCGTAGCGCTTGGTCGCCACCCGGGGGTCGAGGACCGCCACCACGCCGCGGTCCTCCGCCGCCCGCACCAGCCGGCCGGCGCCCTGCGCCATCAGCAGCGCCGCGTGCGTCGCGGCCACCGCCATGAAGCCGTTCCCGCCCCGGGCCTCGACGTCCTTCTGACGGGCGCTCATCAGCGGGTCGTCCGGCCGCGGGAACGGGATGCGGTCCATCACCACCAACTGGCAGGCGGAGCCCGGGACATCGACGCCCTGCCAGAGCGAGAGCGTGCCGAAGAGGCAGGTCGAGGCGTCCGAGGCGAACTCCCGGATCAGCTCGCCCAGGGTGTCCTCGCCCTGGAGCAGGATCCGGTGGTCCAGCCGCTCGCGGAGCGCCTCCGCCGCGGCCTTGGCGCCCCGCATCGAGGAGAACAGGCCGAGCGTGCGGCCCCCGGCCGCGTCGATCAGCTCGGCCAACTCGTCGATCATCTGCGGCCGTTCGAGGTCCCGCCCGGGCTCGGGCAGGTGGCGGGCGACGTACAGGATGCCCTGCTTGGGGTAGCTGAACGGGGAGCCGACGTCCAGGCCGCGCCAGTACGGCGGGGTGGTCTCGTCCTGGACCAGCTCCGGCTCGTCCGCCGCGCGGACGTCCGGGAGCCGGCCCTCGGCCGGGAGGCCGAGCGAGGCGGCCACGCCGGTGAAGTCGCCGCCGAGCTTGAGGGTGGCGGAGGTGAGCACCACCGAGCGCTCCTTGTAGAGGGCCTCCCGCAGCAGGCCGGAGACGCTCAACGGGGCGACCCGCAGGGAGGCGGTGCCGGGGCCGAAGCGGTCGGTGCGCTCGATCCAGATGACGTCGTACTCGGAGCCCTCCAGCAGCCGGTCGGCGGTCTCGTGCAGGTTCTCGGCGTAGGCCATCGCCTGCTTGCGGACGGCGTCCTCGTCGGTGAGGGCCTTGTCCCTGGTCTCGCCGAGCGAGGTGATCACCTGGCGGGCGGCGTCCCGGATGGCGGTGACGGCGTAGCCGAGGTACTCGGGGAGTTCGCCCTCGACCCGGCCGGGCTGGGTGGTCTCCATCAGGCCGTGGTAGTTCTCGGCGGCGGCCTGGAGGGCGTCCACGGCCTTCTCGTTGGCCAGCCTGGCCGCGCGCTTGACGGCTCGGTTGACGGCGCCGACGGTGAGCTCGCCGGTGGCGGCGCCGGTCACCCGGTTCACCAGCTCGTGGGCCTCGTCGACGATCAGCAGGCCGTGCTCGGGGAGGACGGGGGCGCCCTCGATGGCGTCGATGGCGAGCATCGCGTGGTTGGTCACCACCACGTCGGCGAGCTTGGCCCGCTCGCGGGCCCGCTCGGCGAAGCACTCCTGGCCGTAGGCGCACTTGGTGGCGCCGAGGCACTCCCTGGAGGTCACGGCGAGCTGGGCCCAGGCCTTGTCGGAGACGCCGGGTGACATGTCGTCGCGGTCACCCGTCTCGGTCTCCTCGGCCCACTCGCGCAGCCGGAGCACGTCCTGGCCGAGCTTGCCGGTGGGGCCGCCGAGGGCCTCTACCGGGTCGAAGAGGCCCTCGCCCTCGTCGCTCGGGGTGCCCTCGTGGACGCGGTGCAGGCAGACGTAGTTGGACCGCCCCTTGAGCATGGCGAACTGCGGGCGGCGGCGCAGCACCGGGTGCAGCGCGTCCACGGTGCGCGGCAAGTCCCGCTCCACCAGCTGGCGTTGGAGCGCCAGGGTGGCGGTGGCCACCACCACCTTGTCCCCGTGCGCGAGCGCGGGGACAAGGTAGGCGAGGGACTTTCCGGTGCCGGTGCCGGCCTGCACCAGGAGGTGCTCGCCGCTGCCCACCGCGTCAGCGACGGCGGAGGCCATCGCGACCTGTCCGGGGCGCTCGACACCCCCGACGGCCTCGACGGCGGTGTGCAGCAGCTCCGGGAGCGCGGCGCGGGTGACGGGCGCCGGGGCCTCGGCGGTGCCGGGCAGGGCCTGGGGTACGGAGTCGTTCGTCATGGCCCGCCCAGCCTACGGCGTGGGAGTGACAATCCGGTCCTGCCTGGCCGGGGCCGGGACCGTACCGCCGAGGTGCAGCGGGTTGGCCACCTGGCCGTGCACGGCGGCGTGCGGGCGCTCCGGGCGGTCCCGGTAGCCGTCCAGCAACAGCCGGTTGCGGTTCAGGCAGAGCCGGTCGATCCGCGGCGTGAAGAGGTCGAAGAGCCGGAAGCGGTCGGTGAGTTCGGGGAAGCGCCGCTGGTAGGCGGTGATCCGCTCGCGCAGCAGCTCCCAGAACTCGTTCTCCGGGACGCCGAGCTGACGCTCGAACAGCGGGGCCAGGTAGCGGAAGACGCCGACGAACAGGCCGGAGTGCAGGAACTGGCAGAGGAAGGCCGGGGGTTCGCGCAGCAGCACCCCGGCGACCTCGGCCGGCATGGCGTCCAGCTCGGGCAGCGCCGTCTCGCTGACGTTGACGTCGTCGACGAAGTCCTTGACCGCGAGCCGGGCCGGGGCGTCGTGCTGGTCGAAGACGATGATGGCGTTCTCACCGTGCGGGGAGAAGACGGTGCCGTACTTGTAGAGGAAGTGCAGCAGCGGCGGCAGCATCACCGCGAACAGCCGCCGCAGCCAGTCCCTGGGGGGCAGCCCGGAGCGGGCGACCAGTTCGGCCGCCAGGGCGCGGCCGTCCGAGCCGACCTGGAGCAGCGAGGCCAGGGTACGGGCCCGCTCGTGCGGGGCGAGCTGCCGGCCGAGCGGCTCGCGCCAGATCGCGCCGAGCAACTCCTTGTACTGGTAAGGAACTTCGGGCAAGTCTCGGTAGAGCGGGTGGTCCACCGTGACGGAGGCGATCTCGCCGAGCAGGATCATCCGGCACTCGTCGCGCAGGAACGGGTCGCCGTCCCGCAAGCCGTGGATCCACTCGGTGACGGCGGGGGCGGCCAGCGTGCGCTCGGTCGGAAGGCCGCGCCAGACCAGGGTGTTGAGCACCGAGAGCGGCAGTTTGACGGTGCAGCGCTCGGGGTGGCTGAGGTTGAAGAAGCTGCGGATCGACTGCTGGGGCAGCCTCAGGTCGCCGTCGCTGGGCAGCGGGACGATCAGGCCCTCGGCGATCCAGGGGGCGAACAGCGGCAGCAGCACCTCGTCCCACTGCCAGGGGTGGACGGGCAGCAGCAGGAAGTCCGGGCCGGCCAGCGCGCGGAACTCCGGGCTCAGCTCCTCCTCGTAGAGCTCGGGCCGCCCCCGGTACTCGGCCAGGCTGCGGTGCACCGCGAGCCAGGGCAGCCGCTGCGGCCGCCGGGCCTCCGGGGCCCAGGCGGCCGTGTCCCGGGCGGAGAGGCCGAGCCGGCCCTTGTTCGGCACGATCCAGGGGTGGCCGCCCTGCCGGCCCTCCAGCGAGACGTGGTCCAGATCGGCCAGTTCGGCGGCGGTGAGCTCCTCGGCCAGCAGCCCCGCGTCGGCCATCAGGGTGGCGGTCAGCTCGCGGACCAGGTGGCCGACGGTGTCGCCGGAGAGCCCGAGGGTGGTGCGGGCCAGCTGGAGCAGCCGCAGCGGGTCGCCCGCCGGATCGGCCGCGCAGACCACCGAGTCCGGGTCCACCTGCCAGCTCCCGTACGCGCCCCGGCGGGCGGTGAACCGGTAGACCGCGCCCGGGAGTTCGAGCCGGTAGCCGGTACCGTCCGGCTCGGGGACGAAGAGCTCCTCGTAGGCGAACTCGCCGATCATCTTGGCCAGCATCGCCCGGCGGGCCCGTTGCCAGAGCGCGGCGGTGAGCTGCGCTGGTCGGTGGAGCTCAGTGGGTGACAGCGGCACGGTTCGCCTCCTGCGGGCGTGGGAGCGCGGGAACGGGCACACCGCCGGGTCGGGCGGTGTGGACGGGCGGGGCGAAGCTGGTCCAGGCGGTGCGGTCGGGCAGCTGGTGCACGGTGCGGCCGGTGACGGCGTTCAGGATCACGGCGGCCCGGTGGGCGCCGAGCCCGAGGTCCGGGGTACCGACCCCGTGAGTGTGCAGCTCCGCGTTCTGCACGTACAGACCACCGGTCAGCTCGGGCCGGGTGGCCACCCGGTGGTCCAGGCCGACCTTGAACCGGCCCTGGCCGTCCCAGTCGATCAGCTCGGCCACCGGGTCCAGCGCCGCCGGGCGGACCGCGCGGTAGCCGGTGGCCAGCACCACGGCCTCGGTGCGGACCACGTACGAGGCGCCCGAGTCGCCCTGGCGGCAGGCGAGTTCGAAGCCTCCGCAGGGCCCGGCCAACGCCTCGGTGACGGCGGTGCCGGGGCGGATCTCGACCGGGTCGGCGTCCAGCGGGCGGCCGATGGTCCGCTCGTAGAGCAGCTCGTGGATCTCGGCCAGGGTCTCCGCGCTGGCCGCCTTGTGCAGCTGCCACTGCTCGTGCACCAGCCGGTCGCGGACCTCGCCTGGCAGGGTGTGGAAGTGCCGGGTGTAGTCGGGGGTGAAGTGCTCCAGGCCGAGCTTGGAGTACTCCATCGGGGCCAGCGCCCTGGTCCGGGTGAGCCAGCGCAGCCTGGTGCCGTCGGTGCCCCGGGTGCGGAGCAGGTCGAGGAAGACCTCGGCGCCGGACTGGCCGGAGCCGACCACGGTGACGTCCCTGGCCCCGTCCAGCCGGTGACGGTTGGTCAGGTACCCGTCCGAGTGCCAGACCCGGGGGTGGCCGCGGAGCGCGGCGAAGGCCTCGGGGAGCACCGGTTCGGTCCCGACGCCGAGCACCACGTTGGCCGCCCGGTGCTCGGCGCCGCCGGCGGTCACCCGGTAGAGCCCCTCCTCGGCGTCCCAGTGCACGGCGCTGACGGGGGCGCCGAAGCGGCAGTTGGGCAGCCGCTCGGCGGCCCAGCGGCAGTAGTGGTCGTACTCGCGGCGGGCCAGCTGGAAGCGCTCGGCGAAGTAGAACGGGAAGAGCCGCTGCTGCTCGCGCAGGTAGTTGAGGAAGGACCAGGGGTTGGTCGGGTCCACCAGCGAGACCAGGTCGGCCAGGAACGGCACCTGCATCCGGGCCCCGTCCACCAGCATCCCGTGGTGCCAGCGGAACTCCTCCCTGGCCTCGCAGAACAGCGTGCGCAGCCCGTCCACCCGGTCGGCCAGCGCGGCCAGCGAGAGGTTGAACGGGCCGATGCCTACGCCCAGCAGGTCGTACGGTTCGGGCTGCGGGTTGTCCATCTGGTCCTAGCCTCGGCGGGTCACGGGGTCATGGGGTGCGCTGGTCACTGACGCGGGCCGGGTCACTGACGCAGCATCAGGGCGGCGCGCTTCTCGGGCAGCTCCAGCTCGGCCACGGCGGCGAAGCCGGCCCGCTCGAAGGCGCGCAGCGAGGGGGTGTTGGTGAGGTCCGGCTCGGCCACCAGGCGCGCGCACTCCGGGGCGGCCAGCAGCTCCTCCGCGAGCGCGGCCAGCAGCACCGCGCCGAGCCCCCTCCCCCGGTGCTCCGGCGGGCCGATCAGCAGGTGCAGGCCGGTGTCGCCGGGCTCGGCCGGGTAGTACCCGGCCAGCCGGTCGGCCTCGGCCCGGTAGACCTCCCAGTAGCTGACCGGGGTGCCGTCGAGCAGTCCCAGGTACGGGGTGCTGTGGCTGCCGGGGGCCAGCTGCGGGGCGAGGTGGGCGGCGGTGGTCTCCGGCGGGCCGGCCAGCTCCCAGTAGCGGCTGACCGCCGGATCGTTCATCCAGCCGGCCAGCAGCGCCAGGTCGCGCCCGGGGTCCACCGGGCACAGCTCGAACTCCCCGGCCGGGGTGGCGGCTCTCAGGGCGGCGGTCCTCACCGGGCCGCCACCGGGTTGGCGATGTCCACGTAGACGGACTGGCTGGCCACCGGGCCGACCAGCTCGTCCATCCCGTTCAGCCGGGTGAGCAGGTTGGCCTTGCAGTGCAGCTGCTCGCCGCCGAGCAGCAGCGCGGGCAGCCCGGAGCCGGTGGCGGCGGCCTGCGGGCCGGCCAGGAAGCCGCGCAGCGCGGCCAGCAGCACCGGCTCCTCGGCCAGGCCCTGGGAGCCGAAAGCGCCGATCAGGCCGAGCACGTGGTTGATGCCGAGGTAGTAGGCGAAGTGCTTGTCGATCACCCGGTCCGGCAGGAAGGTGTCGCTCTCCCGCCCGATCCCGGGCAGCCGGGCCTCCAGCCGGGCGGCGGCGGACTCGCGGAAGTAGTAGCCCTGGTTGTCCCGGTAGCGGCCGCCGACCGGCCAGCCGGCCGCGTCCAGCAGCACCAGGCTGTTCTGCTGGTGCGCCTCCAGGGCGATCCCGCCCCGGCCGTCCAGCCAGAGCACCGGGAGCACCACGGCGTCCAGGTAGCGCAGGAACCACTCGGTGGCCACGGTCTGCACCGAGCGCCCGCTGGCGGCGGCCAGGCGCCGCACCACCGTGCCGAGCCGGGATCCGACCCGCTCCCCGTACGGGTGCTCGGCGACCAGCCCGGCGACGCAGAGCGCCCGGTCCCGCAGCCCGAACGGCTGCTGACGGAGCACCACGTCCAGCCCGTTCGGGTCGGCGCCGCCGGGCAGGTCCACCCCGAGCCAGGCCGGGTCGCGGACGATGTCGAAGCCGGGGTGGGCGGCCTGCCACTCGGCGGCCATGCCGGTCTCCAGCAGGCGGTGCACCTCCAGGCCGCGGAGCAGCTCCTTGCGCAGGTTCTCCCGGCGGGAGTTGGTGATCCGCAGGCCGAGCGAGAGCTTGAGCATCCACGGGGTGCCGGGGCGGCAGACGGTGCGCACCGAGGAGGTCGGGTGCCAGGGCTCGCCGTGCTCCCCCAGGTCGTGCAGCGCACCGTCCGCGAGCAGCCCGGCGATCTCCGGACGGAGCGTCAGCTCGGCCGCCTGCCACGGGTGCAGGGGCAGCGCGGCGGTGCCCCCGGGCAGCCGGACACCGTCCCCGAGCAGCCGGGCGGTGAGCTGCTCGGCCGGGACTCCGACCGCCGAGCCGGAGGCCAGCAGCTCCCGGGAGACGGCGAACCAGTGCAGCCGGAAGGACCCGCGCAGCTCCGGCGAGTACGCGGCGCTCTGCGCCGGGCCGAGGCCGTCGCGGCTCTTCGGGGTCGGGTGCAGCGGGTGCCCGAGCAGCAGCGCCTGCTCGGCCTCCAGGAACGGCCAGCCGCCGTCCTCCGGCTCGCCCGCGCGGTGGCCCAGGATCTCGGCGGTGCGCAGCACCGAATCGGCCACCCGGGCCGCCAGGTCGGTGAGTCGGCCGGCCTCCGGCCGCTCGGCGGTGGCCCCGGCGACCAGGGTGGCCACCGTCACCACGTCCACCGGCAGCCCGGCCAGGGTCACCTGCCCGAAGCGGTGCCAGCCGGCCGGCGACCAGTACCGCACCGGCGCGGCCAGCTCCGCCGCCCCGCCGAGCACCGGCACCCGGAGCACCCCGTCCGCCCCCGGCCGGGCCCCGGTCTCCCTGGCCCAGCAGCGCAGCAGGCTCTCCGTCCCGGCCTGCTCGGCGGCCACCGCCGGGTCTGCGTCGAGCAGGCCGTCCCGGGCGGGCCGTGCAAGCGCGAGGGACGGGAGGGAGGCGGCGGACGGGGCTCCGGCGGAGGCGGCAGTGCTCAGGACGGTGCTCAAGGCTGCTCCTTGGGGCGAGCGGAGGTGCGGGCGCCGGGAGTACGGGAGAACGGCTTCGGGGCGACGCCGGAAGCGGCGTCGGGGGAACGGCCGAGGCGCGTGGGACCGAGGGCGCCGACGTGCCCAGCGAACTGCCCGCTGCGGGGTGATCACAAGATCAGCTCACTCGTTGTGGTGAACCTCAAGCGATCACTCACCCGTTGGAGTGGCCCGCTCCGGACCGACACGCTGCCGCACCGAACCCGCCCCGTACCCCGGCCCGTGACCTGGCGGTGGGAGAATCTCCCCCGCGGTACCGAGGGGGAACGACGGGGGGACGGACAGTGGGAACGGGTTCGATACGCAGGACGGTGACGGCCGTGGCAGTGGGGGCGGCCCTGCTCACCGGGTGCGGCAGCACGGCCGGGGGGCCGACGCACGACTGGAAGCTGCCGGCCGCCGAGCGCAGCCGCTGGCAGGGTGAACTCTCCGAGCGCTGGGCCAAGTTGAAGGAGTGGCGGCCCGAGGACTGGGACCGCTGGGCCCGCGGGCACGTCTTCCGCAACCCGGTGGTCCGCGACCTCTGGGAGCCGGACCGGATGACCACCGCCGCACCCCAGCAGCCCGGCCCGCCGCTCACCGAGCCGGCCCCCGGCCGCGACCCGGCCGGCGGGCAGCTGAGCGATCCGGAGCCGGCCGCCGTGGAGGCCGTCCCCGTGGAGCGCCCGTACACCCGCTACCCGGCCTCCGGGAAGGTCTTCTCCACCGCACCCAGCGGCGGCACCGGCCAGTGCTCGGCAACCGTGGTCGCCGACCCGGCCCGGCCCGGGAGGAGCAACCTGGTCTGGACGGCCGGGCACTGCGTGCACGAGGGCGCGGGCGGGGGCTGGTTCCGGAACCTCATCTTCGTTCCGGCCTACAACAGTTCGGGCACCACGAGCGGCAAGAAGCCCACCATGGCCGAGGTGGCACCGCTCGGTCAGTGGTGGGCGGACCAGGTGATCAGCTCCCCGCAGTGGATCGCCGAGGGCGGCCACAGCGGCAACGCGGCCAACCAGTACGACTTCGCCGTCCTGCGGGTGCACAACCCCGACGGCGACGGGCGCTCACTGGAGGAGACGGTCGGCACCGCCGTACCCGTCTGGTTCGACGCCCCGCGCGAGCAGCTCTCCCTCTCGGCCTGGGGCTATCCGTCCGCGAAGCCTTGGGACGGACGGGAGTTGTACCGCTGCGACGGCGGCCGCCCCACCCGGCTCTCGTTCGACCCGGCCAGGCCGCCCATGCTCAGCATCGGCTGCACCATGACGGCCGGCTCCAGCGGCGGCGGCTGGTTCGCCACCATGCCGGACGGGCGCACCGCCCTGGTCAGCAACACCTCGATCGGCAACCTGGGCCACACCGCGCTGAACGGCCCGTACCTCGAGTCGGTGGCGCGCCAAGCGCTGGACTACGTCTCCCGCAAGGGATAACGCCGGGGGCGCGGGGAACTGCGCGCTTCGGGAGGCGGCCCACCTGCAACTGACTCACCGTCAGCCAGTTGCAGGTGCTGCCTTTCCATCCCGCGCAGTTCCTCGCGCCCCTGGCGGTGCTACCGCGAACGTCAGCTGGTGACGACCGTGTAGCGCTCGAGCTCGGCGGCCAGCTCGGCCGCGACCTTGGCGTGCAGCAGGGTGCCCTCGGCGGTGTGCTCGGCCGAGATCGGCTCGCCCTCGGCGTGCACCCGGGAGACCAAGTCCCCGCGGGTGTACGGGATCAGCGCCCGGACCTCGACCGCGGGCCGCGGCAGCTCACGGTCGATCAGCTGGAGCAGCTCGTCCATGCCCTGCCCGGTGCGGGCCGACACCACGATGGCGTGCGGCTCGCGCCGCAGCAGCCGCTGGAGCACCAGCGGATCCGCCGCGTCGGCCTTGTTGATCACCACGATCTCCGGCACGTTCTGCGCGTCGACCGAGACGACCACCTCGCGGACGGCGGCCAGCTGGGTCTCCGGCTCGGGGTGCGAGCCGTCGACCACGTGCAGGATCAGGTCGGCCTCGGCGACCTCCTCCATGGTCGAGCGGAACGCCTCGACCAGGTGGTGCGGCAGGTGCCGGACGAACCCGACCGTGTCGGCCAGGGTGTAGACCCGGCCGGTCGGGGTCTGGGCCCGGCGGACGGTCGGGTCCAGGGTGGCGAACAGCGAGTTCTCCACCAGGACGCCGGCGCCGGTCAGGCGGTTGAGCAGCGAGGACTTGCCGGCGTTGGTGTAGCCGGCGATGGCCACCGAGGGAATCTGGTTGCGACGGCGCTCCTGGCGCTTGGTGTCGCGGCCCTTCTTCATGTCGGCGATCTCGCGGCGCAGCTTCGCCATCTTCTCGCGGATGCGGCGCCGGTCGGTCTCGATCTTGGTCTCACCGGGACCACGGGTGGCCATGCCCCCGCCGGAGGAGCCGGAGCCACCACCACCCATCTGCCGGGACAGCGACTGACCCCAGCCGCGCAGGCGGGGCAGCATGTACTGCATCTGGGCGAGCGAGACCTGGGCCTTGCCCTCCCGGCTCTTGGCGTGCTGGGCGAAGATGTCCAGGATCAGGGCCGTCCGGTCGACGACCTTGACCTTGACGACGTCCTCCAGCTGGATCAGCTGACCAGGGGTCAGCTCACCGTCGCAGACCACGGTGTCGGCGCCGGTGGAGGCGACGATGTCGCGCAGCTCCTTCGCCTTGCCGGAGCCGATGTACGTCGCGGGGTCGGGCTTGTCACGGCGCTGGATCACGCCGTCGAGCACCTCGGAGCCGGCCGTCTCGGCGAGGGCGGCGAGCTCGGCCAGCGAGTTCTCCGCCTCCTCGGCCGTGCCGTTGGTCCAGACCCCGACGAGGACCACGCGCTCCAGGCGGAGCTGGCGGTACTCGACCTCGGTGACGTCCTGGAGTTCGGTGGAGAGGCCGGCGACACGGCGCAGGGCCGCGCGCTCGCTCCGGTCGTACTGCTCACCGTCGTACCGGTCGAAGGCCTCGTCGTTCGCCGCGAGGTCCTCGTCCATGAGGGCTTCCGCCCGGAGGTCAGTGATCCGGCGAGCGGAGTCGCTGTTGTCGTTGCGGCTGTCGAACGTGGAGGTCAATCTCATCCTTAGGTAGAGCGGGAAGGGGCCGGTGCGGACCGCACCGAGGAGTCTGCCCCGTCTGTCGCCCCGATACCAGGTGGCGAGTCGAGCTACCCCTCAAGGCCGTGACCGGCACCGGAACCACTACGTCCGGTGAACGCCACGGACCGGCCGTGAATTCCCCCCGATCGTCGCACGCCCGCCGCCACCTGGTCACCCTCATTTCGCCGGGCCACCCCCGCCCGGTACACGTCGTACACCCCGGAGACCCGGAGCATCGCCCGCATCAGCACCGGCAGCACCGCGGCGTCCGGCAGCTCCACGGTGTAGGTGTGCCGGACCCGCAGCTGCTGCGGGGGCTCCACCTCGGCCGCCATGATGCCGACGCCCTCGGCCGACATCGCCGCCGTCAGGTCCGCCAGCAGCCGGGGGCGGTTCAGCGCCTCGGCGCGCAGGGTGGCCCGGAAGCCCTCGACCGGGCGGGCGCCCGGCACCCAGCGCGGACGCACCGGGGCCCGGCCCTCGGCCCGCAGCTGCTCGGCCGCCGGACAGCCCGTGCGGTGCACCGCCACCGCGCCGCCCCGGATCGGGTAGCCGGTCACCTCGTCCGGCGGCACGGGGGTGCAGCAGCGGGCCAGCCGGGCCTGCGCCTCCGGGAGGCCGGGCACCGTCACCGCCGCCTCGCCCCGGCCGGTGGCGGGCTGGGCGAACGGAGCCGGGGGCTGCACCGGCTCGGGGGCCGGGGCCTCGGCGGCGACCGGGTGGCCGGCCAGCCAGCGTTCGATCGCCAGCCGGGCTGCCGGGGTACGGGCGTGCTCCAGCCACTCGGCGGCCGGGCCGGACGGCTCCCCGTTCTCCTCGGTCAGCACCGCGACCACGTCTCCGTCGGCCAGCGGGGTGCGCAGCGCCACCAGGCGGCCGTTCACCCTGGCGCCCAGACAGCGGTGGCCGGTCTCCTCGCCGAGCAGGTACGCGGCGTCCACGCAGGTGGCCCCGGCCGGCAGGTGCAGCGTCTCGCCCCGGTCGGTCACGGCGGTGATCTCCCGGTCGTCCGAGAGGTCCGAGGTGAGCGCCGACCAGAAGGTGTCCGGGTCCGGGGTCTCCTGCTGCCACTCCAGCAGCCTGGTCAGCCAGCCCGGGCGCCCCGGGTCGGTCTCCTCGCCGCTCTCCCCCGCCTGGTGCGGATCGCCCAGCGCGACCACGCCCGTCTCGGCCACCCGGTGCATCCGCCGGGTCCGCACCAGCACCTCGGCCACCTCGCCCCCGGGCAGGGCCACCGCCGTGTGCAGCGACTGGTAGAGGTTGAACTTGGGCGCGGCCACGAAGTCCTTGAACTCACCGGGCAGCGGGGTCCAGCAGGTGTGCAGCTCACCGAGCACCGCGTAGCAGTCGGCGTTCTCCTCCACCACCACCAACAGCCGCCCGAAGTCGGCGGGTTGGAGCTGCTGGGGCAGACCGTCCGGGCCGGCCGCGGCGGTCCGCTTCAGCAGCACCCGGTGGACCGAGACGGCGTGCCGGGGCCGGACGGTGACCTCGGCGGCCACCTTCGCCTCGGCGAGCTGACGCGTCAGCGCCTCGGCGAAGGGCTGCAGCAGCTCGTCGGGCCGCTCCTCGTAGGCGGTGACCAGGGCCCTGGTGCGGGCGTACTCCTCCGGGTGGAGGGTGGCGAAGACGATGTCCTCCAACTCCGCCTTCAGCACCTGGATCCCGAGCCGCTCGGCGAGCGGGATCAGCACGTCCCGGGTGACCTTGGCGATCCTGATCCGGCTGGCCGGCTTCATGTGACGGATCGTCCGCATGTTGTGCAGCCGGTCGGCGAGCTTGATGACCATCACCCGGACGTCGTCACCGGTGGCCACCAGCATCTTCCGGAAGGTCTCCGCCTCGGCGGCGGCACCGAAGTCCACCTTCTCCAACTTGGTGACGCCGTCGACCAGATAGGCCACCTCGGGGCCGTACTCCTCGGCGACCTGATCCAGCGTCACGTCGGTGTCCTCGACCGTGTCGTGGAGGATCGAGGCGACCAAGGTCGTCGTCCCGGCGCCGAGTTGGGCCAGGATCATGGTGACGGCGAGCGGGTGCGTGATGAACGGCTCGCCGCTCTTGCGGGTCTGGCCGCGGTGGCTCTCCTCGGCGGTGCGGTACGCCCGTCCGAGCAGGGCCAGGTCGGCATTGGGGTGGTGGCGGCGGTGGGCCTGCACGATCGGCTCGATCGCGTCCGGCAGCGGGGCGCGGTCGGTGGCCAGCAGCGCGGCACGCCCGGCCCGCCCCAGGGCGACCCGGTTGAGACGCACCAACGCGCGCCTCCCCACCTCGGCATCGACGGTCATCCGCACCTCCGGCAGCGATGGTCCATGCTACCGAGCACAGCACGTTCCGCACCCGCCCGCCCCCGTACCGTCACCACCACCACCCGAACGGGCGGATTCGCGGCCCTCCCAAACGGGAAGCAGGGCGGCTCACCAGGCTGCGCCTCTGGGGGCGCGAGGAACTGCGCGAGCCGGAAGGCGGAGCACCTGCAACTGACCCACTGTCAGCCAGTTGCACGTGCTGCCGTTCCCCGGCGCGCAGTTCCTCGTGCCCCTGCGGGGCGCAGCCCGTGCACCTCTCAGATGGCGAGGGTGCCGGAGGCGACGATCTCCGCGGGGCCGGTCATCTCGATGCGGGAGTCGGGGTGTTCGGTGATGCGGAGGGTGCCGCCCGGGAGGTCGACGGTGTAGGTGACGGGGGCGCCGGTCTCGGCCGGGGCGAGGTGGTGGCGGCGGGCGGCCGCGACGGCGACGGCGCAGGCGCCGGTGCCGCAGGAGCGGGTCTCGCCGGAGCCACGCTCGTGGACCCGCATGGCGACGTGACGGGGGCCGCGCTCGACCACGAACTCGACGTTGACGCCCTCCGGGTAGACGCCCTCGGTGACGCCCGGGGCGGAGTAGAGGGTGCCGGCCTCGGCGAGGTCGTCGACGAAGGCGACGGCGTGCGGGTTGCCCATGTTGACGTTGAGCGCGGGCCAGCTGTGGTCCCCGACGGTCACGGTGACCGGGCCGGAGTCGGGCAGGGCCGCGTAGCCCATGTCGACGGTGACCTCGCCCGACTCGGCCACCACGACCTCGCGGACGCCCGCCCGGGTGGCGACCGCGAAGGCGCCGGTTCCGGCCAGTCCGGCCTGCACCAGGTAACGGGCGAAGACCCGGACCCCGTTGCCGCACATCTCGGCGATCGAACCGTCGGAGTTGCGGTAGTCCATGAACCACTCGGCCCGGTCCGCCATCGACTCCGCCGCCGGATCGGCGGCCGAGCGGACCACCCGGAGCAGCCCGTCCCCGCCGACGCCGGCCCGGCGGTCACAGAGCAGGGCGACCTCGGCCGCGCCGAGGTCGAGCTTGCCGTCCTCGTCCGGGATGATCACGAAGTCGTTCTGGGTGCCGTGCCCCTTGAGGAAGGGGAGGCCGAAGGTCTGGGATGCGGAAACCGAAGCGCTCACAGCGCCGATGGTACTGACCCGCGCGGCTCAGGCGGCGAGCCGTACCACCCGCCAGACGGCGAGGCCGACCGCGACCACCGCGATCAGGGTGTAGATCAGGATGGAGCGCCGGCTGGCCCGCTGCCCGCTCCCCCGGCGCGGCACGCCGGGCCACTTGTAGCCGGCCATCCGGGCGGCCATCGCGCCCCAGCCCACCGAGGCCGCGGTGAGCAGCATGCCGAGCATCCCGATCATGGCGGCGCCCCGGTCCCCGGAGCCGAAGGCCAGCGGGAAGGCGAACATCATCGAGCCGAAGGTGGCGACCGCCGCGATCGGCAGGGTCTGCCACCAGCGCAGCCGCTTGCGGGGCCGGATCTCCCGCTCGTGCACCACTCCGGGTGCGGCGAGGTCGGCGAGCACGGGGAGCGCCACGGCGTAGGAGGTCGGTTCGGGCAGGGCGAGCTCGGCGCTCAGGCTGCTCTCCAGCTCTTCCGTCTCCGGGCCGGTACCCGTGGACACGCGGCCTCCCCTGACGGTGCGACACGGGCCGGCGGGCCCGCTGCTGGCGAGGCAGATCGAACGACCTGCCTCCGGATGCTCTCGATGATGGCATGTCCGATCCGGCCGACAGCCGGTTCCACCGACCCCCGGGTGATCCGTGGCCAGGACGTGATGTGCCCGTAACCCTCAGTTCGTCGTGCACTCGCAGCTGCACCGGCAGCGTGGCCGGAAACCGCCCCGGCCTGGTCAGATCTGACGGTCGGTCAACTCCAGCGAACGCTCCAGCAGCTCCACCGGATCGGCCCCGGCGGGCCGGGAGAGCCAGTGGATCCGGTCGTCCCGGCGGAACCAGGACTCCTGTCGGCGGGCGAACCGGCGGGTGGCCCGCACGGTCTCGGCCTTGGCCTCCTGTTCGGTGCACTCCCCGGCGAAGAAGGCGAGCACCTGCTGGTAGCCGAGCGCCCGGGAGGCGGTCAGCCCGTCCCGCAGGCCCTGCCCCTCCAGGGCCCGGACCTCCTCCAGCAGCCCGGCCTCCCACATCCGGTCCACCCGGAGCTCGATCCGCTGGTCCAGCTCGGGCCTGGGCACCTGGACGCCGATCTGCACCGTCTCGTACACGGCGGTGTTGCTCGGCAGGTTGGCGGTGAACGGGCGGCCGGTGATCTCGATGACCTCCAGCGCCCGGACGATCCGCCGGCCGTTGCTGCTCAGCACCGCCTCGGCGGCGGCCGGGTCGAGCGCGGCCAGCCGCTGGTGCAGCGCGTACGGGCCCTGCTCCGCCAGCTCGGCCTCCAGCCGGGCCCGGACCGCCGGGTCGGTGCCGGGGAAGTCCATCTCGTCGATGGCGGCCCGGACGTACAGGCCGGAGCCGCCGACCAGTACGGGGGTGCGGCCCTCGGCCAGCAGCCGGTCCATCTCGGCCCGGGCCAGCCGCTGGTACTCGGCCACGCTGGCGGTCTCGGTGACGTCCCAGACGTCCAGCAGGTGGTGCGGGATGCCGCCGCGCTCCTCCTCGGTGAGCTTGGCGGTGCCGATGTCCATGCCGCGGTAGAGCTGCATCGAGTCGGTGTTGATCACCTCGCCGCCGAGGGTGCGGGCGATCGCCACGGCCAGGTCGGACTTGCCGGCGGCGGTGGCGCCGACCACCGAGACGACGCGCGGCTGGACACGGGGCTGGGAGGGGGAGGAGCTGCTCACGGGCCAAGTCTCGCAAAGATCGGGAGTGGCGCCGTGTCTCCGGCGGTCACTCTGGGGAAGTATGACTATGGAATGACCGATTTGCTCCGCCTCCCCGGGCGGGGCCCGCCGAAGGAGAGCGACTGACCATGGGCCTGATGGACAACCTCAAGGGCAAGGCCGAGGAGCTCAAGGGCAAGGCCAGCGAGCTCGCGGGCAAGCACGGCGAAAAGATCGACCAGGTGGTGGAGAAGGCCGGAGCGGCCGCGGACAAGGCCACCAAGCACAAGTACACCGACAAGATCGAGACCGGCACCAGCAAGGCCAAGGGCGCGGTCGACCAGTTCGCCGCCAAGCCCAAGGACGAGGGCCAGAGCCCCAACTGACCGGCCGTCAGCTCCAGGAGGCGACGAAGTACCCGACCCCGTACGGGGCCTCGTCGTACCGGAGCCGCCCGCTCAACCCGGCGCCCTGCGCAGCTCCCGCGAGGACCTGCCAGGGCGCCCGGCCGTCCACCTGCAGCTCGGCCGAGAGCGTCCGGTCCAGTGCCTTGAGCGCCTCGGTGTCGGCCTCGGCCAGCGCCTTGGCGGCGTGCACGTCGTACGGCTCGGCCCGCTCGTCCAGGTAGCCGGGGGCCTTGACGGTGCGGCAGGCGCTGCCGCCGCCGAGCACCAGCAGCCCGACCCGGTCGGCCAGCTCGGCCAGCCCCTCGCCGAGGCCGGCCAGCCGCTCCACCGGGGCGTCGGCGGGAACGGCGCAGGCGTGCGTGGGCACGGTGATCCCGGCCTGCTCCAGCAGCCAGGCGCCGACCGTCAGCGAGGGCGCCAGCTCGGGGCCGTCCGCCACCGGCCCGGGCAGCCGCACCACCCGGGGCACCCCGTACCGGTGGAACGACCCGATCCCGCCCTCGGTCCACACCCCGCCCTCCGGCCCGGCGCCGACCACCACGACCAGGTCGACGTCGCCGAGCTCCCGGACCGCCTCCAGGCAGGCCTCGCGCAGCACGTCGAGTTCGGACGCGGCACCGGCGGCCACCTCGGGCACGAGCAGCGGCGGGCAGGGGCAGACGGCGGCAGCGACAAGCATGACGATCACTCTACGGCCAAGCCCCCGGCGGCACTGGGCTACCGGGGGCTCGGAGTGGCTGACGGAGGATCAGGCGTCGCAGCAGCCGCCGGCCGGGGCGAGCGGCAGCGGGGCCGGGGCGCCGATCTTGGGGAGACCGAGCAGGACGCCGGCCGGCTTGGCGGGCGGGGTGCCCTGGCGCTTCTCCCAGGCGTCGCCGGCCCGGGTGCGGCGGACCGACAGGGTCGGGCCCTCCGCGAGCAGGTGGTGCGGGGCGGCGTAGGTGATCTCGACCGTCACCGTGTCGCCCGGGCGGACCGGCTCGGCGGGGCGGGTGAAGTGGACCAGGCGGTTGTCGGGCGCGCGGCCGGACAGCCGGTCGGTCTTGTCGTCCTTCTTGCCCTCGCCCTCGGCGACCAGGATCTCCAGCACCCGGCCGACCTGCTTCTTGTTCTCCTCCCAGGAGATCTCCTCCTGGAGGGCGACCAGCCGCTCGTACCGCTCCTGCACCACGGCCTTGGGGATCTGGCCGTCCATCTCGGCGGCCGGGGTCCCGGGGCGCTTGGAGTACTGGAAGGTGAAGGCGTTGGTGAAGCGGGCCTCGCGGACCACGTGCATGGTCTGCTCGAAGTCCTCCTCGGTCTCGCCCGGGAAGCCGACGATGATGTCGGTGGAGATCGCCGCGTCCGGCATCGCCTCGCGCACCTTGTGGATGATCCCGAGGAAGCGGTCCTGCCGGTACGAGCGGCGCATCGCCTTGAGCACGGTGTCCGAGCCGGACTGCAGCGGCATGTGCAGCTGGTGCATCACGTTCGGCGTCTCGGCCATCGCGGCGATCACGTCGTCGGTGAAGTCGCGCGGGTGCGGCGAGGTGAAGCGGATCCGCTCCAGGCCCTCGATCTGCCCGGCCGCCCGGAGCAGCTTGGAGAACGCCTCGCGGTCGCCCAGGTCGGAGCCGTACGCGTTGACGTTCTGGCCCAGCAGGGTCACCTCGATGACGCCCTCGCCGACCAGCGCCTCGATCTCGGAGAGCACGTCGCCGGGGCGGCGGTCCTCCTCCTTGCCGCGCAGCGCGGGGACGATGCAGAAGGTGCAGGTGTTGTTGCAGCCGACCGAGATCGCCACCCAGGCCGCGTACGCCGACTCGCGCCGGGTCGGCAGGGTGGACGGGAAGGTCTCCAACGACTCCAGGATCTCCACCTGGGCCTGCTGCTCGATCCTGGCCCGCTCCAGCAGCGCGGGCAGGTGCCCGATGTTGTGGGTACCGAACACCACGTCGACCCACGGGGCCTTCTTGACGATGGTGTCGCGGTCCTTCTGCGCCAGGCAGCCGCCGACCGCGATCTGCATCGCCTTGTGCTGCTGCTTGTCGGCGGCGAGCCGGCCGAGGTTGCCGTACAGCTTGTTGTCGGCGTTCTCGCGCACGGCGCAGGTGTTGAACACCACCAGGTCGGGCTGCTCGCCGTCCTGGTCGGCCTTCACGTAACCGGCGTCCTCCAGCAGCCCGGAGAGGCGCTCGGAGTCGTGCACGTTCATCTGGCAGCCGTACGTGACGACCTTGTAGCTCTTGGAATCCTGGCTCGTACCCACGGGCACAAGGGTACGTGGAAGCGGATCGGGCTCCGTGCCCCTCTCCCGTTCCGGCGCCGGGCCTGGCAGTATCCAACCCCATGACCTGGAGACCCCGTGCCACCCTGCGCACGGCGGCCCGCAGCCGGCTCGGCCGGGTGGCCGCCGTGTTCCTGCTGGTCGTGGGCGCGGCCGGGGGCTGGTGGGCCACCGCCACCGACCGGACCGACTACCCGCGGGGCGAGACCGGATTCGCCACCGGGGTCCCCCGGGGCGTGTACGACCGGTACGGGATCCTGCTGCGCACCTACCTGCACGACAACCTCCCCGGGGTCGAGCTGCGGCTCGACAACTCCCAGGGCTCCGTCGACAACCTCGACCGGGTGGCCGCCGGGCGGGACTCCTTCGCCATCGCCACCGCCGACGCGGTGGCCAGCTACCGGGGGGACGGCAGGGACCGGATCCGCGCTATAGCGCGGCTCTACGACGACTACCTCCAGCTGGTGGTGCCCGCCGACTCCCCGGTCCAGCGGACCGCCGACCTCAAGGGCAAGCGGGTCGGGGTCGGGCAGAGCCGGTCCGGCGTCCAGCTGGTGACCAGGCGGCTGCTGACGGCGGCCGGGCTGGATCCGGACGTGGACGTGTCGGCCTCGATGCTCGGTGTCGGCGACGCCGCCGACCAGCTGAAGAACGGTCAGCTCGACGCCTTCTTCTGGTCCGGCGGGCTGCCGACCAACGCGCTCACCGACCTCTCCGAGCACTTCCCGATCCGGATCGTCCCGCTCGGCGACCTGGCCGAGGCCGTCCACCACGGCGAGGGCGGCGGGGCCGACGCCTACCGCGCCGCCACCATCCCGGCCGACGCCTACCCCAAGGCCCACCCGACCGGCACCGCCGTCGCCACCCTCGCCGTCCCCAACCTGCTGATCACCCGCGAGGACGTCGACACCACCCTGGTCCAGCGGATGACCAAGGCCGTCATCGACAGCCGCGACCGCATCGGCTCCGAGGTCCACGCCGCCCAGGTGGTCGACCTCCGCACCGCCGTCTACACCGACCCGCTCCCGCTCCACGACGGGGCCAGCAACTACTACCGCTCCGTCAAGCCATAACTGCCGTGGATCTGTCAGACCGTAGATCTAGGCTCTGACTAACGTCTTCGACCATGGGGTGGCAAGGATGAGCGCGCAGAACCCTGCTGACATGGCATCAGTGCTGGAGACCATCGCGGAGATCGACCAACTCGGGCACTCCTCATTCCAGCAGAAGTACGACTTCCGCCACGGCGGTCAGTTCTACGTCCGCCACGAGGACCGCCTCTACGATGCAGCCACCGTCGCTGCCGCCACGCACGGTTTTCACGGCGACGAGAAGCGGGCCGGCGACGCCCTCAGCAGCCTTGGGTTCGATGTGGTCGACGGTCGTCCGGCCACCATCGAAGCGGAACGGCAGTGGCGTTCGACGGTGTGGGCGAACCTTGCCGCCCGCCAGGATGCCCAAGGCCTGGTCACTGCGGACGCGTTGCGCTCAGTCGGGGCGTATGGCAACCAGCGGGGCATCTGGACCGACAAGAAGCGGACCAAGCGCATCGACCCGCGCGGTCTCGCTGTCGGACTGAAGCACACCGGGGTCGACTATCCCGATGAGGTCAGCAGCCACGAGGCCCTCTACCACTACCCAGTCACCGAGGCTCCCGGGCAGGACGGGGCGGAGATCCAGGCAACCAAGCAGTCGGCCTACCTGGGGCTTCCGGTCTTCTTCATCTCGGAAGTTGGTAATCGCCGCTCCGTCCGGCCTGCCTGGGTGGCCGGCTGGGAGGACAAGAGCAAGAACTTCTTGATCTCCTTCGATTCGGCCCCTCCGGCAAACATCCTCGACCGGGACAAGGCCACCGAGATCCCGTTCGTCCTCGAGGGAAGCAAGCGGAAGCGACGCCTGGGAACGGTGACTAGCCGACCTGAACAGGCACGATTCAAGCTGCAGATCTTTCAGCACTACAGCCCGCGCTGCCCGCTCTCCAACATCTCGGTACCCGAGATGATCGAAGCAGCCCACCTGCGGCCCGATGCCGACAACGGCAGTTCCCACCCGCTCAACGGCATGCCCCTGAACGCGGCCCTGCATCGGGCGCTCGACGCACACCTCTTCGCGATTCACCCCGAGACGCTCGAGGTAATGCTCCGGCCAGACGGGCCGACCGCTGAACAGCTGAGGATCGTCAACCTGCGTCTCGACGCGTCCGATGCCATTCCGCATAGAGAGGCGCTGGCCTGGCGCTACGCGAACTGGCTGGAGAAGAACAAGTTGACCCCCGAACAGGCAGTCAGCGCGGTCGCGGGACGGTCAGACGGACCGTCAGGCCGGTGGGGTCGACGGGGGTGAAGTCGAGGGAGCCGCCGCCGGCCAGGAGGAGGGTGCGGGCGATGGAGAGGCCGAGGCCGGAGCCGTCGACGTTCTGGTGGCGGGGGCTGCGCCAGAAGCGGTCGCCGATGCGGGCGAGTTCCTCTTCGGTGAGGCCGGGGCCGGCGTCGGAGACGGTGAGGGTGAGTTCGCGCTTGTCCTGTTCTACGCCGAGGCGGACCGCCTCGCCGCCCGGGGTGAACTTGAGGGCGTTGTCCAGGACGGCGTCGAGCGCGCTGCCGAAGCCGATCGGATCGGCCAGCCCGACCGCCGTGGCGGGGCCCTCCCAGGCGAGGTGGATGCCGCGCTGGTCGGCGACCGGCCGCCAGGCGTCGATGCGGGCCAGGGCGAGGGCGGTGAGGTCGACGCGTTCGGGTTCGGGGCGGGCGTGTTCGGCGGTGGCGAGGCCGAGCAGGTCGTCGAGGACGCGGGCCAGCCGGGTGCCCTCCTCACGGACGGCGCCGAGCTCCTCCTCGTGGCCCTCGGGCAGTTCCAGGCCGAGGAGTTCGACCCGGAGCAGCAACGCGGCCAGCGGGTTGCGCAGTTGGTGGGAGGCGTCCGCGACGAAGGCCCGCTGCTGGTCGAGGGCGAGCAGCACGTGGTCCGCCATGTGGTTGAACGAGCGTGCCAGGCGCCGGAGTTCGGGTGGTCCGGAGCTGGGGGCGACCCGGGCGTTCATCCGGCCGGTGGCGATGTCGTGGGTGGCCCGGTCGAGGGTGCGGACGGGGCGCAGCACCCAGCGGGTGAGGCGGACGGCGAGCAGTACGGCGGCGACCATGGCGAGCGCCTCGCCGGCGCCGAGCCAGAGCCAGCGGCCGAGCACCCGGGAGCGGAGTTCGCCGGTGGGCGATTCGGTGATCACCACGGCGATGACGTCGCCGTCCCGGACCACCGGGGCGGCCACGGTGATGGTGCGCTCCGGGGTCCACGGCCAGACCTGCGGCGGGTTCTTGCTGCGGCGGCCGTCCACCGCGTCCTGGAAGGCCTGGGCGGCGGAGCCGCCGGTGGGGACCTGCCAGCCCGCCGGGGCGACCGCGACGGCGCTGCCGTCGCGGTGGAAGACGCCGGCCCGGATGCCGTAGAGCTCGTGGTAGCGCTGGACCTCGGCGGAGAGCGAGCGCAGCCGTCCGCCGTCCCCCTCCTCGGGGGTGGCGGAGCCCTTGACCGCGGTGCCGGCCGGGGGCAGGCCCTGGGTGGGGAGCTGTTGGGCGAAGCGGGCGGCGTCGTCCATCCGGTCGACCACCACCAGGCTCTGCTCGGCGGCGGCCTTGGCGGCCGCCAGCGGGACCCCGAGGGCGGCCAGGACGGCGGCCATCAGGGAGAGCAGGATGCCGAGCAGGCGGGTGCGCACGGGAGTTCAGCTCTCCCGGGCGGGGCCGGCCGGAGCTGACGGGCCGTCGGAGGCGGGCTGCTCGGGCATCAGCCGGTAGCCGACGCCGCGCACCGCCTCGACCAGGCCGGGCAGCGCGAGCTTGGTGCGCAGCGAGCCGATGTGCACCTCGAGGGTGCGCCCGTTGCCCTCCCAGCCGGAGCGCCAGACCTCGCTGAAGATCTGCTCCCGCCGGTAGACCACGCCGGGGCTCTGGGCGAGCAGCGCCAGCAGGTCGAACTCCTTGCGGGTGAGCGGGACGTCGCGGCCGTGCACGCTGACCCGGCGGCGCTCGCGGTCGATCAGCACGCCGCGGGCCTCCAGCGGGCCGGGCTGGGCGACCGGCTCGGAGGGTTCGGCGGCCTGGCCGCGGCGGGCCACCGCGTGGATGCGGGCGAGCAGTTCGCCCATGTCGTAGGGCTTGGTGACGTAGTCGTCGGCGCCCAGGTTGAGGCCGTGGATGCGGGAGCGGATGTCGGCCCGGGCGGTCACCATGATCACCGGGACGCTGCTGTGCGCGCGGATCCGGCTGCACACCTCGAAGCCGTCCCGGTCGGGCAGGCCGAGGTCGAGCAGCACCACCCGGTACGGCTCGTTCCCGTCCGGCACCAGGGCGTCCAGGGCCTCGTGGCCGCTGCGGGCGTGCCGGACCTGGAATCCGTGCCGGCCCAGCACCGCGACCAGGGCCGCGGCCACCCGGTCGTCGTCCTCGACGAGCAGCAGTCGCACCTGTGGGCCTCCCTCCGGTACGGGTGTCACGCCTCTTCTGCGTGGGGTACCTGCGGAGTATCGTCCAGACCGCCCGTTCTGTCACGGCCCGGCCGGCGCACGCCCCGGTGCCACTGCGACGGGTGACCGGACGTGGCCGGATCGTGATGCTCAAGTTCCGCTCAGATCCACTGACGTGACAATGTCAGCCGCCCTAGGGTCAGCCGGACCGGGGGCTGAGAGCTCCGCCGGCGATCAGCCCCCGGTACCAGCACCGCACCCAAGCACCGCCCACGAGGGAGCCAGGCTCGATGACCGAGAACGCCGTGAGTGACTCCGCAGCCGCTCCCCTGGTGATGCTGAGCGGTGTGAACAAGCACTTCGGCGCCCTGCACGTGCTCCAGGACATCGACCTGGAGATCAAGCAGGGCGAGGTGGTCGTGCTGATCGGCCCGTCCGGCTCCGGCAAGTCGACGCTCTGCCGGACCATCAACCGGCTGGAGACCATCGACTCGGGCGCCATCACCATCGCCGGGCAGCCGCTGCCGGCCGAGGGCCGCGCGCTGGCGAAGCTCCGCGCCGAGGTCGGCATGGTGTTCCAGTCCTTCAACCTCTTCGCGCACAAGACCGTGCTGGAGAACGTGGTCCTCGGCCAGGTGAAGGTGCGCAAGGTCGCGCGCCCCGAGGCCGAGGAGACCGCGCGGGCCCTGCTGGAGCGGGTCGGCCTGGCCGCGCACGCGGACAAGTTCCCGGCCCAGCTCTCCGGTGGCCAGCAGCAGCGCGTGGCGATCGCCCGGGCGCTGGCCATGAAGCCCAAGGTGATGCTCTTCGACGAGCCCACCTCGGCGCTCGACCCGGAGATGGTGAACGAGGTGCTCGAGGTCATGCGCGACCTCGCGGCCGAGGGGATGACCATGGTCGTGGTCACCCACGAGATGGGCTTCGCCCGCTCCGCCGCCAACCGCGTGCTCTTCATGGCCGACGGCCGGATCGTCGAGGAGAACACCCCGGAGGCGTTCTTCACCGCGCCCCGCAGCGACCGGGCCAAGGACTTCCTTTCGAAGATCCTGCACCACTGACGCCTCGACTGACCTACCGTCAGTCCCTGTCATGCCCAGAACTTCCCCGGCCCGGCTCCACCGTGCCCACGATCGAGGAGACAGCTCCGTCATGAGGACCCGTCGTACCATCGCCGCCGCCCTGTCCGTGCTCGCGCTGACCGCCGTCGCCGCCTGCGGCAAGGAGGCCCCGAAGGCCGAGGACTCCGCGGCCAAGCTGCCCACCTACACGGTGAAGACCGACGCCAAGGTCGACGGCTCGAAGGTCTTCGAGGAGGCCAAGAAGCGCGGCAAGCTGGTCGTCGGCGCCAAGTCCGACCAGCCCTACCTCGGCTTCGAGAACGTCACCACCAAGACCCGTGACGGCTTCGACATCGAGATCGCCAAGATGATCGCGGCCGACCTGGGCTTCGGCCCGGACAAGATCGAGTTCAAGACGATCGTCTCGGCCAACCGCGAGACCGCCCTCCAGGGCGGCCAGATCGACTACTACGTCGGCACCTACACCATCAACGCCGGCCGTAAGGAGAAGGTCGCCTTCGCCGGCCCGTACTACGTGGCCGGCCAGGACCTGCTGGTGAAGAAGGACAACACCGCGATCACCGGCCCCGAGTCCGTCGCGGGCAAGAAGGTCTGCTCGGCCACCGGCTCCACCTCGGTGAAGCAGATCAAGACGTACAACCCGGGCGAGACCATCGAGTACGAGACCTACGCCCAGTGCGTGGACAAGCTGCTCACCGACGAGGTCGACGCGGTCACCACCGACGACGCGATCCTCAAGGGCTTCGCGGCCAAGAACGCCGGCAAGCTCAAGGTCGTCGGCAAGCCGTTCTCCAAGGAGCCGTACGGCATCGGCGTCCAGAAGGAGGACCCGACGTTCCAGCAGGCCGTCATCGCCGCGCTGAAGGCGCACGAGGACAACGGCGACTGGAAGAAGGCCTACGACGCCACCCTCGGTCTCTCGGGCTCCCCGGCCCCGGAGATCCCGGCGCTCACCAACTGACCCGTCTGGTAACGAAAGGAGGGCCGCCGGCATGGGCATACTCTTCGAGGACGGCAACTTCGAGCTGTTCCGGAACGGGTTCCTGCAGACGGTCGAACTCAGCGCGCTGAGCGCCCTGTTCGCCCTGCTGCTGGGTGTTCTGCTGGCGGCCTTCCGGGTCTCCCCGGTCCCGGTGCTGCGAGTCTTCGGCACCGTCTGGGTGAACACCTTCCGGAACACCCCGCTGACCGTCCTGTTCTTCGCGGTGGTCTTCGGACTCCCGCGCCTGGGCGTGCACTTCGAGCACTTCAGCTTCGCGGTGATGGCGCTCTCCGCCTACACCGCCTCGTTCGTCTGCGAGGTCATCCGGTCCGGCATCAACACCGTGCCGGTCGGCCAGGCCGAGGCGGCCCGCAGCCTCGGGATGACGTTCGGTCAGACCCTGACCCAGATCATCCTGCCGCAGGCCGGGCGGACCGTGCTCGGCCCGCTCAGCAGCGTCTTCATCGCGCTCCCCCGCAACTCGGCGGTGGCCGGTGCGTTCAGCGTCTCCGAGCTGTTCAACTTCCAGACCACGCTGAACGAGAAGGGCGCCTCGATCCTCGCCATCTTCTTCTGGGTCGCGCTCGCCTACCTGTTCATCAGCGCCTGCGTCGCCCTGTTCTTCAAGTTCCTGGAATCCCGTCTGGCGGTGGCCCGTTGAGCGGCAAGAGCAGCGTCCTCTACGACGTCCCCGGGCCCCGGGCCCGGATCCGCAACCACGCCCTCGGGGTGATGGCCGGTCTCGCCCTGCTGGGCGGCCTCTGGTACACGTTCACCCGGCTGAACGACACGGGCCAGTTCTCCCCCGAGATGTGGGACGTGTTCGCCTACAAGAACACGCAGGAGACCATCCTCACCGCGCTGCTGGACACCCTGAAGGCGTTCGCCACCGCCGCGGCGCTCTCGCTGATCCTCGGCGCCCTGCTGGCGATCGGCCGGCTCTCCGACCACAAGCCGGTGCGCGCCGTCTGCACCGCGGTGGTGCAGTTCTTCCGCGCCATGCCGCTGCTGATCATGATCTTCGGGCTCTACGTGGCGGTCTTCACCGCCACCCCGTTCTGGGCCCTGGTGACCGGTCTGACGCTGTACAACGGCGCCGTCCAGGCCGAGATCATCCGCTCCGGCATGAACGCGGTGCCGCGCGGCCAGAGCGAGGCCGGCTACGCGCTCGGCCTGCGCAAGAACCAGGTCATGACGGTGATCCTGACCCCGCAGGCGGTCCGGGCCATGCTGCCCGCGATCATCGGCCAGCTGGTGGTCACCCTCAAGGACACCTCGCTCGGGTACGTGATCACCTACCCCGAGCTGCTGAACGTCGGGAAGAAGATCGCCGGCACCTGGGTCACTCCGGACGGCTACCCCTACATCCCGGTCACCATCGTGATCGGCGCGATCTACATCATCTGCTGCCTCCTGCTGACGGCGCTCGCCAAGTGGCTGGAGGGCTGGAGCCGCCGCGGCGCGAACCGGCGCACAACGTCCGCTGCTTGACGGACACGCAGGTGATCTGTTGCATTGCTCTTCGTGACACCACCCGGGACTTCTGACGCTCCGTCGGCCGCCGCTGCCCCAGCCCGGACCGGCCGGTCCGAGGAGGTCCCGTCGTGGATCCGGTGATCATCGTGGGGGCCGGGCCGGTCGGCCTGGCCCTGGCGCTCGCCCTGGCCCGGCACGAGGTGCCGAGCATCGTCCTGGACGAGGGCGCCGGGGTCTGCTCCGAAGGCCCGCGCAGCGTGGTGCTCACCCAGCAGACCACCGGCTTCCTGACCCGGCTCGGCTACCAGCGGGCCGGGTCCGACGCCGTGTACTGGGACGCCTTCACCGTCTACCGGCGGCGCACCGAGGTGCTCCGGCTCCCGCTCAGCGGGATCTCCCACCTGCCCCAGCACCGCCTGCACCGCGGCCTGCGGGACGCGGCCACCGCCACCCCGCTGATCCAACTCACCCCGCACACCCGGCTGGTCGAGCTGGAGCAGGACGGGGACGGCGTCTCCGCCCGCACCCAGCACACCCAGACCGGTACCTCCACCTGGTGGCGCGGCAGCCACCTGGTCGGCTGCGACGGGGCCCGCTCGGCCGTCCGCAAGCTGCTCAAGGTCCGCTTCCCCGGCCGCCCCGCGGTGGACCGGCACGCGGTGGCCACCCTCCGGGTGGACCTGCCGTTCCCCGGCGAGGCCCGGCTGCACCGCGAGCCGCCGTGGCGCGGCGACCGCGAGGCCTCCGCCCGCCCGCTGCCGGACGGCCTCTGGCGGCTGGACTGGCGGCTGCCGCCCGGCCGCCCGGCCCCCGAGACCCCGGTGGACCCGCACGCCACCTGGCCCGGCATCGTCACCGGCGACACCCTGCTGGCCCGGGTCCGCTCCACGCTGACCGGCTGGTGCGGCGAGCTCCCGCGGTTCGAACTGCTGGCCGCCGCCGACCACACCGCGCAGCAGCGCCTGGCCGCCCGGTTCCGGGTCGGCCGCTGCTTCCTGGCCGGGGACGCCGCCCACCTGCACGGCGCGCTCGGCATGCAGAACCTCGCCGACGGCCTGCGGGACGTGGACAACCTCTCCTGGCGCCTGGCCCTGGCCTGGCACCTGCACTCCGGGCCCGGCTCCGGCGCCGAGTCCACCCTGCTGGACGGGTACGAGGCCGAGCGGCGCGGGGCGGTCGGCGCCCGGCTGCGCGCGGTGGACCAGTCGATGCCGCTGCTGCGGCCGCTGCGCGGCTGGGCCCAGACCAGGCGCTCGCTGCTGACCGGCTCGTTCCGCAAGCACGCCCCGCTGCTGACGGACGGTCAACTCGGCACCGGCCGGTTCGGCGGTGCGCCCGCCTACCCCGAGGCGCCCTCCGGCGTCCCCGGCCGGGTGCCGCCGCAGCGCGGCCCCAAGGGCACCGCGCTGACCGAACAGCTCCCGCCGACCGCCCCCGGCGTGCTCGCCCCCGACCTCCCGGTGATCACCACCGAGGGCACCCAGGACCACCTGCACGCCCGCCTCGGCGGCGGCTTCCTGCTGCTGCTGGTCGCCCCCGGCGCCACCGTCTGGTCGTCCCGGCACTGGCTCTCGGCCGGCCTGATGCCCCGGCTGACCTCGCTGGCCGCCTCGCTCCCGATCCCCGCCGAGGTGCTGGTCACCGAGCAGTACCCGGCCGCCGACCCGCACACCGTGCTGCTGATCCGCCCCGACGGCCACGTCGTCGGCACCACCCACGGCGCCGAACCGGACGCCCTGCACGCCCTCGCCCAGCACGCCCGCGGCGGCCCGGCCCCGATCGCCAGCCCGGACCTGACCGGGTCCTGACCCGCTCCGGCCGGCTCGTTCCGGCCGGCTCCGACCAGCCCCGCCCGGCTCCTGACGGGGCGTCACTGGTCCCGGCGGCGGACGGCCAGGGCCGTGACCAGGACGGCGCCGGCCGCCCAGCAGGCCAGCACCAGCCAGGCCCCGGCGTGGGTGGCCGGGTAGGGCTGGAGGGCGGCGATGTCGGGGCGCTCGGCCAGCGTCTCCCAGGCCCGGAACGGCGTGGCGTGGGCGAGCACCGCGCTCAGGTGCCGACGGGTGCTCAGGATGGCGGGCCCGATCAGCAGCAGCACGGTGGCCGACACCACCGCGAAGGCGCTGTGCCGCAGCAGCGCGCCGACGGCCATCCCGGTCAGGGCGGCGACCGGGGCGAGCAGCGCCGAGGCCAGCACCAGCCGCAGCGCCCCGGGGTGACCGATCGTCACTCCGGCGTGCAGCTCCGCGTACTGGGCCTGGGTGGCCCAGAACGAGACCGCCGCGACCAGGGCTCCGTACACCGTGGCCACCGCCCCCACCACCAGGGCCTTGGCGACCATCACCGAGCTGCGGGCGGGGATCGCGACGAAGGTGGTGCGGATCAGGCCGGTGCCGTACTCGCCGGTGACGGTGACCGCGCCCCAGGCGCCGACCCCGAGCAGCAGCACCGAGGCAGCGTTGGAGGTGTAGGCCGTCATCAGGGACAGGCCCTCGGCGATGAACTCGGCGTGGTCGGCCGGGCTCAGCTGGTCCCAGTAGCGGACCTGGTCCCAGGCGGTGCCGAGGTTCAGCCCGAGCACGGCGAGCGCGATCAGCAGCAGGGTCCAGACGGTGGAGCGCAGTGACCAGAGCTTGATCCACTCGGCGGCCAGCAGGTCGGTCAGGCGGGCGCGCGGTTCCAGGGCGAGGGTGGTGGTCATCGGGTGCTCCCGGCGAGGTCGGTGGTGCGGGCGGGTGTGGTGCGGTGGGCGGCGTGGGCGGCGGTGAGTTCCATGAAGGCCTGTTCGAGCGAGGCCGTCCGCGGGCTCAGCTCGTGCAGCGGCAGGTGGTGACGGAGCGCCAGCTCGCCGATCTCGGCGGCGGCCAGGCCGCAGACGGTGAGCACCTCGCCGTCGGTCCGCACCTGGGCACCCCGCTCGGCCAGCAGCGCGGCCAGCTCGACGTGGCCCGGGGTGCGGACGGTGACGGTCGCGCCGCCGCGGGCGGCGAAGGCGGTCAGGCTCTCGGCGGCGATCAGCTCGCCCCGGCCGATCACCACCAACTCGTCGGCGGTGTGCTCCATCTCGGTCATCAGGTGGCTGGAGACGAAGACCGTCCGGCCCTCGGCGGCCAGCCGGCGGAACAGGCCGCGCACCCAGCGCACGCCCTCCGGGTCCAGCCCGTTCAGCGGCTCGTCGAAGAGCAGCACCGGTGGGTCGCCGAGCAGTGCCGCCGCGATGCCGAGGCGCTGGCGCATGCCGAGCGAGTAGCCGCCGATCCGGCGCCCGGCGGCCTCGGTGAGGCCGACCTCGGCCAGCACCTCCTCCACCCGGGCACGCGGGATGCGGTTGCTGCGGGCCAGCGCGCTCAGGTGGGCCCGGCCGCTGCGGCCACCGTGCACCTCACTCGCGTCCAGCAGCGCGCCGACCTGCCGCAGGCCGCGCGGCCGGTCCCGGAACGGGCGGCCGTCGATCAGCACCGAGCCGCTGGTCGGGGTGTGCAGGCCCAGGACCATCCGCAGGGTGGTGCTCTTGCCCGAGCCGTTCGGCCCCAGGAAGCCCGTCACCAGCCCGGGGCGGACGGTGAAGGTGAGCCCGTTCACGGCGGTCGTGGAGCCGTAACGCTTCGTCAGTTCGTTGACCTCGATCATGGTCCACAGCCTGCCGGGCGGGTCCGGGGCGAGCGTCGGCCCAGCGGTGTCACCCGGGGGCGGAGGTTGTCCTCCAGGGGCGTACGACCACGGGCCGATGACCGGGCCGTCCATGATCGCTAGCATCGGCGTCATGCGAATACCCCTGCTCGGGCGGTTCAGCCCGGCCACCTGGACGGTGCTCGCCTGGTGCGCCGGTGTGCTGAACACCGCGCTGATCCGGGTGCAGCTGCCCGGCGAGAACAGCGCTGCGGTGCTGCGCGGGGTGGTCTTCCTGCGCTGGGACGGCCTCACCATGCTGGTGCTTGCCGGTCTCCTGACGGTGATCGGCGCCCGGCTGCTGACCACCCGTCCGGCCGCCGGGCTGGCCTGGGTGCTGGCCGGTGCGGCCCTCGGCGCCCTGCCGCTCAGCGTGATGGAGCTCCCGCTCCAGCAGTACTACGCGGTGGACGCGGCGGTGTACTTCATCGGCGTGGCGCTGCCCCGGCACCGCTCGCTGCGAGCCCTCGGTGCGGCACTCGGCGTGCTCGCCGCCTTCCTCGGCATCCGGATGCTGTGCAACTGGCCGGTCGGCATCTCGGTGGAACTCCCGGTCGCTCTGCTGGTGGTGATCGCCTGGCTGCTCGGCTCCTCCAACCGCCAGACCCGGGAGCACCACGAGGAGACCCGGACCCAGGCCACCGAGCAGGCCGTTACCGCCGAACGCCTGCGGATCGCCCGCGAGCTGCACGACATGGTGGCCCACAGCATGGGCGTGATCGCGCTCCAGGCCGGGGCCGCCAAGCGGGTGATCGACCGTCAGCCGGAGGCCGTCCGGGAGGCCCTGGCCAGCATCGAGACCACCGGCCGGGAGACCCTGGCCGGGCTGCGCCGGATGCTGGTCGCCTTGCGCACCGAGGAGCCGCTCGCGCCCGACCTCGGGGTGGCCGACCTGTTCCGACTGGCCGAGTCCACCACCGCCGCCGGACTCCGGGTGGAGCTGCGGCGCACCGGCGGGCCCGGGCCGCTGCCGTCGGAGGTCGACGTCTCCGCCTACCGGATCGTGCAGGAATCGCTGACCAACGTGCTCAAGCACGCCCGCACCGACCACTGCCTGGTGACGGTCGATCAACTCCCGGACGCCCTGCGGCTGGAGGTCACCGACCACGGTGCCGGCCCGGGTCGTGGCCCGGCCGGCTTCGGGCTGGTCGGCATGCGCGAGCGGGTCGCGCTGCTGCACGGCGAGTTCGAGGCCGGCCCGCTGCCCGGCGGCGGCTTCCGGGTCACCGTCAGTCTTCCGTTCACCGCTTCCCCCTTGTCAGGAGTCCGATGACCGTCCGTGTCCTGCTCGCCGACGACCAGCCGCTGGTCCGCGCCGCCCTGCGGATGGTGATCACCGACGCCCCCGACCTGGAGGTGGCCGGCGAGGCCGGGAACGGCGCCGAGGCCGTCGCCCTGGCCGAGGAGCTGCGCCCCGACGTGGTGGTGATGGACCTTCGGATGCCGGTGCTCGACGGCATCGAGGCCACCCGGCGGATCACCTCCGGCCCGGCCGGCCCGCAGGTGGTCGTGCTGACCACCTTCGACGAGGACGAGAACGTGCACGGCGCGCTGCGGGCCGGCGCCTCCGGCTTCCTGGTCAAGGACATGGCGCTGGACGAGATCCTGGCCGCCGTCCGGGTGGTGGCGGGCGGCGAGGCGCTGCTCGCGCCGAGCGTCACCCGCCGCCTGATCGCCGAGTTCACCGAGCGCCGGGGCGCCGCGCCCCGGCGGGAGCTGACCGGCATCACCGACCGCGAGCGCGAGGTGCTCACCCTGATCGGCCAGGGCCTGTCCAACACGGAGATCTCGGAGCGGCTGGTGATCAGCCCCGCCACCACCAAGACCTACCTCAGCCGCCTGCTCGCCAAGCTGGACGCCCGCGACCGGGTCCGGCTGGTGATCCTGGCGTACGAGGCGGGCCTGGTCGGTGTCTGACCAGGCCCGGCCTGCTCGCCTGCCCGCCCGGGCCGGGCAGGCGAGCACCTTGACGGAGCGTCAGACCGGGACTGCCACCAGCCGGGCGCCGTCGGAGGTCCGGACCTCGAAGTGGTCGATCTGGCCGGACTGCAGGCCGACCCCGCCGTGCGTGACCAGGCTGTCCGGCTGACTGGGGAGCCCGTAACCGGCCGGCGGGACGGCCCAGCTGGTGACGGTCTGCTGCTCGCCCGAGCGGCCCACCGCGATCAGCGAACAGCTCAGCGGCCCCCGCACGCCGGAGAGTTGCAGCGCGACGTGGGTGCCCCACTTGCGGTCCTCCAGAGCGACGGTGGCGACCGCACCGGTGGACGGGTCGGTGGCCGAGTGGCGGACCCCGTGGTCCATCAACTCCTGGGCGGGGCTGGTGGAGTGGGCCGCCGGGCGGGCCTGGTCGCCCCCACCGAGCGAGGCTCCGACCAGCGGCCCGCCGATCAGCACGGCCACGGCCGCCACCACCAGGAAGAGCCTCCGGGTGCGCGCCGACCGCCGAGCCGCGGTCACCTCGGCGGTCAGCCCCTCCAGCAGCCGGTCACCGTCGGCCGGTGGCCCGGCGGGGCCGACGACCTGCGCGTACTCCGCCAACAGCGGTTCCAGCCCGGAGAGTTCCTCCGCCTCGGCGGTGCACCGGGCACACCCCGCCAGGTGCGCGGCGAACTCCGCCGTCTCCTCCGGTTCGAGCAGCCCGAGGACGTAGGCACCCACGTCGAGGTGCTGCTCCTGCGGGGACGTCACGATGTCACCCCTCGTTCCTCGAGAGCGTTCTTGAGCGATTTCAGGGCGTAGAACACCCGGGACCTGACGGTGCCGGCCGGGATGCCGAGCTCGGCGGCCGCCTCGTTGACGGTACGCCCCTTCAGGTAGGTCTCGACGATCACCTGCCGGTGCGGCTCGGTCAGCGCGTCCAACGCGTCGGAGATGGCCATCAGTCGCAGCGCACGCTCCAGTTCGTCCTCCGCCGGCATCACGTCGAGCACCGCGTCGCCCACTTCGGCCGGACGCGACTGCCGACTGCGGTGGCCGTCGATGACGATCCGGCGGGCCACCGTCACCAGCCAGGGGCGCAGCGACTCGGCCGCCGGATCGAGCCGGTGCAGGTTGCGCCAGGCCCGGACCAACGTCTCCTGCACCACGTCCTCGGCCCGGTGCCGGTCGCCGCCGACCAGCCGGAGCACGAAGCTCATCAGTGCGGCGGCGTGCCGGTCGTGCAGGGCACGGACCAACTCCTCGTCCCGGTCCGGCGGGTGGGACACCGGCCGGTGGGACGGACCGGCAGCCGTCTGGTCGCGCCGCATGCGCCCCTCCTCCTCGAGCCGCACCAGGGTCGGCGGGGTCATCAGTAGCCGCCGCCACCGCCGGCCGTGGCGGCCGCCTTCTTGCCGTCCGGGGCCGCCGCGAACCAGGTGCCGCCCACGCCCTGCCCGTTGGTCTCGCCCGGCGCCTTGTCCCCGGCGAAGCGGTAGAGCGGCCAGCCGCCCAGGGTGAGCTGCTGCGTGCCGTCCGCCCGGGTCACCGTACCGACCAGGGCCCGGTCCACGCCCTGGAGGGTGCTCTGCGCGTTCACCGGGACGGGCGGCCACTTGGCCGCGCAGTCGCCGTTGCAGTTCGAGGCCGAGGGCTTGGCGGTGTCCTTGTCGAAGCGGTACAGCGTGTAGCCGAGGCCGTCCAGCACGGTCGGCCCGAAGCCGGCCGGGCGGCCCACGGCCAGCGAGCCCTTGAGCACCGCCTTGTCCGCCTTGTCCGCGGAGGGAGCGGCGGTCGGCGCGCTGCTCGGGGCGGCAGCCGGGGCGGCGCTCGACGCGCCGTCCGAGCCGCAGGCGGTGAGCAGCAGCAGGCCGGCCAGAGCCGGGGCGGCGAGCAGGGCGGTGCGACGGAGCGTGCGCATGAGTGGTCTCCCCCACGGAGTTCGACGGGTGGTCACCCATCGGTACGCAGGGGAGGCACGGAACACTCAACGCGGCGGAAGATTTTTCCGGAGCGGGCCGCCGCGCGGCTAGCGGGCCACCTCGACGGCGCGGGTCTCGCGGATCACGGTGACCCGGACCTGGCCGGGGAGGCTGACCTCCTCGGTGATCCGCTTGGCGATCTCCCGGGCCAGCACCTGGGCCGCGATGTCGTCCACCTGGTCCGGCTGGACCAGCACCCGGACCTCCCGGCCGGCCTGCATCGCGTACGCCTTGGTGACCCCGGGCTGGGCCACCGCGATCTCCTCCAGCCGGGCGAGGCGCCGGACGTAGTTCTCCGCCGACTCCTTGCGGGCGCCCGGCCGGCCGCCGGAGCAGGCGTCGGCGGCCTGGACGAGCACCGCCTCGACGGTCTGCGGGTCGACCTCGCCGTGGTGCGCGGCGATCGCGTGCACCACCTCAGGCTGCTCGCCCCAGCGGCGGGCGTACTCGGCCCCGGCCAGTGCGTGGGTGCCGGCCGTGTCCGAGGAGAGCGCCTTGCCGATGTCGTGCAGCAGCGCTGCCCGCCGCACCAGCGCCGCGTCCGCACCCACCTCGGCCGCCAGCACCGCGCCCACCCGGGCCGACTCCACCAGGTGCGCCAGCACGTTCTGCCCGTAGGAGGTGCGGTAGCGCAGCTGGCCCATGGTGCGGACCAACTCCGGCTCCATCTCGCCGACCTGGGCCGCGAGCAGGGCGTCCTCCCCGGCCCGGACGCAGAGCCGCTCCACCTCGCGCAGGCTGCGGGCGTGCACCGCCTCGATCCGGGCGGGCTGGATCCGGCCGTCCGAGACCAGGGTCTCCAGGGTGAGCCGGGCGGCCTCCCGGCGGATCGGGTCGAAGCTGGAGAGCTGGACCACGCCCGGCGTCTCGTCCACCAGCAGGTTGACCCCGGTGACGGCCTCGAAGGCGCGGATGTTGCGCCCCTCCTTGCCGATGATCCGGCCCTTCAACTCCTCGGCGGGCAGCCGGAAGACGGAGAGCACCGTCTCCGCCGTCTGCTCCGCCGCCACCCGCTGGACGGCGCCCGCGACGATGTCCCTGGCCAGCTCCTCGCCGTCCCGCCGGGCCCTGCGCTCGATCTCCCGGACGGTCACCGCCGCCTCCCGACGGGCCGCGGCCTCGGCCACCCGCAGCACCTCGGCCCGGGCCTCCTCGGCCGTCAGACCCGCCAGCCGCTCCAGCTCCCGGCGCTGCTCACCCTCACGCTCGGCCACCGCCGTCTCCCGGGCCGCCAACTCCGCCCGACGGCTGCCGAGTTCCGCCTCGACCAGCCCGACGGCGCCGACCGCCCGCCGCTCGGTACCGCGCATCCACCGGAACGCCAGCAGCACCAGCGCCAACAGCAGAACTCCGAGGCACCCCGTCACGATCCACATCGGGTCCGCTCCCGTCCCGCTCAACCACGCATTTCTGTGAGGCTAAGCGGGGGTCACGAAACGGTCAAGATACGCTCCCGAACCGTCAGGCCCGAACGCTGACGCTCTGTCACGTCCACGGCTCCGACCCGGACGGACCGGCGGGCGTTCGGCTAGGGTCGCGCTGCCGCAGGCACCCGGCCGGCGGCGGACGGGGGACAGATCATGGGGACGACGACCACCAGGAGAACGACTCGCCGCACGGTGACGGCCGCGGCACTGCTCGCCACGCTGGCCGTGGTGGCGGTCGGCCTCGGGCACGACGGGGAAGCGGACCGCGACGCCGCGGCCGCGCCGAGAGTCGTACCGGCCCGCGACCTCCGGGTCGGTGACTGCTTCTCCACGCCGGCCGACGGGGAGACGACACCGGCCGCCTGGGGGCCGCCGAGCACGGTGACGGTGGTCCCGTGCGGGGAGCGGCACTTCGGCGAGGTCTACGCGACCGCCCCGCTCCAGGGGCTGACCTTCCCCGGCGGGGAGCTGGAGAGCTACCGCCGGTGCGAGGAGCTGCTCCCCGGCTACGCGCTCGACCGGTGGGCGCTCCTCGCCGGCGCACGGTCCAGCCACATCGACCCGCCCCCGGCCGACGGCACGGCCCTGACGGTGTGCACCCTCGCCGTCCCCGGCGGGCGGACCTCCACCCTCCGCCAGGACCGCTCCCGGCTGACGGAACACCAACTCGCCTACCTGGAGGCGGAGTCGCGCGTTGCCGTGGACCTCGCACTCCGGCCGGGCACGCCGCCGTCCCGTGCGCCGGAGGCGTACCGCGAATGGCTCGCCGCACTGGCGCGGTCCACCGAGGCGGAGGTCACGCTCCTCGGGTCCCACCCCTGGGGCGACCGCACGGCCGAGCCGATGTCTGCCCTCGCCGGCGAGCTGCGGGCAGCCCTGGACCACCTCAGGGCCGCCGAGTGGTCGGCCTACCCCGCCACCGTCTCGCGCGAACTCCTCGCCGCCCAGCCCCTCCTGCGCAACGACGCGAAGACGGCGGCGGCCCGGGCCGCACTCGGCCTCCCGAGCACTCCTCCCTCGACGGGAGGCGACCCCTTCCCGGACCGTGGTGCGGCACCGGAGAGCTGAGGCCCGGTCAGCGCCCGCCCTCCTCCCACAGGTGGTCGAACCTCCCGGCGATCAGGGCGTCCCGCAGTGTGCGCAGCTCCTCCGGCGCCACCAGCAGCACCTGACTGCCGTCCGCGACGTTCGCCATCGCGATCCGCCCGGCCGCGGCCCGGGCCAGCACGACGCCGACCACGTCGCCGTGCTCGTCCACCGGCACGGTGGCCTCCCAGGGCAGCCCGGGGTGGTCGACGGGGTAGTACTCGACCTCGCTCAACTCCACCGCCCCCGCTCAGCCGCGCTCGGCGGTCCACGCCTCGAACCCGCCCGGCTGGTCGTCCGGCGGGATCAGCTCGGCCGGGCTGAGCGTGCGCTCCAACCCGCCGCGCAGCGGGCGGACGTAGACCTCGCCCGCCAGGTAGTCCATCACCCGCACCGCCTCCCGGGTGGCGCGCAGGTAGGCGGTCTGCCCCGGTGCGGGCGTCCATGCGCCGCCGCTCTGACGCTCTTTCATGGTTTGGTGGCTCCCGTTCCTCGGTCTCCGGCTTTCCACCCTCAGACTCGGCGCGCCGGCAGTAGCCTGACCAGGCCCTGCGACCGAACAATCACGGTGCGTGAGAACGGAGCTGACGGATGACCATCCCCAAGGACCTCGACCCGGCCGAATCGCCGCGCGCCTTCTACGGTGCCGAGCTCCGCCGCCTCCGCGAGGCCAAGGGGCTGTCGCAGAGCGCCCTCGGCGAACTGGTCTTCTGCTCGGGCAACTACATCGGCCAGATCGAGGCGGCCGTGCGGCGCCCGCAGGAGGACCTGTCGGAGCGGCTGGACGCCGCACTCGGCGCGGACGGCCACTTCTCCCGGCTGTACCCGATGGTGACCCGGCCACGCTTCGCGGAGTACTTCACGGCGGCGGCCGAGCTCCAGGCGATGGCCGTGACCATCAGCGCCTACGCCCCCCAGCTGGTGCCCGGCCTGCTCCAGACACCGGACTACGCAAGGGCGGTGTTCAGGTCCGCCCAACCGCTTCGCTCCTCGGCCGAGAACGAAAGGCTGGTCAACCGCCGGATGGAACGGGCGGTGATCCTGAGCGGCCCAACAAGACCGTTGTTCTGGTTGGTCATCGAGGAGAGCGTCCTGCTCCGCCCCACCGGCGGATCCGCTGCAATGCACGAACAGCTCACGCATCTTGCCCAGTTGGTCTCCGACGGCCGGATCATCCTCCAGGTGATGCCGACCAGAAGCGGAGCCCATGCTCTGCTCGAAGGGGCGCTGAGTCTGATGACTTTTGTCGATGCTCCGCCCGCTGCCTACATCGAAGGCCCTCACACGGGTGAACTGCTCGACGCCCCAGGCCCGTTCGCTGCCTGCCAGCTATCGTTCGACCTAGTCCGGGCCGACGCCCTGCCGCCTGAGGCGTCCTTGGCCCTACTCAAAGCGGCGGCGGAGGAACACGCACATGGCCAGCACTGAGCAGTGGCGCAAGAGCACCCACAGCGGCGGCAACAACGGCGACTGCATCGAGCACGACGACGCCCACCCCGGCACCGTCCGCGACTCCAAGAACCCCCACGGCCCCCGCCTCC
>NZ_JBVJLD010000031.1:0-37056 GCF_055584905.1 Kitasatospora sp. NPDC088742 | reverse complement strand
CCCACAGCGGCGGCAACAACGGCGACTGCATCGAGCACGACGACGCCCACCCCGGCACCGTCCGCGACTCCAAGAACCCCCACGGCCCCCGCCTCCACTTCACCACCCACGCCTGGAACGCCTTCGTCACCGCCACCAAGACCGGCGAATTCCCCACCACCCGCTGAGGAGCCCGCACATGGCCAGCACTGAGCAGTGGCGCAAGAGCACCCACAGCGGCGGCAACAACGGCAACTGCATCGAGCACGACGACGCCCACCCCGGCACCGTCCGCGACTCCAAGAACCCCCACGGCCCCCGCCTCCGCTTCACCACCGACGCCTGGGCCGCCTTCGTCACCGCCGCCAAGACCGGCGAACTCCGCGCCAACTGACGTGCTGTTGGGTTCAGCGCTCCGCTTCCAGGGCCTCCTTGGCGAGCCGGAAGGCCAGGCCCTCCGCGTAGCCGCGGCGGGCCAGGGCACCGACCAGGCGGCGTAGTTTGGCCTGGTCGTCCAGGCCCCGCATGGTGCGCAGCCGCCGCTCGACGAAATCCCGAGCGGCGGCCTCCTCGTCGTCCTCGTCGACCTGGGTGAGGGCCCGCTCGGCCAGTTCGGGGGCGACGCCGCGCTGGCGGAGCTCCTGGGAGAGGACCCGCCGACCGAGGCCGCGGGCGTTGTGCCGGGACTCGACCCAGGCTTCGGCGAAGGCCGCGTCGTCGATCAGGCCGACCTCCTCCAGGCGGTCGAGGACCTGCTCGGCGACCTCTTCCGGGATCTCCCGCTTGGCCAGTGCGTCGGCCAGCTGCTTGCGGGTCTTGGCGGCCCCGGTGAGCAGCCGCAGGCAGATCGCCCGGGCCCGCTCGGCCGGGTCGGCCTCCTCGGCGGCGCGCTGCTCCTTGCGGGCCTTGCGCGCGGCCTTGCGCTCCTCCTTGGTCAACTCCCGCTCGGGCGGCGGCTCCCCGGCCGTCGGGCCCTCGGGCTCGGTCTCCACCTCCGCCTCGGCCGCGATCGCCGTGCGCCGGCGCCGCCGACCGCCCGTCAACTCCGAGGCCCGGAACATCCCGTCGAACGGCGGGATGCCGAACTCGCCCTCCGAGTCCGGCATCCCGGTACCGCTGTCGTGCGTCACGGCAGGCTCAGCTCTTCGCCGCCGCCGTCTTCTTGGCCGCCGTCTTCTTGGCGGCGGCCGTGCCCGCCTCGTCCTCGGCGACGGCACCGGCGGCGGCCGGGGCGGCCTCGCCCTCGGGGGTCTCGACCTTCGGGCCGATGCCGAGCTTGCCCTTGATCTTGGCCTCGATCTCGTCGGCCAGCTGCGGGTTGTCGCGCAGGAAGTTGCGGGCGTTCTCCTTGCCCTGGCCCAGCTGGTCGCCCTCGTAGGTGTACCAGGCGCCGGACTTGCGGATGAAGCCGTGCTCGACGCCCATGTCGATCAGGCCACCCTCGCGGCTGATGCCGATGCCGTAGAGGATGTCGAACTCGGCCTGCTTGAACGGGGCCGCGACCTTGTTCTTCACGACCTTGACGCGGGTGCGGTTGCCGACCGCCTCGGTGCCGTCCTTGAGGGTCTCGATCCGGCGGATGTCGAGACGCACGGAGGCGTAGAACTTGAGCGCGCGGCCACCGGTGGTGGTCTCCGGCGAGCCGAACATCACACCGATCTTCTCGCGCAGCTGGTTGATGAAGATCGCGGTGGTGTTCGACTGGTTCAGCGCACCGGCGATCTTCCGCAGGGCCTGGCTCATCAGACGGGCCTGGAGGCCGACGTGCGAGTCGCCCATCTCGCCCTCGATCTCGGCGCGCGGCACCAGGGCGGCCACCGAGTCGATGATCACCAGGTCGATCGCGCCGGAGCGGATCAGCATGTCGGTGATCTCCAGCGCCTGCTCGCCCGTGTCGGGCTGGCTGATCAGCAGGGCGTCGGTGTCCACGCCGAGCTTCTTGGCGTACTCCGGGTCGAGCGCGTGCTCCGCGTCGACGAAGGCCACCGTGCCGCCCTGGCGCTGGCAGTTGGCCGCCAGGTGCAGGGTGAGGGTGGTCTTGCCGGAGGACTCCGGGCCGTAGATCTCCACCACGCGGCCGCGCGGGATGCCGCCGACACCGAGGGCGACGTCCAGTGCCGTGGAGCCGGTGGGGATCACGTCGATCGGCTCGTTCGCCCGCTCGCCGAGCCGCATCACCGAGCCCTTGCCGAACTGCCGCTCGATCTGGGCGAGTGCGGTCTCAAGAGCCTTCTCGCGGTCCGTACCTGCCATGGCTTCCACCCTCGGGTTCTGTCCTGTGCGCTTCATCGTCCTCGACGCTAGCGCGTCCCACCGACAATCCGCCCCAAACGGGCTCGGCCTGTGGAAAACTCGCCGCGGCCCAGTATAGGGAACATCTGTTCGAATCAAGTCAACCACCCCGCCGCCACGCCCTCGACCGCGTGAAACCGCCAGGTCAGACCGGTCGGACCGATACCTGTGGACGCATGATCACCACCGTCGGACGGCGTCGCACCGCCGCCGTCCTCCTCGCCCTGGCCGCCTTCCTGCTCCCCACGGCCGCCCCCGCCGGGGCCGCCGCACCGCCCCCGTCCCCCGTCCGGGCCCTGCCCGAGCCCTCCGACGCCGAGCACGCTCGCGCCGAGCTGGCCGAACTGACCGTCGCCGAACCGCACCCGATGACCGGCTACAGCCGCGCCAAGTTCCCGCACTGGGCGAGGCAGTACGGCGAGTGCGACACCCGCGAGGTGGTGCTGGCCCGGGACGGCGAGGGCGTCACCCAGGACGAGCTCTGCCGGGCCAGCACCGGCGTCTGGCTCAGCCCGTACGACGGCAAGGTGCTGACCGCCGCCTCCCAGGTGGACATCGACCACATGGTGCCGCTGGCCAACGCCTGGCGCTCCGGCGCCGACAGGTGGACCAACGCCGACCGCCGGGCCTTCGCCAACGACCTGGAGCACTCCCAGCTGATCGCGGTCTCCGCCGCCTCCAACCGTTCCAAGGCCGACAAGTCCCCCGACCAGTGGTCCCCGCCGGACCCGGCCTACTGGTGCACCTACTCCCGGGCCTGGATCGACGTGAAGCACCTGTACCGCCTCGACGTCACCGCGCCCGAGGCGGCCAGGCTGACCGAGATGCTCGACACCTGCGCCACCTCCTGACACGACGACGGGCGGCCACCCGTCAGGTGACCGCCCGTCAACTCCCGGTCCTACTTGCCCTGCACGCCCTACGCGTCCCCGTCCCGGTGCTCGTCACGGTGCTCGTCACGGCCCCCGCGCACCATCCGGTGCAGCCGCCGAGCCGCCTCCCGCCGCCGGGCCCGCCGGCCCTTGCGGTCCGCGCCCCGGTCGATCCGGGGGTCGGTCTGCACCTCGTACCGCCGCACGTAGGTGCCCACGAAGCCCTGCAGGGTGGCCGCCACCGGGATGGCGATCAGTGCGCCGACCGCGCCGAGCAGCGCGGCCCCCGCGATCACCGAACCGAAGGCCACCGCCGGGTGCACGTCCACCGTCTTGGCGGTGATCCTCGGGTGCAGCAGGTAGTTCTCGATCTGCTGGTAGACGATCACGAAGACCAGCACCCAGAGCGCGTCCATCGGTTCCACGGTGAGCGCGACCAGCACCGGCAGCGCACCGGCCAGGTACGTCCCGATGGTCGGCACGAACTGCGACATCACGCCGACCCAGACCGCCAGCGCCGCCGCGTACGGCAGCCCCAGGACCGAGAACATGATCCAGTGCGCGATGGTCGAGGCCACCGCCAGCAGCGCCCGGGAGTAGAGGTAGCCGCCGGTCTTGGCCAGCGCGATCTCCCAGGCCCGCAGCACCTCGGCCTGCTTGGCCGGGGGCAGCAGCGAGCAGACCGTGCGCCGCACCCGGGGGCCGTCGGCGGTGAAGTAGAAGGTGAACAGGCCGACGGTGAACATCTGGAACAGCCCGCCGATCAGCGTGCTGGAGACGCCCCAGACGTTGTCGGCCGCCTGCTGGGCGTACTTCTCGATGTTCCCCGAGTCCTTCAGCAACTTCTGCTGGAGCTGGTCCAGCGAGAGGCTCTGGTTGAAGGTCCGGTTCACCCAGTCGATCAGGTTCTGCACCAGGTGCGGGAGGTCCCCGGCGATCTTGGCCACCTGGTCGACCAGCAGGGTGCCGAGCGCGGTCAGGAAGCCGGCGATGGCGATCCCGAGACCGATGAACACCAGGAAGGTGCCGAGCCCCCGGCGCACCCCGCGGGCGGCCATCCGGTCCACCGCCGGCTCCATCGCCAGCGAGAGGAAGAACGAGACCAACAGCATCACCAGCAGGTCGATGAGCTGCCGGAACGCCCAGTCCGCGAGCTGGAACAGCCCGACCAGGACCAGGGCCATCACCATCGCCCGCGGCAGCCAGCGGGGCATCCCCCGCCCCCAGATCGCGTGCGCCACCGAAGCGGCACCACCCCCGTCGGCGGCGGAGCCGAGCGGCTCCCCGGTGTCGGGCGGGGGCGCCTCGCCGGCCACGGACGCCGCTGCTTCGGTCAGGGTCTCCTGGGGTGGGTGCTGGTCTTCCCGGTTCTCGGCCACCCGCCCAGTCTTACCCAAAGGTCAACGGAGCAACGCCGACACCCCCTGCGTACGGCACACCACCCGCCAGACCTCCTTCGCCTCCCAACCCGCGTCGAGCGCCTGACGGACCGTCCGCCCGCCGAGCTCGCTCATCAGGTGGTCCTGGGCGAACGACTCCGCGTACGCCTCGCCGAAGTGCTCGTACATCCGTCGCCAGAACTCGGTCAGCCTCATGGGCCCAGTATCCCGGAGCGGTCCGACCGTCCACCGGTGCCCGCCCGGCCGCCGGCCCTCACCCGGACGGCAGGGCCAGCACGCCCGCGCCGAAGAACTGCCGCTCCACGCAGGCGCCCGGCGCGTACGGGCAGTTCCCGGCGGCCGCGTCGGCCAGCAGCGCGGCCAGCGCCTCCGGCTTCCAGCCCGGGTGGGCCGCCGCCGCGACCGCCACCGCTCCGGTGACGTGGGCGGCCGCCATCGAGGTGCCGGCCAGCGCGGCGTACTGGCCGCCGGGCCAGGCCGAGACGATCGCACCCTCGGCCCCGCCGTCCGGCTCCCCTCCGGGGGCGGCTATCGAGATCCGGCCCCGGCCGTAGTTGCTGTACCCCGAGGGGAGGCCGTTGCGGTCCACCGCGGCCACGGTCAGCACGCCGGGCAGCTCACCGGGCAGACGGACGCACTCCGGGCCGAGGAAACGATTCCGCCCGGGGCCGGACAGCCGGTCGTTGGGGCTGCGCTGGTCGTGCCGGACGGCGCCCAGGTCCTGCCCGTCGTTGCCCGCCGAGGCCACCACCACCGCGCCCTGCCGCTGCGCGTAGGCCACCGCCCGGCCCACCGCCAGGATCAGCGCGGCCTGGTCCGGGTCCTCGGGGCAGTTGTACTTCCACGGGTCGGCGAAGTAGCTGTCGTTGATCGCCCGGGCCCCGTGGTCGGCGGACCAGAGCATCCCGCAGACGATGTTCTCCGCGTAGTACTGCCCCAGCGGGCCCAGCAGCCGGACGGCGGCGATCCGCACCCCCGGCGCCACCCCGGTCACGCCCTTCCCGTCCCGGGACGCCCCGACGATCCCCGCCACATGGGTCCCGTGCCCGCTCTCCCCCACCCCCCGGTCCGGCCGCCACGCCCCGAACCGGGCGTCCGGGCGGCCGTCCGCGCAGGAGGCCGAGGCCGCCGGGTCCACCGCCGACCGCAGGTCCGGGTGGGTGTCGTCCACCCCCGAATCCAGCACCGCGACCAGCACCCGACGCAGCTCCTGACCGCTCGGCCGGGCGGCCCCCGGGGTCCGGACCAGGGCCGCCGGGCGGGTGCCGGCCGTCGCGGCGCGGCCGCCCGCGCCGATCATCGCCAGGTTCCAGTCCGTCGACTCGCCCGGGTCCGGGGTCAACGCCCCGTCACCCTCCCCCTCCTGCGCCGCGTCCCCGCGCACCGCCCCGCCGAACTCCCCCTCCCCCTCCAACGCCCCGGGCGGGCCCGGCACCCCCGTCGTCCTGGTCGCCCCCACCGCGGCTATCCCCGCCGCCCCGCGCAGCCGCTCCGCGAACCCGCCCGTCGCGTACGCCAGCACCACCCCGATCTGCGGGTACTCCTGCACCACCCGCCCGCCCGCCTGCCGCGCCTGCGCGGCCGCGGTCCGGGCGCCCTGCGGGTCCTGACGCTCCGCCAGCACCAGATAGCTCAGGTACGACCGCCCCGGCCCCACCACGAACGGCACCGCCCCACCGATCAGCAGCGCCACCATCAACACCCCCAGCAGCGCCCGGACCCGCACCTTCCGCGTCCGTACGGCGAGACCCAGCCGTTCCATCGCACGACCTCCGCTCGTCGGGTCCGATTCATCACGATATGACCCTGTTTCTGATCACGCCGTGGAACGTTGGTGCGAACGGGGCTGCGCCCCGCAGGGGCGCGAGGAACCGCGCGCGGGGGAACAGCAGCACGTGCAACTGGCTCGCCTGCCCCGACCTGGCACTGGGCCGCCTTCCGAACTCGCGCGGTTCCTCGCGCCCCTGCGGGGCGCAGCCCGGTGCTGTCGGTGGGCCCGTGCACCATGGGGGCATGGCGCGGACTGAGCTGAGCGATCCGTTGGAGGAGTTCGCCCCGGCGACCAAGGCGTGGTTCTCGGGGGCGTTCAGTGCGCCCACGCCCGCGCAGGCGCAGGCGTGGGAGGCGATCCGCAGCGGGTCGGACGTACTGGTGGTGGCGCCGACGGGGTCGGGGAAGACGCTGGCCGCGTTCCTGTCCGCGCTGGACCACCTCAGCCACACGCCGCCGCCCGCGGATCCGAAGCGCCGCTGCCGGGTGCTCTACATCTCGCCGATCAAGGCCCTCGCCGTGGACGTCGAGCGGAACCTCCGCTCCCCGCTGGCCGGCCTGCGCCAGGCGGCCGTCCGTCTGGGCCTGCCCGAGCCCGAGGTGCAGGTGGGCATCCGTTCGGGCGACACCCCCGCCGCCGAGCGCCGCAAGATCGCGACGCACCCGCCGGACATCCTGATCACCACCCCCGAGTCGCTCTTCCTCCTCCTGACCTCCGCCTCCCGCGAGGCGCTCCGCGGCGTCGACACGGTGATCCTGGACGAGGTGCACGCCGTGGCCGGCACCAAGCGCGGCGCGCACCTCGCGCTCAGCCTGGAGCGGCTCGACGAGCTGCTGGACCGCCCGGCCCGCCGGATCGGCCTGTCGGCCACCGTCCGCCCGGTCGACGAGGTGGCCCGATTCCTCTCCCCCCAGCGCGGGGCGAAGGTGGTGCAGCCGCCCGCCACCAAGGAGTTCGACCTCTCCGTGGTGGTCCCGGTCGCCGATCTTGACGAACTCCCCGGGGCCGGCAACCCTGACGACCCGTCACCGCAGGCCTCGATCTGGCCGCACGTGGAGGAGCGGATCGTCGATCTGGTCCAGGCCCACCGCTCCACCATCGTGTTCGCCAACTCCCGCCGCCTGGCCGAGCGCCTGTGCAACCGGCTGAACGAGATCGCCCACGAGCGTGCCACCGGCGAGCCGCTGCCCGAGGCCCACTCCCCCGCCGCCCTGATGGGCGGCTCCGGAGCGGCGGTGGGCGCGCCCGCCGTGATCGCGCGGGCGCACCACGGCTCCGTCTCCAAGGAGCAGCGCGCCCTGGTGGAGGAGGAGTTGAAGGCGGGCCGGCTGCCCGCCGTGGTGGCCACCTCCAGCCTGGAGCTGGGCATCGACATGGGCGCGGTGGACTTGGTGGTCCAGGTGGAGTCCCCGCCCTCGGTGGCCTCCGGGCTGCAGCGGGTCGGCCGGGCCGGGCACCAGGTCGGGGCGGTCTCCACCGGCGTGGTCTTCCCCAAGTACCGGGGCGATCTGGTGCAGTCGGCGGTGGTCACCGAGCGGATGCGCTCCGGCGGCATCGAGGCGCTGCGGGTGCCGCGCAATCCGCTCGACGTGCTCGCGCAGCAGCTGGTCGCGATCACCGCCCTGGACACCTGGGACGTGGACGAGCTGCTGGCCCTGGTCCGCCGGGCCGCGCCGTTCGCCACCCTCCCGCAGTCCGCCTTCGACGGGGTGCTGGACATGCTGGCGGGCCGTTACCCCTCGGACGCCTTCGCCGAGCTGAGGCCCCGTCTGGTCTGGGACAGGGTGGCCGGCACCGTCACCGGCCGCCCCGGCGCCCAGCGCCTGGCCGTCACCTCCGGCGGCACGATCCCGGACCGCGGCCTGTTCGGCGTCTTCATCGCCGGAGCGGACCCGAAGAAGGGCGGCGGCCGGGTAGGCGAGCTGGACGAGGAGATGGTCTACGAGTCCCGGGTCGGCGACGTCTTCACCCTGGGCACCACCTCCTGGCGGATCCAGGAGATCACCCACGACAAGGTGCTGGTCACCCCCGCTCCCGGCGTGCCCGGGCGCCTCCCGTTCTGGAAGGGCGACAGCCTCGGCCGCCCGCTCGAACTCGGCCGGGCGCTGGGCGCGTTCGTCCGCGAGCTGGGTGCCCTGACGCCCGATCAGGCCACCACCCGCCTCAAGGCCGCCGGCCTGGACGACTGGGCCGCGCAGAACCTGCTCGGCTACCTGGCCGAGCAGCGCACCGCCACCGGCCACCTCCCGGACGACCGCACCATCGTGGTCGAGCGCTTCCGCGACGAGCTGGGCGACTGGCGGATCGTCGTCCACTCCCCGTTCGGCGCCCAGGTGCACGCCCCCTGGGCGCTGGCCATCGGCGCCCGCCTGCGCGAGAAGCACGGTCTGGACCCACAGGTGATGCACGCCGACGACGGCATCGTGCTCCGCCTCCCCGACGCCGACCTCCTTGACTTCCCTTCCGATGACAAGCCCGTCACCGAGGACGCCCCGGTCGGCGCCGACGCCGCGCTCTTCGACAAGACCGAGATCGAACAGCTGGTCACCGACCAGGTCGGCGGCTCCGCCCTGTTCGCCGCCCGCTTCCGCGAGTGCGCCGGCCGCGCCCTGCTGCTGCCCCGGCGCAGCCCCGGCAAGCGCACCCCGCTCTGGCAGCAGCGCCAGCGTGCCTCCCAGCTGCTGGAGGTGGCCGCCGAGTACGGCTCCTTCCCGATCGTGCTGGAGGCCGTCCGCGAGTGCCTGCAGGACGTCTTCGACGTGCCGGGCCTGGTCGAGCTGATGGGTGATCTGGAGTCGCGCGCCGTCCGGCTGGTGGAGGTCACCACCCAGGAGCCGTCCCCCTTCGCCCGCTCGCTGCTCTTCGGCTACGTCGCCCAGTACCTCTACGAGGGCGACTCGCCGCTGGCCGAGCGCCGGGCCGCCGCCCTGGCCCTGGACTCCCGCCTGCTCTCCGAGCTGCTCGGCCAGGCCGAGCTCCGCGAACTGCTGGACCCTCAGGTGCTGGCCGAGCTGGAGGCCGAGCTCCAGCGGCTCACCCCGGAGCGGCGGATCAAGGACACCGAGGGCGTGGCCGACGCGCTGCGCCTGCTCGGCCCGCTCTCCGAAGCCGAGCTGACGGCCCGTGGGGCGGCGCCGGAGTGGGCGGCGGAGCTCCAGGGCGCCCGCCGGGCGATCCAGGTGCGGATCGGCGGCGAGCAGCGCTGGGCCGCGATCGAGGACGCCGGGCGGCTGCGCGACGCCCTGGGCACCCCGCTGCCGGTCGGCGTCCCGGAGGCCTTCACCGAGCCGGTGAAGGACCCGCTGGGTGATCTGCTGGCCCGGCACGCCCGCACCCACGGCCCGTTCACCGCCGCCGAGGCCGGCGCCCGCTTCGGCCTGGGCACCGCCGTGGTCACCGGCACCCTGCACCGCCTCACCTCCGCCGGCCGCCTGGTCCAGGGCGAGTTCCGGCCGGGCGAGGGCCACACCGGCACCGTCGAGTGGTGCGACGCCGAGGTGCTGCGCCGGCTGCGCCGCCGTTCGCTGGCCGCGCTGCGCCAGGAGGTGGAGGCCGTCCCGCCCCGGGCGCTGGCCGCGTTCCTGCCGCAGTGGCAGCACCTGGCCGGGCACCGGCTGCGCGGGCTGGACGGGCTGCTGCGGGTGGTCGAGCAGCTCCAGGGCACCGCGCTGCCCGCCTCCGCGCTGGAGAAGCTGATCCTCCCGGCCCGGCTGCTGGACTACTCCCCCGGGATGCTGGACGAGCTGATGGCCGCCGGCGAGGTCGGCTGGTCCGGCGCGGGCGCGCTGCCCGGCCAGGACGGCTGGCTCGCCCTGCACCTCCCGGAGGCCGCCCACCTGCTCCGCCCCGAGCCGGTGCCGCCCGCCCTCACCCCCGTGCACTCGGCCCTGCTGGAGGCGCTGGAGGGCGGCTACGGCCTGTTCTTCCGTCAGCTGGCCGAGCGCGTCCGGGAGCTGACGGGCCAGGAGCTGCCGGAGGGTGAACTGCACACCGTCCTCTGGGACCTGACCTGGGCCGGGTACGTCACCAACGACACCCTGGCCCCGCTCCGCGCGCTGCTCGGCTCCGCCCGCACCGCCGGGGCCACCGCCCACCGGGCGCCCCGGGCCACCCCGCGCGGCCGCTACGGCGGCGGCTCCCGCGGCCTGGCCCGTCCGGCCGCCCGCTCGGGCCCGCCGACGGCGGCCGGGCGCTGGTCGCTGCTGCCCCGGCTGGCCACCGAGCCGACCGTGCGGGCCACCGCCCAGGCGCAGGCCCTGCTGGACCGGCACGGGGTGCTCACCCGCGGCGCGGTGGCGGCCGAGCGGGTACCCGGCGGCTTCGCCGGGGTCTACCGGGTGCTGGCCGCCTTCGAGGAGCGAGGCCGGGCCCGGCGGGGCTACTTCGTGGAGGGCCTGGGCGGCGCCCAGTTCGCCATGGACGGCGCGGCCGACCGGCTGCGCTCGGTCAGCTCCCGGCTGGAGCGCCTGAACGGCGGGGAGTGGACGGCCGCCCCGGCGGCCGAGGCCCCGCAGGCCCTGGTCCTGGCGGCGGCCGATCCGGCGAACGCCTTCGGCGCCGCACTGCCCTGGCCCGAGCCCCCGGCCGGCGAGGGCGAGAAGGCACAGCACCGGCCGGGCCGGAAGGCGGGCGCCCTGGTGGTGCTGCTGGACGGCGAGCCCGCGCTGTACGTGGAACGGGGCGGCAAGTCCCTGCTGGCCTGGGGCGAGCAGTCGGCTGCCTACGCGGCACTGGCCGCGGCAGTCCGGGCCGGCGCACTGGGCACCACCGCCACGGTGGAACGGGTGAACGGCGTCCCGGCCCTCACCGCCCCACAGGGCCGCCTGCTCGAGGACGCGGGCTTCCACCCGTCCCCCCGCGGCTACCGCCTGCGCAGCTGACGCTGGGGAAAGTGGCTACGCCTCCGGGGGCGCGGGGAACTGCGCGAATCGGAAGGCGGCTCACCTGCAACTGAGGCTCCGTCAGCCAGTTGCACGTGTTGCCGTTCCCCGCGCCCCTGCGGGGCGCAGCCACGTCCGCCCCCGGCTTCACGCCTCTGTGGAGTTGACGGTTCCGGGGGCCTCGGGGCGATCTCCTCGTACTCCGTCAGGTATCAGCCCGTCGGACGTGACGTCTTCACCCTTCCGGGGCAGTCGCCGGTCGGCGTGCACCGGGATGAGGGCGAGCCCCCAGCCGCCCGCCAGGACGGCGAGGGCGGCCGAGCCGGCGTGCAGGACGCCTCCGCCGACCACGGCGGCTCCGAGCAGCACTGCGGGCCACCACCTCAGGGCGGTGGCCCGCAGGGACCCAACGTTTCGCGTCATGGCAGGCCTCCTCGGTGGGGAGGCCGGTGTCAGGCCGCCACCACGTCCACGGCGGCCTTCGGCGAGATGGAGCTCATCCGGTCGACGCCGGGTGACGGCAGCGACACGGGTTCGAGTACCGGCCTCAGCAGTTCACCCTCGGAGAGGGTGGCCATCGCCGCAAGTTCGGCGAGCGAGAGCTCGTCGCTCACCTCGCGCATCACCTCGGACATCCGGACGTCGAGTGCGTCGCAGATGGCGGAGAGCAGCTCGGAGGAGGCCTCCTTCTGCCCCCGCTCGACCTCGGAGAGGTAGCCGAGCGAAACCCTGGCGGCCGCCGACACCTCTCGGAGTGTGCGGCCCTGGCGCTGGCGCTGCCGACGCAGTACATCGCCCAGTAGGCGACGGAGCAGGATCATCGGTGCCTCCCTCCTCGGACTGCGGATCGAGATGTCACGCCCCCACCGTACCGCCTCGTCCGCATCGCGTGCGGGGACCGTGGTCGTGTTCACTCTGGGCTGCAAGGCTGCCCCCTCCCCTGTTGTTCCCCGCCCGACTACCTGACTACTGCCCACTCGGGGTATCTGATGTAACACGATCCTGCTGTCAACGGAGCCTGTTCAGGTGCTTTTCCACGAAGCCGGTCCGTGGAGGTGCTCAACGCGCTAGGCGGGCCAGCAGGAGGTCGAGGGCAGCGGCGACGGTGTCCTGTCGGATTGTTTCACGTGTCCCTGACAACCCAAGCGAAGCCGTCCGTGCTCCGTCGGGTCCGGAAAGCCCGATGTGCACCGTTCCGACCGGATTCCCGTCCTGCTCCTCCGGGCCCGCCACCCCGGTGGTGGCCAGCCCGTACGTCGCCCCCAGCAGCCGCCGCACCCCGTCGGCCATCTGACGGGCCACCACCGGGTGGACGGCGCCGTGCACCTCCAGCAGGCCCTCGTCCACGCCCAGCAGCGAGGCCTTCAGCTCGGTCGCGTACGCGGTGACCCCGCCGCGGTAGGTGGCGGAGGCGCCCGGCACGTCCACCAGGGTGGCGGAGAGCAGGCCGCCGGTCAGCGACTCCGCCACCGCCAGGGTGGCGCCCCGCTCGCGCAGGGCACGGTGCAGCTCGGCGGCCCGCTGACGGTCCGTCATGTCGAAGTGCTCCCCCGCCGGCGCAGGACGATCGCCTGCCGGACGTAGTCGAGACCGGTGCCCAGGGTCAGCAGCACCGCCGCCGTCATCAGCACGGCGCGGGCGGTGGCCAGCCAGCCGGTCAGCTCCAGGACGTACATGCCGACCGCGATGCCCTGGGTCAGCGTCTTCAGCTTGCCGCCCCGGCTGGCCGGGATGACGCCGTAGCGGATCACCCAGAAGCGCATCAGGGTGATGCCGAGCTCGCGGGCCAGGATCAGCCCGGTGACCCACCAGGGCAGGTCCCCGAGGACCGAGAGGCCGATCAGGGCGGAGCCCATGATGGCCTTGTCGGCGATCGGGTCGGCGATCTTGCCGAAGTCGGTGACCAGGCCCTTGCGGCGGGCCAGCTCGCCGTCGAACACGTCGGTGATCATGGCGACGGCGAAGGCCGCCCAGGCCACCGCGCGCCACTTCGGGTCGTGGCCGCCGTCGGCGAACAGCAGGACCACGAAGACCGGCACGATCGCCAGCCGGAGCATGGTCAGGACGTTGGCGATGTTCCACAGCGAGGGCACGGGCGGGGCGGTGCCGGCCGGCTTGGCCGGGGCGGCGCCCGCCCCTCTGCTCATGCGCCGGCTCCGGCGAGCACCTCGGCGACCAGGTCCACGCCCTCGGTGCCGACCACGGTGGCGCGGTAGTACTCGCCCACCTTGGCGTCGTCGGCGCCCAGCAGGGTGGTCAGGCCGTCGGTCTCCGGCGCCTGGTGGGCCGAGCGGCCCTCCACCACGCCGTCCTCGACCGACTCGACCAGCACCTCGACCTCGGTGCCGATCCGCTGCTCGGCCCGCTGGGCGGTCATCTCCTCGGCCAGCTTGGTGAGCCGGGCCACCCGCTCGGCGACCAGGTCCTCGGGCAGCTTGCCGTCGAAGGTGGCCGCCTCGGTGCCGTCCTCGTCCGAGTAGCCGAAGACGCCGATCGCGTCCAGGCCCGCCTCGGTGACGAAGCGCTCCAGCTCGGCGAAGTCCTCCTCGGTCTCGCCGGGGAAGCCGACGATGAAGTTGGACCGGGCGCCGGCCTGCGGGGCCTTGGAGCGGATGGTGGAGAGCAGCTGGAGGAACTGGTCGGTGTTCCCGAAGCGGCGCATCTTCCGCAGCACCGCCGGGGCGGAGTGCTGGAAGGAGAGGTCGAAGTACGGGACCACGCCCTCGGTGGAGGTCATCACGTCGATCAGGCCGGGGCGCATCTCGGCGGGCTGCAGGTAGGAGACCCGGACCCGGCGCAGGCCGTCGACGGCCGCGATCTCGGTGAGCAGGGTCTCCAGCAGGCGGATGTCGCCCAGGTCCTTGCCGTAGGAGGTGTTGTTCTCGCTGACCAGGACCGTCTCGGTGACGCCCTGGCCGGCCAGCCAGACCGCCTCGTTCAGCACGTCGGAGGGGCGGCGGGAGATGAAGGAGCCGCGGAAGGCCGGGATGGCGCAGAAGGAACAGCGGCGGTCGCAGCCGGAGGCCAGCTTGACCGAGGCGACCGGGTTGTCGTCCAGGCGCTTGCGCAGGGTGCGCGGGCCGGAGGCGGGGGCCACGCCCTCGGGGAGGTCCGCGGGGGCGCCGTGGCCGGGCAGGGCCACCTCGGCGGCGGCCGCCTGGCGCTCGACCGGGGTGAGCGGGAGCAGCTTGCGGCGGTCGCGCGGGGTGTGGGCCTCGACGTGGCCGCCGGCCAGGATGGTCTGGAGGCGTCCGGAGATGTCGGTGTAGTCGTCGAAGCCGAGCACGCCGTCGGCCTCGGGGAGGGCGTCGGCCAGCTCCTTGCCGTAGCGCTCGGCCATGCAGCCGACCGCGACCACGGCCTGGGTCCGGCCGTGACCCTTGAGGTCGTTGGCCTCCAGCAGGGCGTCGACGGAGTCCTTCTTGGCGGCCTCCACGAAGCCGCAGGTGTTGACCACGGCGACATCGGCGTCGGCGGCGTCGTCGACCAACTGCCAGCCGTCGGCCTCCAGTCGCCCGGCGAGTTCCTCGGAGTCCACCTCGTTGCGGGCGCATCCGAGCGTGACAAGGGCGACAGTACGGCGTTCAGGCATAGGGACAAGGTTAACGCGCGGCCCCCGGTGCCGTTCGCCCCGGAGGCCGCGTCGTGCGAACCGGCCCCCGGATCACCCGGCCTGCGGGTCACCCGGGGTGTAGGTCAGGTGCTTGACCTGGCCTTCCGACCCGGCCGGCCCGAGGTCCTTGCCGTTGACGTACAGGTGCACGGCGCCGGCGTTGCCGATCACCAGCTTGATCTGCTTGGGGTCGGTGAAGGTCTGCGAGGCGCCCTGCTCCAGGTTGTTCTGGAACAGCGACTTGCCCTTGCCGTCCAGCGCCGAGACCCAGCTCGTCCCGGACTCGGCGACCAGCTTGACGGTCACCTTGTCGGCCGGGGCGGCGGCGATCGCCTCCGCGCTGGGGGCCGGCGCCGGGGGCTGCACGCTGGCGGTGGGCGAGGCCGGGGCGGTGGCGGAGAGCGGGGCGCTGGCCGAACCGACGGTGGCCGGGGTGCGGTCGCCGGAGAACAGGTTGAAGCCGATCAGGCCGACCACCACGAAGATCGCGGCCACCATGGCGGCGGTCCAGTTCGGCCGCCGGTGGTCGGTGACCTTGATCGGGCCGGCGTCCGGCAGCGGGAGCGGGCGCTTGGCGGACGGGGCCCCGCCGTTCGCGGCGTCGTACGCGGCCACCAGGGCCTCGCCGTCCACCCCGACCGCCTTGGCGATCGCCCGGATGTGGCCTCGGGCGTAGACGTCGCCGCCGCAGCGGGAGAAGTCCTCGTCCTCGATGGCGTGCAGGATCGGCACCCGGACCCGGGTGTCGGCGCTGACCTGATCGACCGTCAGCCCGGCCTGCCGGCGGGCGTCCGAGAGCACCCGGCCGATCTCCACCGGCGGGGCGGCGGGAACGGCGGGCTCGGGCACGGCTGCTGGGTCGGAGGACCGGTGCGAGGACTTGCCGATGGTCACTGAGCGCGCCTTTCGAGCGTTGGCCACCTGCTGAGAGAACAGTCTAGGGGCGGGCCCCGAGGCTTTCTCAAGCGGAGTGGGCCCGAACGTGCGGCGCCCGGGCGCCAGGCTGACGGCGAGTCAGCCCGGCTCAGACGGCCGCACGGTGGGACGTACCCGGACGGCGTACGGTTCCCCTCCTCCGATCGGGTGAGGGGACGGTGAATTCGGTGTGACGCCGGCCCGACGTCAGCCCTTCAGCGTGATGAGCACCGCGTCCAGCTCGTCCGGCTTGATCAGCACGTCGCGCGCCTTGGAGCCCTCGCTGGGCCCGACGATCCCGCGGGACTCCATCAAGTCCATCAGCCGGCCCGCCTTGGCGAAGCCGACCCGCAGCTTGCGCTGGAGCATCGAGGTGGAGCCGAACTGGGTGGAGACCACCAGTTCGGCCGCCTGGATCAGCAGGTCCAGGTCGTCGCCGATCTCCTCGTCGATCTCCTTCTTCGGGCCGCCGCCGACCACCACGTCCTCGCGGTAACGGGCCGTCAGCTGGTCCTTGCAGTGCTGCACCACCTTGGCGATCTCCGCCTCGGTGACGAAGGCGCCCTGCATCCGGACCGGCTTGGAGGCGCCCATCGGCAGGAACAGCGCGTCGCCCTTGCCGATCAGCTTCTCCGCGCCGGGCTGGTCCAGGATGACCCGGGAGTCGGCCATCGCCGAGGTGGCGAAGGCCAGCCGGGACGGCACGTTGGCCTTGATCAGACCGGTCACCACGTCCACCGAGGGCCGCTGGGTGGCCAGCACCAGGTGGATGCCGGCCGCGCGGGCCAGCTGGGTGATCCGGACCACCGAGTCCTCGACGTCGCGCGGGGCGACCATCATCAGGTCGGCCAGCTCGTCGACGATCACCAGCAGGTACGGATAGGGCGTCAGCTCCCGCTCGCTGCCCAGCGGGGGCTGGAGCGCCCCGCTGCGCACCGCGGCGTTGAAGTCGTCCACGTGCCGGAAGCCGAAGGCCGCCAGGTCGTCGTAGCGCATGTCCATCTCGCGCACGACCCACTGCAGCGCCTCGGCCGCCTTCTTCGGGTTGGTGATGATCGGGGTGATCAGGTGCGGGATGCCCTCGTACGCGGTCAGCTCGACCCGCTTGGGGTCGACCAGCACCATCCGCACCTCGTCCGGGGTGGCCCGGATCAGCACCGAGGTGATCAGGCAGTTGATGCAGGAGGATTTGCCCGCGCCGGTGGCGCCGGCCACCAGCACGTGCGGCATCTTCGCCAGGTTGGCGGTGACGGTGTGGCCCTCGACGTCCTTGCCCATGCCGACCACCATCGGGTGGGGGTCCTCGGTGGCCGTGCGCGAGCGCAGCAGGTCCCCCAGGGTCACCATCTCCCGGTCCCGGTTGGGGATCTCCACGCCGACCGCGGACTTGCCCGGGATCGGCGAGATGATCCGCACGTCCGGGGTGGCCACCGCGTAGGCGATGTTCTTCGCCAGCGCGGTGATCCGCTCGACCTTCACCGCCGGGCCGAGCTCCACCTCGTACCGGGTGACCGTCGGGCCCCGGGTGAAGCCGGTCACCCGGGCGTCCACCTTGAACTCGGTCAGGACGCCGGTGAGCTGGGCCACCACCTCGTCGTTGAGCGCGCTGCGGGCCTTGGCCGGGCCGCCGCGCTCCAGCAGGTCGAGCGGGGGCAGGGCGTAGCTGATGTCCCCGGAGAGCTGGAGCTGCTCCATCCGGGCCGGAGCGGGTGAGTGGCCGTCAGGTGCGTCCGAGGCGCGGGCCGCGGGCACCCCGGGCTCCTCCGGCGGGGCGGTGTGGTCCTTGACCTGGTGCAGCATGCCGGCCACCGCCGGGGAGGCGGGCACGCCGTAGGTCAGGGCGCCGTCCAGGTCGGCGGCCACCCCGGCGGCGAGGTCCCGGGTCTGGAACGGGTCCAGGGCGGCGGCGTCCTGGCCGTGCTCCGGCTCGTCCAGCCGCTTGCGCCGGCGACGACGGCGGGAGCCGCCCTCCTCGGCGTCCTCCACCGTGAACGGCATCGCGTCCGGGTCGGCGTCCTCCGGCGGGGCGGTCGAGTACTCCCGGTCCAGCGCGGCCTGATCCTCCGGCAGCTCGGACGGCTCCACCACGCCGAGCTTCTCGCCCAGCAGGCGCAGCCGCTCCGGGATCCGGTTGACCGGCGTCGCGGTCACCACCAGCAGCCCGAAGAAGCTCAGCAGGAGCAGCAGCGGCACCGCCAGCAGCGGCCCGGCGGCCGCCATCAGCGGGGTCGAGGAGGCCCAGCCGAGGATCCCCCCGGCCGCCCTGATCTTCGACGCCCCGCTGCCCATCGCGGGCGCCCCGCAGCCGATGTGCACCAGCCCGAGGACACCGAGCCCGAGGGCGCTCAGGCCGACCCCGATCCGGCCGTTGGCGTCCGGCAGGCCGGGGTGGCGCATCAGACGGACCGAGACGGCCAGCAGCAGGAACGGGACGAGCACGTCGAGACGGCCGAACAGGCCGGAGACGACGGCGGTGGCCGCCTCCCCGAGCCACCCCTGCGGGCTGAACCACGTCCCGGCGGCGGTCACCAGCGCGAGGGCCAGCAGGAGCAGCGCGACGCCGTCCTTGCGGTGCGCCGGGTCCAGGTTCTTCGCGCCGTCGCCGAAGCCGCGGAAGACGGCGCCGACGGCGTGCGCGAGGCCCAGCCAGACGGCGCGGACGGCGCGGAAGAGTATCGGACGGCGCGCAGGGGCCGGCGGGGGCGCGGGGCGGCTCGCGGCCGCCTTCTTGGCGGGCGCCTTCTTCGCCACCGCCTTCCTGGCAGGAGCAGCGGCCTTCTTAGCCGGGGCCTTCTTGGCCGGCCCGGACTTCGGGTTGCGCGCTGCCGCGCCGGGCGTACGTGTGGCCATGGGACAGCAGCCTACCGGCGCACGCAGGCACCGGACACGTGCTCGACTCCCCGTGTGTCGCGCCGTCAACTGGCGCCCTCGGAAGGCCACGACGCCGGGGGCGCGAGGAACTGCGCGCAGGGGAACGGCAGCACGTGCAACTGACTGACGGAGCCTCAGTTGCCGACGGGCCGCCTTCCGGTTCGCGCAGTTCCCCGCGCCCCCGGCATTACGAAGTTCCGGGGCGCAGCGCGTCGAGGGCCTTGCGCAGGCCCGCGAGCTTGCGTTCGAGGTGGGCGGCGGTGGCGGCGGCCGTGGTGTCGGAGGAGTCGCCGAGCTGCTTGCCGAGGGCCTCGGCCTGCTCCTCGACGGCGGCCAGGCGGGCGGAGAGCTCGCCGAGGACGGTGGCCTCGCCCTGCTCGACCTGCAGGCGCAACAGCGCGGCCTGCTCCTTGAGCTGACAGTTCTTCACGTAGAGGTCGACGAAGACCGAGACCTTGGCCCGCAGCACCCACGGGTCGAAGGGCTTGGAGATGTAGTCGACCGCCCCGGCCGCGTAGCCGCGGAAGGTGTGGTGCGGCCCGTGGTTGATCGCGGTGAGGAAGATGATCGGGATGTCCCGCGTCCGCTCCCGCCGCTTGATGTGGGAGGCGGTCTCGAAGCCGTCCATCCCGGGCATCTGGACGTCCAGCAGGATGACCGCGAAGTCGTCGGTCAGCAGCGCCTTGAGCGCCTCCTCGCCGGAGGAGGCGCGGACCAGCGTCTGGTCCAGCGCGGAGAGGATGGCCTCCAGGGCCAGCAGGTTCTCCGGCCGGTCGTCCACCAGGAGGATCTTCGCCTTCTGCACCACGACCCGCCCTCCTGCCGCTTGTCTGCCGATCGCGGCCGTCTTGGTACCGCCCATCACCGCACCGGTCATGCTAGCCGCACCCCCTGACCCGCCAGGCCGCTCCGGTCGATCCGGCACCCTGGCAGTGCCGAGTCCCACAGCGGCGCAGGGCGGATTCCGAGCACCACGTCACCATTCGGTCACTGTTCGCAACGATGCGCGACCTTACCCCGTTCCCGGCCGGACTCGCCAGTGCGGTGGGAGAGCGCGCCCCCGGCGGTTACTTGCCCGTGGCGGAAGGAAGCCAGTGGCGCATCACCGCCAACAGGTGGTCGGTTTCGACCGGCTTGGTGACGTGGTCGGTGGCGCCGGCCGCGAGGCTCTTCTCCTTGTCGCCCTTCATCGCCTTGGCGGTGAGCGCGATGATCGGCAGCCCGGCGAACTGCGGCATCCGGCGGATCGCCTCGGTGGTCGCGTAGCCGTCCATCTCCGGCATCATGATGTCCATCAGCACCAGGGCCACGTCCTCGTGCTGCTCCAGCACCTCGATGCCCTCGCGGCCGTTCTCCGCGTACAGCACGGTCAGGCCGTACTGCTCCAGCACGCTGGTGAGCGCGAAGACGTTGCGGATGTCGTCGTCGACGATCAGCACCTGCTCGCCGGCGAACCGCCCCGCGAACTGCGCGGGCACCGACACGGCCGGCTCCTGACGGACCGTCGGGACGTCCTCGGCCGCCGCCCGGCGGCGTTCGGCGGCGCCCCGGCGGCGCACCTCGGCCAGCTCGCGGACCTCCTGGGCCCAGTGCTCGGCCGGGTTCTCGTTGACCGGGACGGGGGTGCCGACCGGGGTGACGGCGATGGTCGCGCGGATCGGGCCGGTGAGTGCGAGCCGCTCCTGGCCGGGGAGTTCGGGCGCCTCGCTGCGCAGCGGCAGGTAGAGGGTGAAGGTGGAGCCGGTGCCGAGCTCGCTCTCGGCGTGGATCTCGCCGCCGAGCAGGCGGGCGATCTCCCGGCTGATGGAGAGCCCGAGGCCCGTTCCGGCGTACTTGCGGCTGATGCCGCCGTCGGCCTGCTTGAAGGCCTCGAAGATCTCCCGGAGCTTGTTGCGCGGGATGCCGATGCCGGTGTCGGAGACCGAGAAGGCGATCAGCGGCTCGTCCGGGTCGCCGATCACCCCGTTCTCCAGCAGCTGCTCGCGGACGTGCTGCGGGACGTCGCGCTCGTCGGCCCGGCGGATCCGCAGTTCGACGGCGCCGTTGTCGGTGAACTTGACCGCGTTGGAGAGCAGGTTGCGCAGCACCTGCTGGAGGCGCTGCTCGTCGGTGTGCAGGGTGACCGGGAGGTCGGGCGAGACCACCACCGCGAAGTCCAGGTTCTTGTCCAGGGTGAGCGGACGGAACGCGGCCTCCACGTAGTCGACCAGCTGGACCAGGGCGATCTTGGCCGGGCGGACGTCCATCTTGCCCGCCTCCACCTTGGAGAGGTCGAGGATGTCGTTGATCAGCTGGAGCAGGTCGGAGCCCGCGCCGTGGATGGTCTCGGCGAACTCGACCTGCTTGGGCGAGAGGTTGCCCTCGTTGTTGTCGGAGAGCAGCTTGGCCAGGATCAGCAGTGAGTTGAGCGGGGTGCGCAGCTCGTGCGACATGTTGGCGAGGAACTCGCTCTTGTAGCGCGAGGCCAGCGCGAGCTGCTCGGCACGCTCCTCCAGGACCTGCCGGGCCTCCTCGATCTCGCTGTTCTTGATCTCGATGTCGCGGTTCTGCTGGGCGAGTTGCTCGGCCTTCTCCTGGAGCTCCTCGTTGGTGCGCTCCAGCTCCTCCTGGCGGGCCTCCAACTCGGCGGATCGCATGGAGAGTTCGGCGGTCAGGCGCTGGGACTCCAGCAGCAGGCCCTCGGTCTTGGTGTTGACGCTGATGGTGTTGACGGTCACACCGATCAGATCGGCGATCTGCTCCAGGAAGTCGAGCGCCACCGTGGTGAAGGAGGAGAAGGTGGCCAGCTCGATCACGCCGAGCAGCCGGCCCTCGAACATCACCGGGAGCACCACCACGTGGGCCGGGCTGGCCTCGCCCAGGCCGGAGGCGATCTTGAGGTAGCCGGGCGGGGTCTCCTTGAGGATGATCGAGCGCTTCTCCACCGCGGCCTGGCCGATCAGCCCCTCGCCGGGGCGGAAGGTGGTCGGCATCGAGCGGCGCTGGTAGCCGTAACTGCCGATCAGGCGCAGCACGGTGTCGTTCTCGTCGTCGTCCTCGGCGATCAACTCGGCGTTCCGTCCGGCCGGTTGGGCCAGGAAGAAGGCGCCGTGCTGGGCCGAGACGGTCATCGTCAGCTCGGTCATGATGAGCGAGGCGACGGCCTCCAGGTCGCGGCGGCCCTGCAGCAGACCGGAGATCCGGGCCAGGTTGGTCTTCAGCCAGTCCTGTTCCTGGTTGGTCCTGGTGGTCTCGCGCAGGTTGCCGATCATCTGGTTGATGTTGTCCTTGAGCTCGTCGAGCTCACCGGAGGCGTCCACGTCGATCCGCAGGGAGAGGTCGCCTCGGGTCACCGCGGTGGCGACCTGGGCGATCGCCCGCACCTGCCTGGTCAGGTTGTTGGCGAGTTCGTTCACCGACTCGGTCAGGTCCTGCCAGGTGCCGTCCACGCCCGGTACGCGGGCCTGCCCGCCGAGGCGGCCGTCGGTGCCCACCTCGCGGGCGACGCGGGTGACCTCGTCCGCGAAGCCGGAGAGCTGGTCGACCATGGTGTTGATGCTGGTCTTGAGCTCCAGGATCTCGCCCCGGGCGTCCACGTCGATCTTCTGCGAGAGGTCGCCGCGCGCGGTGGCGGTGATGACGAGGGCGATGTTGCGGACCTGGCCGGTCAGGTTGTTCGCCATCAGGTTGACGTTGTCGGTCAGGTCCTTCCAGATCCCGGCGACGCCGGGGACGCCGGCCTGGCCGCCCAGGATGCCGTCGGTGCCGACCTCGCGGGCCACCCGGGTCACCTCGACGGCGAAGGCGGACAGCTGGTCGACCATCGTGTTGAGGGTGCCGGCCAGCGCCGCCACCTCGCCCTGGGCCTCGATGGTGATCTTCTTGGAGAGGTCACCCCGGGCCACCGCGGTGGCGACCTCGGCGATGTTGCGCACCTGCGAGGTCAGGTTGGAGGCCATGAAGTTCACGTTGTCGGTCAGGTCCCGCCAGATGCCGGAGACGCCGGAGACCCGGGCCTGGCCGCCGAGGATCCCCTCGGTACCGACCTCGCGGGCGACGCGGGTCACCTCGTCCGCGAAGGCGGACAGCTGGTCGACCATGGTGTTGACGGTGAGCACCAGCTCGCGGATCTCGCCGCGGGCGTCGACGGTGATCTTCTTGGAGACGTCGCCGCGCGCCACCGCCGTGGTCACCTCGGCGATGTTGCGGACCTGGCTGGTCAGGTTGTTGGCCATCAGGTTGACGCTGTTGGTGAGGTCCTTCCAGGTGCCGGAGACTCCCGGCACGCTGGCCTGGCCGCCGAGGATGCCCTCGGTGCCCACGTCCCGGGCGACCCGGGTGACCTCGTCGGCGAAGGCGCCGAGCTGGTCGACCATCGTGTTGATGGTGTTCTTCAGCTCCAGGATCTCGCCGCGCGCGTCCACCTGGATCTTCTGCGAGAGGTCGCCCTTGGCGACCGCGGTGGTCACCTGGGCGATGTTGCGCACCTGCGAAGTGAGGTTGTTGGCCATCGAGTTGACGTTCTCGGTCAGGTCCTTCCAGACCCCGGCCACCCCGGGCACCTGGGCCTGACCGCCCAGGATGCCCTCGGTGCCCACCGCGCGCGCCACCCTGGTCACCTGCTCGGCGAAGCCGGAGAGCTGGTCGACCATCGTGTTGATGGTGTTCTTCAACTCGAGGATCTCGCCGCGGGCGTCGACCTCGATCTTGCGGGACAGGTCGCCCTTGGCGACCGCGGTGGTCACCTCGGCGATGTTGCGGACCTGGTCGGTCAGGTTGTTGGCCATGAAGTTGACCGAGTCGGTGAGGTCGCGCCAGACGCCGGCCACGCCGGGCACCTGCGCCTGGCCGCCGAGCCGTCCCTCGGTGCCCACGTCGCGGGCGACTCTGGTGACCTGCGCGGCGAAGGAGTTGAGCTGGTCCACCATGGTGTTCACGGTGTTCTTCAGCTCCAGCATCTCGCCGGCCACGTCCACCGTGACCTTGTGCGAGAGGTCGCCCTTGGCGACCGCGGTGGTCACCTCGGCGATGTTGCGGACCTGGGCGGTCAGCCGCCCGGCCATGGTGTTGACCGAGTCCGCCAGGTCCTTCCAACTCCCGGACATGCCACGGACCCTGGCCTGGCCGCCGAGCTTGCCCTCGGTGCCGACCTCGACCGCGACCCGGGTCACCTCGGCGGTGAAGTCGCCGAGGGTGTCGACCAGTCCGTTCACCGTCCGGCCGACCTTGAGGAACTCGCCGCGCAGCGGGTGGCTGGCCCCGCTGGTGTGGACCGAGCGCAGCTCCATCCGCTGGTCCAGGTCCCCCTCGGAGATGGAGGTGAGCACCCGGCCGACCTCGGCCATCGGGCGGGCCAGGTCGTCGATCAGCGCGTTGCAGTTGTCGACCGCCGCCATCCAGGCGCCCTCGCCGACCCCGCTCTCCAGCCGCTCGGAGAGCCGGCCCTCGCGGCCCACCGCCCGGCGGACCCGGGCCAGTTCACCGGTCAGGTGCTGGTTCCGCTCGGCCACCTCGTTGAAGACCGCCGCGATCTCGGCCAGCGGGCCGTCGCCCGGCACGGTCAGCCGGCGGCGGAAGTTGCCGTCGCGCATCGCGGTGAGCGCGGCCAGCAGCTTGCGCAGGTCGGCCGGTTCGGCCCCCCGGTTGTGGTTCGGGCGCCGCCCGGAGGCGGGCCGGGATGCCGGACGGCCACCGCTGCGGCCGACCGCCGGGGTGGTGCCGGGTACGTCCTTGGTGGCCGAACTCAAGTCGAGGTCCTCCCACATCGTGAGCGTCTCCGCGCCACCCCCCTTCGGAGCGGCCACCGGCCCGCCGCACTCGGGGCGGACGCCGGCGCACCTCGACCGTAACCCGCCGGTCGGGTGCTGCGGACCCCCCAGTCTGGCAGTACCGCCGCCGAGTGTCCGTCCCGTTGCACAGGGTCTGCACCGAGGTGGTGCAAACCGGTCGCCTAAATCACCCTCAGGTGCTTCTTTCCGCGCCCGGGCCCCACACTGTGCCCACCGGTAAGTAGGGTGGGACGCTGCACCGGCCCCGGCTCCGCCTGAAGCGACGGGGGCGGACCTGGCAGTCGGAGCTGATGGGAGATGTGGCACGTGGTCACCGCGCGCGCAGCCGCCACCTTCGAGCCGAAGGGCCGCTCGGCCGGTGCCGCACGCGGTTTCGTCCGGGACGCCCTGCTCGGCTGGGGCCTGCCCGAGGTGGTGGACGACGCCGTGGTGCTGGTCTCCGAACTGGTCACCAACGCGGTGGTGCACGCCGGGACGGCCGCCGAGGTGGCCGTGCTGCGCGAGGAGGAGACCGTCCGGATCGAGGTGACGGACCGTCACCCGGAGCGCGGCCTGCCCGCCTTCGCCAACGTCCCCGCCCACGGCTCCGAGCACTTCGGCGACCCGGACGGCGAGGGCGGCCGCGGTCTGCTGATGTGCTCCGCCATCTCCACCTGCTGGGGCGTCGAGTACTCGGCCGGGCGCAAGACCGTCTGGTTCCGCCTCGCCCTGCCCGAGCACCTCGTCGGCACCCGGTACGCGCTGCCCAGCCTGCCCGGCGGCGAACTGCCCGACACCGACGGACCAGTGCTGGTCGGCGTGGTCCGGATCGACGAGCAGGCCACCGTCCGCTCCTGCAACCCGGACGCCGAGGTGCTGCTGCGGCTGCCCGCCGACCAGCTGATCGGCCGGTCCTGGGCCGAGCTGGTCGACTGGCCCGCGCCCGGCCTCGGCCTGGCCGAGACGCTCCGGCTGGCCCGTTGGGAGGGCGGCTTCACGCTCCGCGCCGAAGGCGACGAGGTCTACGCCGTCCAGGTCCGGGTCCGGGACACCCACGGCGAGCCGTCCACCCTCTGCCTGCTGGTCCGCGAGGCCGACCGCGGGGTGCTGCGCTCCCCCGTCACCGCCGCCGACGCCCCCGCCGGGATCGAGCCGCTGGACCTGCTGGTCGGCCACCTCGGCCCGGACGACCTGGGCGGGCTGCTCCAGCGGATCGTCGAGCGGGCCCGGGACCTGCTGGACGCGGACGCCGCGTACCTGCTGCTGACCACCGACGACGAGACCGAGTTCGAGCTGCGCGCCGCCACCGGCCTGCCCGGCGGCCTGCGCCGGCACGCCCCGATCCCGGTCGACTCCGGGGCCGGCCGGTACGACTCGGCCCGGCTGCCCGCCGTCCACGAGGACCTCGCCGTCCGCTCCAACGTCGTTCCGCTGCTCGCCGGTTCGGGCCTGCGCTCGCTGATCACCGTCCCGCTCAAGGTGGACGGCCGGCTGACCGGCTCGCTGGGCGTGGCCGCCACCGCCGCCGGCCGGTACGACAACGAGGACGCGCTGCGCCTGCAGTTCGCCGCCGACCGGGTCGCGCTCGCCCTGGAGAGCGCCCGGCTGACCGAGCTGGAGCGGCTGCGCCGCGGCTCGCTCTCCTTCCTGGTGGAGGCCTCCGACCTGCTCGCCGGGACGCTCGAACTCGGCCAGACCCTGGCCCTGATGGCGCAGATGGCGGTCCCCACGCTGGCCTCCTGGTGCGCCGTCTACACCAGCACCGACGCCGGGGCCGACCTGGCCTTCGTGCTGCACCAGGACGAGGACCGGATCGACCGGCTGCGCGACCTGCTGGACAAGACCCCGCCGCCGGACGCCGCCCGGGACTCCGGGGTGACCTTCTGGTCCGCCCCCGCCGAGACCGCCCGGCAGGCCGGGCTGACGGACAGTCCGGAGCTGGCCGGGCTGCTCGGCGAGACCGTGGTGCTGCCGCTGGTGGCCCGCAACCGGGTGATCGGCCTGCTGGTGCTCGGCGTCTCCACCGGCCAGCGGTTCCGCCAGGAGATGCTGGAGCTGGCCGAGGACCTGTCCCGCCGGGCCGCCCTGGCGCTGGACAACTCCCGGCTCTACTCCGAGCGCACCGCCACCAGCCAGGCCTTCCAACGCGCCCTGCTGCCACCGGAGTTGCCCACCATCCCGGGCCTGGAGGTGGAGGTCTTCTACCAGGCCGCCGGCGAGGGCAACGAGGTCGGCGGCGACTTCTACGACATCTTCCCGATCCGCGAGGGCACCTACGGCTTCGCGATCGGCGACGTCTGCGGCACCGGCCCCGAGGCCGCCGCCGTCACCGGCCTGGCCCGGCACGCCCTGCGGCTGCTGGCCCGCGAGGGCCTGGACGGCCCGCAGCTGCTCTCCCGGCTGAACAGCGCGATCCTCGACGAGGGCAGCCGCTCGCGCTTCCTCACCCTGCTCTACGGCGAGCTGACCCCGCGTGAGGACGGCTGTACCGAGCTGTCCCTGGTCTGCGCCGGGCACCCGCTGCCGCTGCGGCTGCGCACCGACGGGCAGGTCATCCCGGCCGCCACCCCGCAGCCGCTGCTCGGCGTGCTGGAGGAGCTGGAGCTGATCGCCGAGCGGGTGGTGCTGGAGCCCGGCGAGGTGCTGCTCTGCGTCACCGACGGCGTGACCGAACGCCGCGAGGGGCAGCGGATGCTGGGCGACGACGGCCTGGCCGCGGTGCTCACCGGGTGCACCGGGCTGACCGCCGGGGCGGTGGCCGCCCGGGTGCAGCGGGCGGTGGAGCGCTTCGCCCCCGAGCCGCCCTCGGACGACATGGCCATCCTCACCCTGCGGGTGCCGGAGCAGCGCACCGGCTGATCACGTCCGGACCGGAAACGGTCAAGGGTCGCCGCCCGACATCTGACGACCCGACAAATTGTGGGATTCACAAGGGTACAAGCCGGTACCGGGTGGGTACACAGATCTCACCGGGGAAGACCCCGGTAGGGGACTCGCCGGCAGCTCCGACCTGCCGGTTCATCACTTCGCCGCCGCCGCCCGCACCGTGGGACAGCCCTGTCCCGTGCGCTCCCCGGCCCCGGCACGCGCACCCACTCCACGCACACGCTCCCCGCCGCCCTGAAGCGGCACACCATGAGTGAAAGGAGCCTCCGGTGAGCAACGAAGCCTCCGGGGCCACCCGTTCCGCCGACGCCGGGAACCTCGGTTACCTGGCCCTCGGCCTGACCCTCCTCGCCTACGGGCTGCTCGGCACCGGCATCCTCTCCGGCGCGGGCGTCAAGGACGCCGCCGGACTGGCCCACCTGGTCGGCGGCCTCACCCTGTTCGTCGCCGGCCTCTGGCAGCTGCGCAGCGGCGACGGCTTCACCGGCACCGCCTTCACCGCCCTCGGCGCCTTCTGGGCCGTCTGGTCAGCGGGCGGCGGCGCGGGCAAGAACGCCACCGGCCTGTTCCTGCTGCTCTGGGCCCTGCTCGTGCTCAGCCTGGCGCTGGCCGCCTGGGGTTCGGGCCTGCTCGGCCGCGTCCTGTGGGTCCTGTTCCTCCTCTCCCTGGTGCTCAGCGCGCTCGGCGTGCTGAACGGCAGCAGCGGCCTCGGCAAGGCCGGTGCCTGGCTGGCCGTGGTCGCGGGCCTGGCGGCCTGGTACTCCGCCACCGCCGCGCTCACCGAGAGCGGCTGGGGCCGGGCCCTCCTCCCCACCAAGTGACCCACCCCACTGGGTGATCCGGATCCTCCGGGTGCCCCACCACCCGGAGGACCCACCCCTCCCCCATCGAAGCCGGGCCACCCCACCACGGGGTGGTCCGGCTCCGTTGTGCCCCCCTGCGGATTCGCAGGCAACGGTTCGGGGCGTTCCTGGGCTCTGACAGGGTGAGGAGGTGCTCATGGGAGACCGGAAGCAGGGCCGGGACGGGGAGTTCCGGGAGTTCGTCGCCATCGCCTGGCCCCGACTGCTGCGGACCGCCTACCTGTTGGCGGGCGAGCAGCCGGCCGGCGAGGACCTGGTGCAGTCGACCCTGGAACGGACCTACGCGGCCTGGGGCAAGGTCCGGCGCGCGGACGAACCGCACGCCTACGTCCGCCGCATCCTGCTGAACGAGCACGCCCGGCGCTTCCGCCGCCGGGTGCCCGAGCAACTGGTCACCGCCGTCCCCGAGTCGGCGGCCCCGGACGGCTTCGCCAGGCTCGACGAACGGGCCGCCCTGCTGACGGCGCTCGGCACCCTGCCGCGCCGTCAGCGGCAGGCGGTGGTGCTCCGCTACTGGGAGGACCTGAGCGAGAGTCAGGCCGCCACGGCCATGGGCTGCTCGGTCGGCACCGTCAAGAGCCAGGCGTCCAAGGGTCTGGCCCGGCTGCGCGCCACCTCGTCACTGGCAGGACTCGTACACACGGGAGCGAAGGCATGAACGAGATCGAGCACGACGAGAACCGGCTGACCGCCGGGCTGACCGAGCTGGCCGGATCGGTCCGGATCGGACCGCCGCCGATCGGCGGGGTGGTGGCCGGTGGCCGGCGCCGCCTGCGCCGCCGCCGGGCCGTCCTGGCCGGCGCCGGAGCACTGGTGGCCGTCCTCGCCGTGGGCGGCACCGCGAGCCTGCTGCCGGCTCCGCGGCCGGGCGGCAGCACCCTGGTGCCCGCCGCCTCGGGCCCCGCCCCGGCAGTGGGGAGCCCGGCGGCCGTCGCCCCGAGTGCCCCGAGTGCCCCGCGCGACCCCCTCCACCCCACCCGGGTGATGGTCGGTCAGGGCACCGCACAGGGCAGCAACTGGCAGGTCTGGGCGGCGCTCTGGCCGGTCGCCCCCGCCGACCTCGCCCTCCAGCAGGCCGAGGCGCTCTGGCAGGAGCAGCACGCGGCCGGCTCCGACCTGCCCGAGCCCACCGCCGCCTACGTCCAGCAGTACCACCAGCCCTCCTCGGACGTGGTGAACCTCTACCTCACCGTCGACGGCACCCGGCTGGCCCAGGACTCCGTGGTCGAGGCCCCGGCCCCGGGCACCGCCGGGCCCGGCGACACGGCGCTGACCGGCGTCGCGCTGGGACAGCTCGGCAAGGGGGCGACCGCGGGCCCCGTCCCGGTCGTGGTGCTCCGGGTCGGACCGTCCGTGGCCAAGGCCGTGGTCACCTCCGCCGACGGCTCCACCGTCGAGGTCCAGCCGGCCCTGATCGCCGGCTCGACCAGCCGCTGGCTCGCCGTCGCCCGCCCCGCCGGCTCCGGCCCGCGCACCCTCACGCTCCACGGCGCGGACGGCGCCCTGCTGGCCACCGACACCTCCTGGCTCGCCTGAACCCCCGTCAGAGCACCACCACCCCCAGCGGCAGGTGCCCGGCGGCCACCCGGTGGGTCCGGCCGCCCGCCAGGTCCACCACCGTGACGCCGTCCCAGCCGCCGGGCCGGGAGAAGCCGCCGGTGACGTAGGCGGTGCGGCCGTCCCGGGAGAGCGCGACCTCCTCGTGCGGGCCGTCCAGCGGGAGGACCCGCTCGGTGCCGTCGGGCGCCCGGACGGTGAGCGAGGGGCCGTTGCCACCGCCGTCGACCGAGCCGGTGCCGACCACCAGCAGGGTGCCGTCCGGAGCCAGGGCGGTGCCGTGCTGGTGGGTGTCGGCCGTCATCGGACGGACCGTCACCCGCCCGTCCACCGGGTCGAGCACCGCCAGCCGCTCCCCCTCGAAGGGCAGCAACAGCCGTCCGTCGGGGGCGACTTCGGCGTAGTGCGGCTTCAGCCAGGAGCCCAGCCCGCCCTCCGTCCCGTACGGGGCCACCTCCATCCGGCGCGGCCGCAGGGTGCCCGCGTCCACCGCCGTGACGTCGAAGGAGTCGTGCCCGACGGCGTACACCTCGCGCCCGTCCCGGGCCACCACCACGTCGAACGGGCGGCGCCCGACCGGCACCACGTCGGTGACCCGCCGGGCCGCCGTGTCGATGACCTCCAACACCCCCGGCTTCCCTGGCACGTTGACCCCCACGTAGACCCGCCGGCCGTCCGGCGAGACCGCGATGCCCATGCCGCCGCCCCGGTACTCCCCCGTGGTCACCGGCCCGCTCGCGGTCCGGTACGGCACCGTGTCCGTCACCCGCCGGGCCGCCGTGTCCACCACGGCCACCCCCTCGGCGGCCGCCACCCAGGCCCGCCCGTCCGGCCCGAGCGCCACGCCCCAGGGCGCCGTCCCGACCCGCGCCGAACCGACCGCCCCGGCCGCCGGGTCCACGAAGGTCACCGTGTCACCCCCGGAGTCGGCCACCAGCAAGGTCTCCTGAGCACCGGCCACCGGGAGGTCCGGGACGGACGGCGCCGGGGCCGAGACCGACGGAGCCGTCGAGGACGGGGCCGCCACCCCGCACCCGGCCAGCACCACCGCCACCAGTCCCAGCCCTACCCACCGCGCCCCGCCACCACCGCTGCCGCTGCCCATGCCGTCCTCCGTCCATCGCTCCTCCCTCCCATCCTCCGGTGGCCCGACCGCCACCCGGGTCCACCGATCAGCTGACATCCGCTTCTTGGCTCGAAGCCCGGAACCCGTTACAGTACTGCTTCATTGTGAATGACGTACATAACTCTCCGCGACTCTCCCCCGACAGCAACGGCCTGCTCCACGACCCGGGCGTCCGCGCCGCCATGACCGTCATCGCCCTCGACGGCGACACCGCCGCCCTCGAAACCGCCGCCGCCGTACGCTCCGCCGCCCAGGCCATGGACCGCCTCCGCTCACACGGCGCCGACGGCCGCGGCCTCAGCGCCGGCGCCCTGGACATCCTGCTCCGGCTGAGCACCGCAGCCACCGGCTCCAACCCCGGCTCCGACCCCGAGCCCGACCCCGAGGGCCTGCCGATCGGCGAGCTCGCCCGCTCCTGCGGGGTGAGCTCGCGCAACGTCACCGGCCTGGTCGACACCCTGGAGCGCGAGGGCCTGGCCCGGCGCACCCAGGACCCGCAGGACCGGCGCTCGGTCCGGGCCGTGATCACCCTCGCCGGGCAGGAGTGGCTGGAGTCCTTCCGCGCCCCCACCCGGCGGGCGATGGCCGCCGTCTTCCAGGGCTTCACCCCCGAGGAGCTGGCCACCCTCCGTCACCTCAGCCTGCGCCTGGTCGAGAACCAGGAACGCATCGAGCAGTACCTCCGCCCCACCCGCCCCGGAGCCTGACCACCCGTCAGCCCGCCGACCCGTCGGACCACCCGTCAGCCCGCCAGCCGCTCCCGGACGTGCTCGGGCAGCAGCACCGCCTCCCGCCGCACCGTCGCCACCAGCTCCGCCGTCAGCGGGTCCGGCTCGGTCCGGGCGTACACCGCGAGCTGCCGCCGGACGGGCGGCAGCGGACGGTACAGCCGCCCGGGCAGGCCGGGCGGCAGGGCGTGGGCGGCGGCCAGGGTCGGGCCGAGACCGGCCGAGGCGAGCAGCGGGCCGGCCGCCGTCTGCTCGGTGCGGACGGCGGCCACCGGGCGGAAGCCGGCCGCCGCGCAGGCCCGGTCCAGCAGTTCGGAGAGCCCGTTCGCGGCGGCGTAGTGCACCCAGCTCCGCCCGGCCAGCGTCCGCAGCTCCAACTCCCCGCCCACCTCGACCTCCACCTCCACCGCCGCGTCCGCACCCGTGCCCGCGTCCCCCTCCGACGGATCGTCAGCCGGGAGCACCAGCAGGAACTCCTCCTCCCCCAGCTCCCAGACCGGCCCGGCCCACCCCTCCGGCCGGGGCCCGAGCGCCAGGTCGGCGACGCCCCCGGCCACCGCCTCCGCCAGCTCCTCGGCGTGCCGGTACTCGCGCAGCCGGACCGCCACCCCGGGCCGCTCCCGGTGCCAGACCCGCAGCACGGCCGGCAGCAGGCCCAGGCTGTACCCGTACAGCGTGGCCAGCTCCACCTCGCCCGTCCCGGAGGCCGCGCAGTCCCGCGCCGCCGCCACCGCCCGCCAAGCCTCGGCCAGCGCGGCCCGGGCGTGCGGCAGCATCGCCCGCCCCATCGGAGTGGCCCGCACCTGCCGGGGCAGCCGCTCCAGCAGCGGGCCGCCGAGCAGCCCCTCCATCACCCGCACCTGGTGCGACAGCGCGGGCTGGCTGACGTGCAGCAGCTCGGCGGCCCGGGTGAACGAACCCTGCTCGACGATGGTGACCAGGTACTCCAACTGCCTGAGCGTCAGCATGATCTGAGCTTATGTCAGGGAGAAGAAGTCGGTCTTGGACTCATGCCGCCTCCTCGGACGATGATCGATCACGTACCCGCCGCGAGCACCCGCCAGGAGACCCACCATGACCACGACCACCACCGACCGCAGGACCGCCCTCGTCGTCGGCGCCAACGGGGTGATCGGCCGCAACCTCACCGAGCACCTGCTGGCCCTCGGCGACTGGGACGTCATCGGACTCTCCCGCCGGGGAGGCGAGCCCGCCGACCGCCTGCGGCACATCAGCGTCGACCTGCTCGACGCCACCGACAGCAAGCAGAAGCTCGGCGGCCTGCGCGAGGTCACCCACGTCTTCTACGCCGCCTACCAGGACCGCCCGAGCTGGGCCGAGCTGGTCGCGCCCAACCTGACCATGCTCACCAACGTCCTGGACACCGTCGTGCCCGCCGCCACCGGCCTGCGCCACGTCAGCCTGATGCAGGGGTACAAGGTCTACGGCGCCCACCTCGGCCCGTTCCGCACCCCCGCCAAGGAGACCGACCCGTACTTCATGCCGCCCGAGTTCATGCACTCCCAGCAGACCCTGCTGGAGAGCCGCCAGGCCGGGCAGCAGTGGACCTGGACCGCGATCCGCCCCTCCGTGGTCACCGGCTTCGCCCTCGGCAACCCGATGAACCTCGCCATGGTGATCGCCGTCTACGCCGCGATCTCCAAGGAGCTCGGCCTACCGCTCCGCTTCCCCGGCAAGCCCGGTGCCTACGACGCCCTGCTGGAGGTCACCGACGCCGGCCTGCTCGCCAAGGCGACCGTCTGGGCCGCCACCGAACAGCGCTGCGCCAACCAGGCGTTCAACATCAACAACGGCGACCTGTTCCGCTGGAGCGGCCTCTGGCCGGCCGTCGCCCGGTACTTCGAGCTGGACACCGCCCCCGGCGTCCCGCTCCCGCTGGCCGAGGTGATGGCCGACAAGGAGCCGGTCTGGCAGGCCATGGTGGAGAAGTACGGGCTGGCCCACTCCTACGACGAGGTCTCCTCCTGGGCCTTCGGCGACTTCGTGTTCTCCTGGGACTACGACATGTTCGCCGACGGCTCCAAGGCCCGCCGCTCCGGCTTCCACGAGTATGTGGACACCGAGGCCATGTTCCTGGAGATCTTCGAGGACTTCCGCCGCCGCCGCGTCATCCCGTAGCCGCCGCGTTCCGGAGCACCGGATTCCGCTCCGGGCACAATCGGGGGATGCGCTTCGTACCGCTGCTGCCCGCCGACCGCCCGGACGCCCACCGCCCGCCCGGCCGGTGGCTGCTGGAGGCCGTGGTCGGCGGCTGCGTCCTGCTGGTCACCTTCGCCGCCCTGCACAGCGTCGGCCTCAGCGGGCTCTTCGCCCGCAGCACCCTGGTCGTCCTCGGCTCCCTCGCCCTGCTGCTCTCGCTGGCCCGGCACCGGTACCCCCAGGCCGCCCTGCTCGGCCTGGCCGCCCTGGTCGGCATCCTGCCGAGTGCCGCGATGCTCACCGCGATCGTCGCCTACACCACCTCCCGCCGGGCCGGCCGCGCCCTGCGCCGCGATCTGCTGCTGGTCGCCGCCGCCCTGCTCCCGCTGCTCACCAGCGAGGTCCGGCTGGACTACTGGCAGGGCGGCCGCTGGCAGTACGCCATCGCCCAGGGCGGGGTGCTGGCCGTGGTCGCGGTGCTCATCCCCGGCCTGGTCGGCACCGCCGCCGGCCAGCAGGACCAACTGGTCGGCGCCCTGCGCGAGCGCACCGCCGCCGCCGAACGGGCCAAGCGCTCCGCCGAGAGCGAGTCCCGGTTGCACGAACGCTCCCGGATCGCCGCCGAGATGCACGACCTGGTCGGCCACCGGCTCAGCCTGATCTCGCTGCACGCCGGTGGCCTGGAGCTGGCCCTCGACCGGCAGGCCCCCGAGCTCCGCGACGAGGCCGAACAGCTCCGCCGGGCCAGCCGGGACGCGATGGACGAACTGCGCCAGGTGCTCGGCGTGCTCGGCCCGGTCGGCCGGGACACCGGCACCGACGCGCTGACCGACGCCACCGGCACCCGGGCCGACATCCTCGCCCTGGTAGAGGAGTCCCGGGCCGCCGGGGTCCCGGTCGCCTTCCACTGGGAGGGCGAGGACCTCACCGAGGTCCGCCCCCAGGTCCGACGGGCCGTCAACCGGGTGGTCCGGGAGTCGCTCACCAACATCCACCGCTACGCCCTCGGCTCCGCCGTCGAGGTGACGGTCGAACAGCTCCCCGGCAGCGTCGAGGTGGTGGTGCACAACGGCCGCCCGCCCGTCCCGCCCGCCGTCACCACCGGTCTCGGCAGCGGCCGCGGCCTCGACGGGCTGCGCGAACGGGTCGCGGTGCTCGACGGCCGCCTCACCGTCGGCCCCGTCCCGGACGGCTTCGAGGTGCGCGCCGTCCTCCCCACCGAACCGCCCTCGGCGGGCCGCCGGACCGACCAACCACCCGCCGCCTCCGGCGCGGACGTCCCCGCCCTGGCCGGCGGCCCGGCCGCCCGGGTCCGCCGCCAACTGGCCAGCGCCGTCTCCGCCGCCCTCGGCCTGGCCGGGCTCGGCGTCATCCTGCTGCTCGGCCTCGGCCTGGTCCAGCAGACCCGCCCCTACGACGGCCCGCCGCCGACCAGCGCCGTCCATCCCGGCATGACGGAGGGCCAGGTGGTCTCGGTGGTCGGGCCGGACAGCCCCTCCGTCCGCTCCGCCGCCTCCGGACGCGAGCCCGTCCGGCCCGAGGGCACCACCTCCTGCGTCTTCCCGTACACCAGTCGGCTGACGAGCAGCGACCGGCTCTACGTGACCCGTTACTGTTTCGAAGACGGCACTCTCACCGAAATCACCACATTCACGACACCCCTGGCGCCCTGATCCACCACCAGAGCCGGAGCCGCACATGACCGACCATCAGGTGACCGACCAGCCGGGCGAGCGCACCACCCCGATCCGGGTGCTGCTCGCCGACGACGAACCCGGCATCCGGGCCGGCCTGCGCCTGGTCCTGAGGCACGCCGAGGACATCGAGATCACCGCCGAGGCCTCCGACGGCGCCGAGGCCGTCGCCCTCGCCACCCTCACCCCGGTGGACGTGGTCCTGCTCGACATCCGGATGCCCGTCCTCGACGGCCTGGCCGCGATCGACCAACTGGTCCGGCTCGACCCCAGGCCGGCCGTCGTCATGCTCACCACCTTCGGCGAGGAGGAGAACGTCACCCGCGCCCTGCGCTCCGGCGCCACCGGCTTCCTGCTCAAGGACGACGGCCCGCAGGAGCTCATCAGCGCCGTCCGCGCCGCGGCCGCCGGGGACGCCGTGCTCTCCCCCGGCGTCACCGGCCTGGTGGTCCGCCGGATGCTCGACGGCGGCCCCGCCGAACCGGCCGACCCCACCACCGAGGCCGAACGGCGGATCGCCACCCTCGACCCCACCGAACGCGAGGTCCTCGCCCTGCTCGGCGACGGCATGCCCAACCTGGAGATCGCCCTGCGCCTGGGCATCGGCCCCGACCGGGTCCGCACCCTGGTCGACGGAGTCCTCGACCGCACCGGCTCGGACACCCGGGTCCAGGCCGCCCTGCTCGCCGCCCAGGCCGGCCTCAGCTCCTGAGCCACGCCCGACCACCCGCTCAGCCGGCGGCCGTCTCCTTCTTCCGCTCCACCTCCACGACCGCCGGCCGCTCCGTGCCCGCCCGCCAGCCGGCGGCCGCGTGCAGCACCAGATAGACGATCATCAGCAGCCCGACGGCCACCAGCCCGTCCGCCCAGAAGTGATTGGCCGTCACCACGACCACGTACACCGTGGCCACCGGATGCAGCACCGCCACCCACCGCCAGGGCGTCCGGGCGATCACCACCACCGCGACCGCCACGATCACGCACCACGCCACGTGCACCGAGGGCATCGCCGACAGCTGCGCCTCCACCACCCCGCCGACCGCACCCCCGTACACCGACTGCCCGTACTCCGCCGCCACGTCCACGAACCCGTTCCCCGGCAGCATCCGCGGCGGCGCCACCGGCAGGAACTGGATCAGCAGACAGGCCGCCGTGGTCAGCACCACCGTGTTCCGCACCCAGGCGTACCACTCCCGGTGCCGGACGAACACCCAGGCCAGCAGCGCGATCATCGCCCCGAAGTGCATCGTCGCGTAGTAGTAGTTCGAGGCCGAGATCAACCACGGATGCTCCCGGGCCCCGCGCTGCCAGGCCGCCTCGTCCGGCAGCCCCCAACTCAGCTCGGTCCGGTGGATCCACGCCGCCCGGTCCAGCGCGTGATCCGTACTCAGCAACGACAGATGCCCGACCAACTGCCAGAGCGTGAACAGCGCCAGCAGCGTCCCCGCCTCCCGACAGGCCACCCCGAGCCCGGGCTTCCCCCACCGCTTCGCGGCGTACGCCGCGCCGAACAGCGTGACGCCGGCGGTGCCGGAGGTCTGCCAGGTAAGGGTCAGGTTCTGCATTGGCGAAGATTAACGCAGAAAAGCCCCCTGACGAATCGTCAGGGGGCTTCTCTTGAATGATTGTTCGGCGGCGTCCTACTCTCCCACAGGGTCCCCCCTGCAGTACCATCGGCGCTATGAGGCTTAGCTTCCGGGTT
>NZ_JBVJLD010000030.1:0-107919 GCF_055584905.1 Kitasatospora sp. NPDC088742 | reverse complement strand
GGCCGGCTGCGGTCAGCCGTCCCAGGTCGCGGCGGGCACCGGGCACCCGCAGGACGAAGCGGGCCAGGTCCGCCGGTCCCAACTCGCCTGCGGGAAGCGGCAGGTAGAGCAGCAGCGCTCGTTCCTGCAGCGCGACCGGGGCGAGCGCCCCGGCCGGGTCGTGGTGGCGGTGGCCGCCCGCCGGCCGCGGCACCAGGGCGACCGGACGGCCGTCCTCGGCCGCGAAGCCGACCATCGGCCCGGCCGTACCGGCCGGGTCGCCGTGGCCGTCCGGGCCGGACGGCAGGGTCACCGGCCGGTACCGCAGCCCGGCCGACCGCAGCAGCGCGGTCAGCGGGTCACGGGAGCTCCGTACCGTGGAGGGGAGTTCGGCGTCTGCGGGGAGCGCCCCGAGCGCGACGAGCACGGCGTGCGCCTGCCCGGCCGGATCGTTCGTGGTCGGTCGGTGGGTCTGTCGTCCGCCGCGGCCGGGGTGCAGGACGCCGATGGTGGCGGTGAGTGCGGCTCGGTTGGCATCGGCGGTGGCCGTGGCGGTCATGACTTCTCCTCCTTCGGGATCTCGGATCCGGTGGGTCGCCCATGGGTCCCGGTACGCCGGGCCTTCTCGGTGGGCGCGGTGGCTCCGGGCCGTCCATGGGTCCCGGTGGGCCGGGCCTTCTCGCTGGACGCGGTGCCTTCGGACGGCTCATGGGTCCCGGTGCGCCGGGCCTTTTCGGTGAGCAGGGTCTGGTAGGGGCCGGGGACGGCCGCGAGTTCGGCGGGGGTGCCCTGCTGGACGATCCGTCCGCCGGCCAGCACGACCACCCGGTCGGCGGCCTGGATGGTGCTCAGCCGGTGGGCCAGCACCAGGCAGGTGGTGCCGCGCCGCCGCAGGTGCTCGTTGACGGCCGCCTCGGTGTGCGCGTCCAGCGCGGAGGTGGCCTCGTCCAGCACCAGCAGGGCGGGTTCCAGGGCGAGCGCGCGGGCCAGTTCGAGCCGCTGGCGCTCGCCGCCGGAGAGGTTGCGGGCGTCCTCGTCGATCCGTCCGGCGTCCAACCCGCCGCGCCTGGCGACCAGTTCGGCGACCTCGGCGTCGTCCAGCGCGCGGCGCAGGGCGTCCTCGTCGGCGGCCGGGTTCCAGAGCGTCAGGTTCTCCCGGACGGTCCCCTCGAAGAGCCTCAACTGCTGTTCCACGTAGGCGACCTGACCGGTCACCACGGAGCGGTGCCAGTCGTCCCGGGGCCGGCCGTCCAGCAGCACCTGGCCGGACCAGGGCCTCAGCACCCCGGCGGCCAGCCTGGCCACCGTGGACTTGCCGCTGCCGCTGCCGCCGACCACCGCGACCCACTCCCCCGGGCGGATGTGCAGCGAGATCCCCGCCAGGGTGGGCGGCCGGTTCGGGTCGTAGCCGAACTCGACGTCGCGCAGCTCCAGTTCGCCGCTCAGGCGCGGGCCCGGCTCGGCCGGGGCGTCCAGCACCGGGGTCAGGTACGGGTCGGGCTCGCTGCTCTCCACGTCCTCCAGCAACGCGTTCTGCGCCCGGGCCATGGTGAGCTCCGAGGCCGCGCCGACCAACTGGCCGACGGGGCCGAGGAATCCGTTGAGCAGCAGCAGGAAGGCCAGCAGGGTGCCGATCGAGAGCGACCCGCCGAGCAGCATCGAGGTGCCCGCCACCACCACGGTGGCGGTGGCCGCCGCGTTCAGTGCCCCGGGCAGCGAGAGCGGCACGATCACCGCGCTGGTGACCCGCTGGCCGGTCTCCATGGCCCGGGCCTGCCAGCCCGCCCAGGAGCGGAAGAAGGAGTCCTCCGCGCCCTCGGCCTTGAGCGTCTCGATCGCCGACACCCCGGCGAAGGCCACCCCGTCGCGCTTGTGCTGCTCGGCGTGCAGCCGGTGCACCAGCCCGCCGCGGCGCCGGTCGGCGACCCGCAGGGCCAGCAGGTCCAGGCCCGCGACCACCACCGGGACCACGGCCAGCCGGGGCTCCAGCCAGGCCAGCGCCCCCAGGTGGACGGCGGCGGCGGCCAGTTGGGCCGAGGCCGAGGCCACCCGGTGCGAGAGCAGCATGGCCAGGCCGTCGTTCATCTGGACCCGGGTCACCAGGCCGCCCAGCTGGCGCCGGTGGAAGAAGGAGCCGGGCAGCCGGATCAGCCGCCACAGGAAGCCGGACGAGGCGCGGGCCGCCATCGCCTCCAACACCCGGTTGACCAGGGTCTGTTGGAGCCAGGTGCCGAGCACCACGGTGCCGGCCACGGCGGCCGAGGCGAGCGCCAGCGGCACCGCCCAGGACTCCATGCCGCCCAGCACCACGGAGCGCAGGTAGGCCCGCAGCAGGAAGGCCGCGACCACCCCCGGCACCGCCAGCGCGACGGAGAGCAGCACCGCCAGCAGCAGCGGGGCGGCGAAGGCCCGCATCCGGCCCGACAGAGCCCGCAGCAGCGGGAAGCGCTGCCCGCCGGGCTCGAAGTCCGGGCCGGGTTCGAAGCCGACCGCGATCCCCGAGAACGAGTCCCAGAACTCGGCCGGAGTGGCCGAATAGGAGCCCATCGACGGGTCGTTGACGTACACCCGGCCGCGCTTGACGCCCTCGTAGACGGCGAAGTGCGGGCCGGTCACCAGGACCATGGACGGGACCTGGAGGGCCTCCAGGCCCTGGAGCTTCTCCTCGGTACGGACGATCCGGCGGCCCTTGGCGGTCACGCCGTACCGGCCGGCCGCCCGGGCGACCGCCGCCGCGCTGACGCCGTCCCGGCTCACCCCGCAGGAGCGGGAGGCCTCCTGGAGCGTCACCCGGCGGCCGAGCGCGCCCAGCACCACGGCCAGGCAGGCGGCGCCGCAGTCCTGCTCCTCCATCTGCGGCACCACGGGGGTGCGCAGGTAGCGGCGGGGCTTGCGGGCCTTGGCCGTTCGTCGCTCAGGTGTCCGAGGGGCCTCGGGAGCCTCGGGAGCTGCCGGGGTCTCCTCGACGGCTGCCGTCGCCGCGGCCGCCGTCTCCCGGACGTCGAGGCTCACCGGCCGGCCCCCGTTCCGAACACGGCCTGGTACGGGTGCCGGGCACCCAGGTCGACCGAGACCGTCAGCGGCACCGGGCCGCGCAGCCGGGTGGTGTCGGGCGGAAGCTGCGCCCGGGCCGTCCAGACCGGGGCCGCGCCGGTGGGCACGCCGGGCAGCGGGACGGAGAAGACCCCGTCCAGCGTCTCGGCGCGGACCGGCAGCGGGTCGACCTCGGAGATGGTGGCCTGCACGGTGCCCCCACCGGGCACCGGCACCAGCACCGTCCGACCGGGGACCAGCTGCTGGGCCTCGCGCAGCGAGGTGGCGAACAGTCTTACGGTGTCGGGGAGTTGCGCCGCGTCCAGGGCGGCGACGGCCGACCCCGGGGCGAGCGTGCTGCCGGGTGCGGAGAGCAGCGCGGTGACGGTGCCGGCCTGCGGGGCCCGGACGGCGAGCTCCTCGCCCGCCGCGGTCCGCAGCAGTGCCAGGGTCTGACCCTGCGTCACGGCAGTGCCGGGGCTCACCTGGTAGGCCAGCAGCGCACCCGCCTGCTCGGCCCGGACGGTCTCCGGGGCCGCGCCGTGGGCCAGCAGAGCCGGGAGCGCGAGCGTGTGCGGCAGGGTGCCGAAGGCCAGCCAGCCGCCGCCCGCGCCGACCACCAGCAGCAGGGCCGCCGCGGCGGCGCGGAGCCGGGCGCCGACCAGTCCCACCGGGCGGTCCAGCCCGGGTTCGAGGACGGCGGCCGCGCGGGCGGCCGCGACGGCGGTGGACTCCTTGGTGGCGGTCGTCCCGCTGACGGTCACGCTCTCACCGCTCTCCTCGCGCGCCGACGTCTGCTCGGTCTTGCTCGTACTCGTACTCGTACTCGTGCTCGTGCTCTTGGTCGTGCTCATGCTCGTGCTCGTCGTCGTGGTCGTGAGGCTCATGCCCGCACCGCCCCGGCCAGGTCCGCCACCGGCTCGCAGCGCAGCGGCAGTTCACGCATGCCGCCGAAGACGAACTGGGTGCTCCAGCGCACCGTCCGGTCGGTCAGCGGGGTGCTCAGCTCCCGGGTGCGGCCGGCCTCGGCCAGGCCGCGCAGCACGGCGGCGCCGGCCATCAGGGAGAGCGGAGCGCCCAGGCAGTGGTGCGGACCGTGGCCGAATGCCAGGTGGCGGGTCTCGGCCCGGTCCGGGTCGAAGGCGTCCGGGGTGGCGAAGCGCCGCGGGTCCCGGTTGGCGGCCGCGTAGAGCAGCAGGGCGACCCGGCCGGCCGGGATCACGGTGTCGCCGAGGGTGACGTCGTGGGTCAGGGCGCGCGCACTGGCGCGCACCGGGCTGCCGAGCCGCTGGGCCTCGTCGAACACCGCTTCGGCCCGCTCGGGCCGGTTCCGGATCAGTTCGGCGAGCTCCGGGTCGCGCAGCAACTGCCAGACGGCCAGGGCCAGTCCGGAGGTGAGCGTCTCCAGCCCGTTGGCGAGCAGCATCACCACGAAGGCCAGCAGGTCCTCGTCGTCGAGCTTGCCCTCGGCGCGGGCCACGGTGAGACGGCTGATCAGGTCGTCGCCGGGAGCGGCGGCGCGCGCGGCGCACAGCTCCTCGACGTAGGCGCGGAACTCCTCGAACTCCGCGTCCAGTTCGGCGATCTGGGCGGCGTCCGCCTGGGCGTCCGTGCCGCCGAAGTCGTCCAGCAGCGAGCGGGCGACCAGGCCGGCCCAGCCGACCACGCGCTCCTGCTCGGAGTCGGGGATGTCCAGGATGGCGCAGGACACGGCCACCGGCAGCGGCACGGCGAGGTCGGCGACCACGTCGAACTCGCCTGCGGCGATCAGGGGTTCGAGCATCCGTGCGGCGGTGCTCTCGATCCGCTCGCGCATCTGCTCCAGACGGCGCGCGGAGAAGGCGGTGGTGGCGAGGCGCTTCAACCGGGTGTGGTCGGAGCCGTCGCGCATCGGGAGCATCCGGTTCACGATCCGCGCCAGCGCGGTCGAACCGGCGCTCGGCAGACCGACGGTGGTCGGATCGACCGCCGTCCCGGGGTGCATCAGCACGCTGACGATCTCCTGGTAGCCCGAGACCACGTGCACGCGTCCGAGGTCCAGCACCGGCGCCTCGGCCAGCAGTCGACGGTAGAGCGCGGGCGGGTCCTGCTGAGCGGCGGGCTGCTGGATGAACCGCGTCAGCTCTTGCCGGAGGTTCTCCATGACCCGGCGTCTCCTTCACTGCTGTATGTCGGTCAATTCACGTCTGTGGGTGGGAAGATGGCGGGGAGATGAGGGTGCCGCGGTGACCCCGCCCGAGGGCGGACTCACCGCGGCACAGGTCCCGAATTACTCGGCCGCAACCTCGGCGGCGGCGTTGGAGATCGAGCTGAAGCTCGAGACCGGGCAGGCCGCGCAGGCCAGGGAGGAGACGGAGACGCCGGCGTTGACGCTGTCCAGCTCCTCGATCTCGATGTCGAACTGGTCGTTCGCGGGGGTGGTGTTCTCAGCCATGTGAAGCTCCCTCTTGGGTCGTGGGGCCCGCCCCTTCGGGGCCGGTCACCCTTTCCGCCGATTCGCTTTCCGGTCTTTTTCTCCGGCTCGTTCTCGGCGATGAGGAAACTATGCACCCGGCCGCCGCTCGAACATCAGTAGGGAATGTAAGAAACCCATCCGTCGAAAATGCCACACCCACACCCATGACATTTTGCATACCCTCTGACCTGCACTTATGTCGTGCACTTGCCTTACAGGGGCAGCCCGGTTCACCCTATGTCCCATGACACTCACCACAGGCCCGGGAATTACCGGGGAGGCGGCCGTGGAAGTACACGGTCTGCGCAGCAGCTACGGGGACTACGAGGCCGTACGGGGCGTCTCCTTCACCGTCGCGCGGGGCGAGCTGTTCGCCCTGCTGGGGACCAACGGCGCTGGCAAGACCACCACCATGGAGGTGCTGGAGGGGTACCGCCCGCCGAGCGCCGGCACCGTCCGGGTGTTCGGCCTCGACCCCTGGACGCAGGGCGCGCAGGTGCGCAGGCGCACCGGCGTGATGCTCCAGGAGGGCGGCTTCTTCAAGGAGTTGACCGTCAAGGAGACGGTGGACTCCTGGCGCACCTTCATCTCCGGCGCCCGTCCCACCGCCGAGGTGCTCGACCGGGTCGCCCTCACCGAGCGGGCCGGCATCCGGGTCTCCCAACTCTCCGGCGGCGAACGGCGCAGGCTCGACCTGGCGTTGGCCGTGCTCAACACCCCGGAGCTGCTCTTCCTGGACGAGCCCACCACCGGCATGGACCCGGAGGCCCGGCGCACCACCTGGCGCCTGGTCAGCGAGCTCCGCGCGGCCGGCACCACCGTCCTGCTGACCACCCACTACCTGGAGGAGGCCCAGCAGTTGGCCGACCGGGTGGCCATCATGGACCGCGGACAGCTCGCCTCCGTCGGCACCGTCGACGAGGTGCTCTCCGGCCAGGGCACCCGGGTCACCTTCCCGCTGCCCGCCGGCGTGCTTCCCTCCCAACTCCCCACCGTCCTGGGCGAGTCGCCGACCCTCGACGAGGGCACCGTGCTCTACACCGTCGCCAAGACCGCCCCGGCCCTGGCCGCCCTGCACTCCTGGGCCGCCGGCCTCGGCGTCGAGCTGGACGGCATCGAGGCGCGCAACGCCTCCCTGGAGGACGTCTTCCTGCAGCTGGCCCACGACAAGGCGGAGACCCGATGAGCACCCTGACCACCACCGTCGCCCTCTCCACCGCTCCCCAGAAGGAGCTGACCTGGCCCGCCTACGCGCGCGGCCAATTCCTGCTCTCCTGGAAGGTGTTCTGGCGAAACCGGCGCTCCACCTTCATCGGCTTCCTGCTGCCGGTGCTGCTCAACCTGGTGATCGCCGCCCCGCTGCGCGAGCGCGAGATCGGCGGGGTGAACGCGGCCGCCTACAGCACCATCGGCTTCATCGGCTTCGCCCTGGTCACCACGTTCATCAACCTGCTGAACGGCATCGTGGCCCGCCGCGACGACCTGGTGCTCAAGCGCCTGCGCGGCACCGAGGTCCCGCCGACCGCGATCTTCGCCGGTCAGTTCGGTGCGGCCGCCGCCGTGGTCCTGCTCCAGGTGCTGGTGCTCGGCGGCACCGCGGTCATCTGGTTCGGCGCCCCGCTGCCCGCCGACCCGCTGCTCTTCCTGCTCACCCTGACCCTCGGGTTCCTGCTCTTCGCGATCCTCGCGGTGGCCCTCTCCGGCATCACCCCCAGCGCCGAGTCCGCCCCGATGATCGCCACCCCCGTCCTGCTGATCTGCATGTTCGCCAGCGGCGTGGTCGCCCCGCTCAGCTCGATGCCCAGCTGGCTCCAGGACCCGGCCCACAACCTCCCGCTGGCCCCCGTGGTCGAGACCCTGCGCACCGCCTGGTTCGGCCGCGGCTTCGGCCACGAGTCCTGGAGCGGCGCCGCCCTCCCCGAGCTCGACCTGGTGCACGGCTGGCAGCACTCCGCCACGTCCCTGCTGATCGCCGCCGCCTGGACCGCCGGCGCCACCGTCCTCGCTCGCCGCCTCTTCCGCTGGGAGCCCCGCCACGGCTGACCCGTCGTCACCACCCCTGATGCTGCTGGGCGAGCCCGCCGAGTCCACCTCGGTCCGGGCCCGCCTTCAGCCTTTCCCGGCCCTACGTCACCGGGATGTCCACGTTCAGCACGAACCGGTGCGGCGGCGGGTTGGCCGGCGCCTCCTGGGTGACCACGACCCGCACCGTGCTCCCCGACGCACAGCCCTCGCCGACCTGCACCGCGAAGTCCCGCTTCCCCGGCCGCCAGGTGTTGGTGACGATGTCGTTCGGACAGACGGCGGTCGTCCCGTCCGCCGAGATCTCGCACTGACCTCCCTCGCCCGTCGGCAGGAACCGCGACCCGGGCGGCAGTTGGGCCACCACCCGGCCCCGCCACGGGTAGTCCACCGACGGCCCCAGGTTGCTCTCCTCCACCTGGAACTCCGCCGTCCCGCCCGGCGCGGTCGGCAGCGGCTGCTTCGACAGCGCCAGGAACGCCCCCGTCACCGGCGCGGTGATCACCGAACTCCAGGTCGCCGCATTGTCCGACTGGTCCTGGTCCGCCGCCCAACTCAGCTCCGCGGTACCGCCGTCGAATGTCTTCGACCCGTCCATCCCGGCCAGCGTCCGCGCCCGCAGCTTCACGTGCGTGCAGTCGTGCGGGTAGAGCCCCTTCCCCAGCTCGAACTTGATCCAGTTCCACCCGCCGTCCACCACCCCGAAGGTCTCCGAGGTCAGCTCCATCCCCTCCCCGGGCGGCCCGTTCACCACCAGCACCGCATCCTCCTGCAGCGCCTCGCTCCCCTGGTTGCACACCACCACCGTGAACGGCACCACCTCCCCCGGAGCCGACGGCTCCGGAGCCGCCACCGACACCGCCAGATCACGCACGAACGACGGCCCGTCCCCCGGCGCCGCCTGCGCACTGACCGGAACGAGCGCAGCCGCCACCACCACGGCCACCACTACGGGAACCCGCACGGACATCTCCCTCGACAGGATCACGGGCAGCACGGCTCGCCACCCGCACTTCGCCCACGAAGCTATCCCCGAGGGTCCCTCACCGGCGCCGCCCGCACGGGTGAACCTTCCCCTGAGCCCGCGTCAGCTTCAGTGCGCTCCAGGCACCCTGGATGCTCGACCGGTCGCCATGACCGACGAGGGGTGTCGCAACCGACGGCCCGCAAGCCTCCGTGATGGCGCATCAGGCAGCAGTCAGATCACCGTCGACGGCGAATGACGGCTGAGGTAGTCCTTGAAGACCTCGCGGATCTTTCCCTGCAGGTATCCGGACTGGGCAGAGTTCGGCACTACGTCACGCTCCGAACCACGCTTCCGTGCGTGCAGGTACCTCACGATGCTCGACGTGCTGGTGTTGGAGACGAACAGCTCGCTCTGTGTCCGGATGTCAGCACGCAGTCCCTCGAAGTTCCGAGCAAGGCCGATATTCATCGAGCTCACGTAGTACTTGCATTCGGTGATCAGCAAGCACTGGCTGCCTCGTGGAGCGATCCGTTCGGCGCGGCAGAGTGCCGCCTCCGCCTCGGGCAACAGCAGTACGTCGCACTCGTGCAGGACTCCGGACGTGCCCTGCACCTGCACTCCCAGGTGCAGTTCGAGCGCGGGTGCCCCCTGGAACTCGATTCGCGCATGCGTGAACGGCTTGCTGGTGCCGTAGAGCTGGCCTGGGCCCGTGCGGAAGACCAGGTTGGTGGCCTGCGCCCCGTGAACGTCCTCGTAAGTGACCACGGCGCCGTGCCGGCTCGCCGTCGCCACGATCAGCGAGAAGACATAGCCCTCGTAGACGTCGGAAATGGCGGACGCAGAATGATAGGAAAGCTGCTGTGCTGCCAACAGAGTTCTGATCTGTTGGATCAACAGGCTCACGGAGCTCATCCCCGCACCTCATCCATCGCGGCGTCCAGGAGCCCGGCCAGACGGCTGAGCTCCCCGGGTTCGATCCGGCTGCGCCCCAGATCGGCCCTTCGGCCACGGGGACGAAACCCGTCCTCCTCTTGCTCGAAGGCGACCCCTACGACGCCTTGACGCTCGCCTTGCTCTCCAGGCGGTACGGTCGTCAGCAACTTGAGCGTCTCCTCCTCGATCAAGGCTGCTTCCACCAGAGCCCTCTGAAGTGCCTGCAGAAGCAACTCCACGCGCTCCGTAACCGTCATGGGCCTGGTCGTGATCACCAGTGATCCGCGCTTCCGCGATGCCTCGAACTCCTCTGCGCTGACCAGCGAGCGTTCGAGTGCCTCGTAAGGAGATTCATCGGCGGCCGTGCGCTGTCGGCCGCTACGGCTCCTGCGGCGCAGCACCTTCTCCTCCGCCACACCATTCGCGATGGCTTCGTCGACTTCGCCGAGCACCCACTCAAGGGGGGTACCTGACAGCAGCTCGCGGAGCTCTTGCTCCGTCCGGCGCAGCTCGAACTCATTCATCTGTTCCTCCACCGCGATCGAGACCGCTCACCGCATTCCGCACCGCCCACGGCGACTCACCTACGCGTCGCCCCATCAGACGTGGCCCACGGGACACGATCACCCTAAGTGGCGGCACGGCTACAGGTGCTCCGAGTCGTCCGAACGGCCGGTGGAACTGCCTTGGCCTCCACGGGTTGAGGAAGGTGCCCGGAAACGACAGAGGCCCAGGTCATGAATTGCATGACCTGGGCCTCTCTAGAGCCGCCTATGGGATTCGAACCCATGACCTACGCATTACGAGTGCGTTGCTCTGGCCAACTGAGCTAAGGCGGCACCGCTGCCTGAGCTGTGCGAACACCGCTTCGGCAACGCGGGCCAGTCTACACGCTGCGCACTCGTGCTCCCTACCGGCTTTCCGCAGACCGCGCGGTCACGCCGAGGAGACGGCGAGCTTGGCGGCGAAGCCGGCGAAGAGGGCCGCGACGCCGGTGGTGAGGGTGGCGGAGAGGCGCTTGCGGCGGCGGAAGGCGGTGGCGAGGGTGGTGCCCGCGAAGATCAGGAGGGAGAGGTAGAGGACGCTGAAGGTCTGGAGGACGCCGCCGAGGAGGGAGAAGGAGAGGATCGGGGCGCCGTAGGACGGATCCACGAACTGCGTGAAGAACGAGAGGAGGAACAAGATCGCCTTGGGGTTCAGCAGGCTGATCACCAGGGCGCGGCGGAACGGCCGCTCGGTGTCGGCCTGCGGGGCCTCGTCGGCGGTCTCGGCGACCGGGAGGGCGTGGCGTTCGCGCCAGAGCTGGCGGGCGGCGCGGAGCATGCCGAAGCCGATCCAGAGCAGGTAGGCGGCGCCGCCGAACTTGACCACAGCGAAGACCGCCGGGTTGGCCTCCAGGAGGGAGGAGGCGCCGAGCGCGGTGAGGCTGATCAGGGTGAAGTCGCCGATGAAGACACCGGCGGCGGCCTGGTAGCCGGTGCGTATGCCCTTGCGGGCGGCGACGGAGAGGACGTAGAGCGAGTTGGGGCCGGGCAACAGCACGATGACCAGGGCGCCGAGCACGTACGTCGCCAGGTCGTTGACTCCGAGCACGGAGCACTCCTCGGACGGGCAGGGGTAGGGGCGGTCATCGTACATACGGACCGCCCGGGCGCCGTAGCCGGTTTCCGCCCGGTGTGAGCTACTTCGCGCAGCGGGTGCCGTCAGCCGGGGGCTCGCCGCCGAGGAGGTAGCGGTTGACCGCGCCGTCCACGCAGGTGTTGCGGCGGCCGTAGGCGGTGTGGCCGTCGCCGTCGTAGGTGAGGAGGCGGCCGGAGCCGAGCTGGTCGGCGAGGGACTGGGCCCAGGCGTAGGGGGTGGCCGGGTCGCGGGTGGTGCCGACCACGACGACCGGGGCGGACCCGGCGGCGGCGATGGTGTGCGGGGCGCCGGTGGCGGGGACGGGCCAGTAGGCGCAGGCCAGGGCCATCCAGGCCATGTCGCGGCCGAAGTGGGCGGAGGCCTTCTCGAAGTCGGGGACTGCGGCGGCGGCCTGGGCGGGGGTGGTGAAGGGGGCGGGGAGGTCGAGGCAGTTGACGGCCATGTTGGCGTACATGAGGTTGGGGTAGCTGCCGTCGGACTCGCGCTCGTAGTACTGGTCGGAGAGCTTGAGCAGGCCGGCGCCGTCCCCGGCCTTCGCGGAGGTGAGCGCGGTGCGCAGCTGGGGCCAGAGGAACTCGGCGTACATCGCGTGGATCACCCCGGTGGTGGCCTGGGCCTCCGTCAGCTTCCGGGCGGAGTCGGCGGGCAGCGGGGTGGCGTCGAGCTGCTTGAAGAGGGCGAGCAACTGCTCGCCGGCCTTCTGCTCGGTGTCGCCGAGCGGGCACTCCCCGCCGCGCTTGACGCAGTCCTTGGCGAACGCGGACCAGGCGGTCTCGAAGCCGGCCGCCTGGGTGCGGTTGCCGGCGACGGCGTCGAGCGCCGGGTCCATCGCGCCGTCGAGCACCATCCGGCCGACCTTGGCGGGGTAGAGGCCGGCGTAGGTGGCGCCGAGGAAGGTGCCGTAGGACTTGCCGAGGTAGTTGATCTTCTGGTCGCCGACCAGGGCCCGGAGGACGTCCAGGTCGCGGGCCGACTCGACGGTGGAGACGTGGCCGAGGACGTCGCCGGAGTTCTGCTTGCAGCCGTCGGCGAACTCCTTGTCGGCGGCCACCAGGGCGTCGATCTCCGACTGGTCGTCAGGGGTGATGTCGACGGCGGTGTACGCGTCCATCCGCGGGCCGCTCAGGCAGGTCACCGGCCGGGAGCGGCCGACGCCGCGCGGGTCCAGCCCGACCAGGTCGTACCCGGCGCGGACCTCGGCGTCGTAGCCCTTGGCCACCGCCTCGACGTACTCGACGGCGGAGGCGCCGGGGCCGCCCGGGTTGAGCAGCAGCGAGCCGAGCTTGGCCCGGCCGTCGGGGCGGGTGGTGGCGGGCTTGCGGGCGGCGGCGAGGGTGAGCTCGCCGGCGGACGGGGCGGCGTAGTCGAGCGGCACCTTGAAGGTGGTGCACTCGAACTCGCCGTCGCAGGGCTGCCAGGAGAGCTTCTGGGCGTAGTACGGGGCGAGCCCGGCCGGGGTCGCGTCGGGCAGGGGCTGGAGCGGGGTGGCCGCGGCGTTGCGGGCGGCCGAGGCCGGGGCGGCGTCCGTGGAGGGCGGGGTGGAGGACGCGGGGCTGTCGGACCGTCCCGAGGTGCAGCCACCCACCAGCAGCGCGGCGGCCAGCAGGGCGGGCACGAGGCGGACGGGCCGGACTGCGCGCATCGGTGCGTCTTCTCTCGGCAGGAGGGGTCGGACGCCCCGAGCCTAGCGCCCGGTGATCGGCGCACCCGCGCTCCGGCGCACAGACGCCGCCGCGCGCCCCGCCCCTGGCCCGGACGCGCCGGAGCGCTCGGCAGGGCGGCGGGCCAGCAGGCCGGCAGGGCAGCTGTCAGTGCGTCAGGTTCTCCGCCAGGTACTGGACCGCCACCCGGACCAGCCGGAGCCGCTCCCGGTCGGGCGCGAAGTCCCGGACCACGTCGGAGAGCCGGACGTTGGCCTTGGCGGCCCGCCCCTGACCCTCCTTCAGCGCCTTCTGCAGCCCGCGTGCCGCCCCCAGCCCCTCCGCGTCCTCCTTGGCGGCGGCCAGCAGCAGCTTCGCCGCCGTGCCCTCCGGCGCCTCGGCCGCGGCGGCCGCCAGCGCGGCACCGTCGTACCGGCCGGAGACGGCGGCGGCCGCACCGTACAGGTCGGGGCGGGCCAGCCCGGCGGCGGCCGCGCAGGCCGCGCCGCCCTCGACGCCCAGCACGCCCCAGCCACCGGGGCCGGGCGGCAGGGTGCGGAAGGCGGCGCCGACCGCCGTCCGCAGCGCCCGGTCGTCGGCGATGGCCTGCGGGGCGGCGGCGACCAGCTCGCAGGGGTGGCCGGTGCCGGCCGGGGCCTCGGGGGCGACCAGCACGAACGGGCGGGAGCGGCCCAGCTTCACGGCGGAGGCGACGCCCTCGAAGACGTCGGGGAGCTCGGCGTCCGCGGTCCGCCCGGTGGTGCCCGCGTGCAGCACCACGACCGGGAAGCGGGTCTGCGGCTCGGCGCGGTAGCGGTCCGGCAACCAGACCCGGACCGTCCGGGGGCGGCCGTCCGGCCCGGCCACCGCACCCTCCATCAGCTCACCGCCGGCGGGCTTGCCGATCAGCTCGAACCGGGTCACCACGGGTGGGATCTCCGCCCCGGAAGGGGAGGCCTGCGCCGGGGGCGCGGCCGGCCGCTCGGGCGCCACCACGGCGGCGGCCTGTGCCGGGAGGGCGCCCCGGCCGTCCAGCACGAGCGCGACGGTGAGGGCGGTCACGCAGATCCCGCACAGTACCGCGCCACCGGCCCTGACCAGCAACGGCCGCTGCTCGGCGGTCAGTTCGTAGGTCTGGGCCGCCTTCAGGTCGCGCCAGCGGACCAGCGCGGCCCGGCCCAGCAGGAACCCGGCGACCAGGGCCACCACCAGCGGTACGACGAGGAACGGTCTGGGCATGCGGCGCACCACCTCTCGGTCATCGGTGCACAGCGTGCCGGGCCCGGCGACGGGCGGCGGCGCGGCTCCCGGAGCAGGGCCGGGATTCACTCGAAGGGAGGAGGTGAGGTTTCGTCAACTCGCCGCCGTACGGCGGCAGCCGCCCGCGTCGACGAGGAGAGGGACGAAGGTGCCGGGTGCCGCTCAGCCCGCCCGGAGGGCGACCGTCATCGCCTCGACCGCCAGCAGCGGGTCGACGTTCCGGTCCAGGGCACGGCGGCAGGCCAGCACGGCCTCGATCCGGCGCAGCGTGTTCTCCGCGCTCCCGGCGCCCGCGACCCGGCCGAGCGCCGGGCGCTGGTCCTCGTTGGACAGGGTCCCGGTGGAGCCGAGCTGGAGCGCCAGCACGTCCCGGTAGAAGCTGAGCAGGTCGAGCAGGGCGACGCCGAGCGTCTCCCGCCTGGTCCGGGTGGCCCGGCTCTTCTGACGCTTCTCCAGCTCCTTGACGGCGCCCGCCATCCCGCGCGGCGCCCGGCTGCCCTCGAGCGCCCCGTAGGCCGCCCTCAAGTCGCCCGTCTCCTTGGCGTCCTGACTCTCCGCCAGCGCCTCAGCATCCGCCTTCGCGGTGTCCACCAGCCGCTGGGCTGCGGCCAGGCAGCCACCGATGTCCGCGACCTCCAGCGGGATCTTCAGCACGTCCAGCCGACGGGCCCGGGCCTGGTCGTCCACCGCCAGGCGGCGGGAGCGCTCGATGTCCCCCTGACCGGCCAGCGCCGCCAGCCGCGCCGCCTCCGGCTCCACCCCGTCCCGGCGGACCAGCATGTCGGCCACCGCCTCGGCGGCCGGGGTGCGCAGCACCAGCAGGCGGCAGCGCGAACGGATGGTGGGGAGCACGTCCTGCACCGAGGGGGCGCAGAGCAGCCAGACGGTGCGCGGGGAGGGCTCCTCCACGCCCTTGAGCAGCGCGTTGGCCGCCGCCTCGGTCAGCCGGTGCGCGGCGTCCACCAGGATCACCGACCAGCGGCCGCCGGTCGGGTAGCTGGCGGCGCGCAGTACCAGGGCGCGCATGTCGCCGACACCGATCGAAAGGCCGTCGGTGCGGACGTACTTCACGTCGGCGTGGCTGCCGGAGAGCACGGTGTGGCAACCGTCGCAGAAGCCGCAGCCCGGGACACCGCCGAGCTCGAGGTCCGGGCTGGTGCACTGGAGGGCGGCCGCGAAGGCGCGCGCGGCAGTGGTCTGCCCGGCGCCCGGCGGACCGGTGAACAGCCAGGCGTGCGTCATCAGCGAGGCGTTCCCACCCGGCACCGGCGCGCCGCCCGATGCACCACCCGACGCGCCGCCCGACGCTCCGTCAGCACCCGCGCGCCCGGCGGCCACCGTCGCCCGTGCCGCCACGGCCGCCGCCGTCAGCTGCTCGACCACCCGATCCTGGCCGACCAGGTCGTCCCACACACTCACGCCGCACTCCCTCGTCCCACCCGAGCCTAACCGCAACGGCGGACAGCCAAGGGCCGTCACCGACAGGTCCACCGCACGCGGGAGGGGCGGGCCCGGCCCCCGGCCGTACCCGCCCCTCCGTCCGCCCGTCGGCCCAGCCGCGCGTCAGCCCGGCCGCCCCCGGCCGCTACTTGCGCTTGCGGCCCTTGCGGTCCTGGTCCTGCTCCTCGTCGGTCTCGTCCCAGCGCGCCCACTCCTCGCGGGAGCCGAGCAGGCTGTCGGTCAGGCTGGGCAGGTCGTCCATCGGGGTCTCCTCGGCCCAGGACGGCCGGGGCCGCGGCTCCTCCCCGAGCACCGGGAGCTCCCGGGTGGACTCGGCCTCGGACCGCGCCGGCTCGGCCGGCTCGTCCCGCCACAGTCCGGACGGCACCCGGTCGGCGGGGGTGGTGGGGGCGGCGGGGGCCGCCGGTGAGGCGGGCCGGGCGGGCTCGGCCGGCAGCTTCGGCAGCTCGGCCGTCCTGGCCCCCTCCACCTTGGGCAGCACGGCCGTCTCGTCCGCCGGGACCCGCGGCAGGACCGCGGTCTCGCCCGCCGCCGGCACCCGGGGCAGCACCGCGGTCTCGTCCGCGGGGACGCGCGGCAGCACGGCCGTCTCGTCGGCCGGCTTCCGGAGCTCGGTGGTGGCCTGGTCCCGGTCCCGGCCCGGGTGGGCCAGCTCCATGGTGGTGGTCGCCTCGCCCGAACCCGCAGCCTCGGCTGCTGCCGCAGTTGCCGCAGCAGCCGTCGCCGCGGCAGCCGCGGCCGCGGCGACCCGCGCCGCCTCCGCCCGCTGCAGCGCCTCCTCGGCCCGCCGCCGCTGCTCGGCCCGCTGCTCCTCGCGCTGCCGCTGGAGCTCCGCCTGCGCCGCCGCCTCGGCGGCCAGCCGCTGCCGCTCCGCCTCCTCGGCCTTGCGCCGTTCGGCCTCCGCCGCCGCCCGGGCCGCAGCCTCCTCGGCCTGGCGGGCCGCCTCGGCCTCCGCCTTCAGCCGCGCCTCCTCGGCGGCCTTGGCCGCCGCCTCGGCCGCGAGCCGCTCGGCCTCCTCGCGGGCCAGCCGGTCCTTCTCCTCCTGCTCCTTGCGGAGCTCCTCCAGCAGTTCGAGCCGCTTGCGCTCGGCCGCCTCGGCCTCGGCCTTCAGGCGGGCCTCCTCAGCGGCGCGGCGCGCGGCCTCCTCGCGGGCGAGCCGGTCCTGCTCGATCCGGGCAACCTTCTCCTGCTCGGAGAGCGGCAGCTCGCGGTCGAGCCGGTGGCGGATCGCGGTGGTGACGAAGGCGGGCTGCTGGCTGCCGTCCACCACCAGGTAGCGGGCGGGGTCGGCCGCGGCCAGCGCGAGGAACCCGGCGCGCACGCGGGCGTGGAACTCGGTGGGCTCGGACTCCAGCCGGTCGAGCGCCTCGGTGAAGCGCTCGCGCGCCGCCTCGGGAGCGACGTCCAGCAGCACGGTCAGGTCGGGCACCAGCCCGCCGGTCGCCCAGCGGGAGATCCGGGCCACCTCGGTGGCGGCCAGGTCGCGGCCCGCGCCCTGGTACGCGATCGAGGAGTCCATGTACCGGTCGGTGATCACCACCGCGCCGCGCTCCAGTGCCGGGCGGATGACGTTCTCCACGTGCTCGGCGCGGTCGGCCGCGTAGATCAGCGCCTCGGCCCGGTGCGAGAGGCCGGTGTTGCCGACGTCCAGCACCAGGGCGCGCAGCCGCTGGCCGATCGGCGAACCGCCCGGCTCGCGGGTGATCACGACCTCGTGGCCCTTGCTGCGGATCCACTCGGCCAGCGCGTTCGCCTGGGTGGACTTGCCGGCGCCGTCGCCGCCCTCCAGGGCGATGAAGTAGCCGGTGCCGCTCACCCGGTGGGCCGGGACGACGTCCGCGCCCCGGACCGAGCGCAGCAGCTCGCGGCCGAACGGCACGCTGCCCCGCTGGTCGTCGGTCTTCAGCAGCACCACGGCCGCCAACACCAGCACCAGCAGCCCGGCGGAGCCGACGGCCAGCGCGGCGCCGTCGTGGATGAAGGTGAAGCTGCCCGGCCGGACCTCGCCGAGCGAGATCTCGCCGTACCCGGCGGCGGCCAGCGGCATCAGCACCAGCGCGGCGCCGACCACCACCCGCAGCACCGCCTGCAGGTGCTCGGTGACCTTGGGCAGCCGGGCCTCCTCGACCTCCTGGGCGAGCAGCGTCCGGCCGGTGCCGACCACCACGCCGGCGGCCAGACCGGCCAGCACGGTGAGCAGCAGCACCAGGACGAAGTCCAGCACCAGCCCGGCCAGGATCAGCGCCAGGCCCTCGGTGATCAGGGCCAGCGCCAGCAGCCGGCGGCGGGAGAGCGAGGGCAGCAGCGGCCGGGTGATCCGGATGCCGACGGCGGGGGCGAGGCCGGCGGCCAGCACCACCAGGCCGTAGCCGATCGGACCGCCCCGGTGGTCGACCGAGGTGAGCAGGCCGAGCGCGGCCACGCCCGCCATCGAGGCGTAGGCGGCGGCCACCGCGAAGGTGAAGTAGGGGGCCGAGCCGGTCCGGCCCTTGCTCAGCGCGGGGCCGGGGGTGGCGTCGGTGGGGGCGCGCAGGCCCTGCAGCGGGGAGCGCGGGGCACCGGCCGCGCCGGACGGCAGCTGCTGGAGGTGGAGCAGCACGGCGGAGGCGGCCAGCAGCAGCGCCGCGCCCACTCCGGCGCTGGTGAACTGGTGCGTCCGCAGCCAGTCCGCGCCGAAGGCGGCGAAGACGTTGTTGAGCAGGGTCAGCCCGACCAGCAGGGCACCGGCCAGCGGCACCACGGCCCAGCCGGTGCGCAGGTCGACCGAGCGGACCGTCTCCAGGTAGGCGGCCGAGGGCCGCTGCTGCGAACTGGCGGCGTACGGGTCGGCGACCGGCAGCAGGCCGGGCACGGCCGCGTCCTTGGCCACCGCCCAGACCCGCTCGGCCGCACCGGCCAGGAAGGCGGTGCCGAGCAGCAGCCAGAGCGCCGAGCCGGCGGACCAGCTGAGCCACCAGGGTGACAGCCCGATCAGAACCGCTCGGAAGGCGTCGGCCCCGAGCAGCACCCAGCGCCGGTCCAGCGTCGAAGCGACCAGACGGTGCACCGGTCCGAGCAGTGCCGCGCCGAACAGCAGGGTGGCCAGCAGCCGCGAGGCCAGCACCACGGCGACGGCCAGCGCCCCCGCCCGGTACCCGTGCCCGAACTGACCACCGATCAGCGCGGCCACCCAGGCCAGGCCGACCAGCACCAGCAGCCCCAGCCGGTCACCGGCTCCGCCGATCAGCTGCGCGGTCCACAGCCTCCGGTACGGGCGCAGCCGCAGCAGCGCCCTGGCCCGCTCGCCGGGCGTCCCCGCAGGGCGGGTCTCCGGTGGCTCGGGGGCGCTGGTCGGGCTGGGCTGCTCCTCGCTCGTCATACCGTCAGCGTAGCGGTCGCCACCCGGCGGATAAGAGGGGCGAGTGCCTCCGGAACCGCGTCATCACAGGGTTGTGACACTCCCCGCGCAGAACACCCGGCACCCGCGCGGTACCCGCCCGGCATACGACGAGGGCCCGCACCGGAGTGCGGGCCCTCGTCGCGGAGCGGTCGGATCAGTCCTGCTCGGAAGCCGCCGTCTTCTTCGCCGCGACCTTCTTGGCGGTGGTCTTCTTCGCCGCCGTGGTCGTGGCCGCCGTCGTCTTCTTGGCAGCCGTCTTGGCCGCCGTGGTGGTCTTCTTCGCCGGAGCCTTCTTGGCCGCGGCCTTCTTCGCCGGAGCCTTCTTGGCCGTCTTCTTCACCGGCCCGCGGGCCCGCTTCTCGGCCAGCAGCTCGTAGCCGCGCTCCGGCGTGATGTCCTCCACCGAGTCGTCCTTGCGGAGCGTCGCGTTGGTCTCGCCATCGGTCACGTACGGTCCGAAACGGCCGTCCTTGACCACCACCGGCCGCTCGCTGACCGGGTCGTTGCCCAGCTCCTTGAGCGGCGGCGCGGCCGCGGCCCGTCCGCGCTGCTTCGGCTGGGCGTAGATCGCCAGGGCCTCATCGAGGGTGACCGTGAACATCTGCTCCTCGCTGGTCAGCGAGCGCGAGTCGGTCCCCTTCTTGAGGTACGGGCCGTACCGGCCGTTCTGCGCGGTGATCTCCACGCCCTCGGCGTCGGCGCCGACCACCCGGGGCAGCGAGAGCAGCATCAGCGCGTCGGCCAGCGTGACGGTGTCCAGCGCCATCGTCTTGAGCAGCGAGGCGGTGCGCGGCTTGACCGCGTTCTTGCCGGTCTTCGGGGTGCCCTCGGGCAGGATCTCGGTGACGTACGGGCCGTAGCGGCCGTCCTTGGCGACCAGCATGTTGCCGGACTGCGGGTCCTTGCCCAGCTCGAAGTCACCGCTGGGCTTGGCCAGCAGCTCCTCGGCCAGCTCGACGGTCAGCTCGTCCGGCGGCAGCTCGTCCGGGATGTCGGCGCGCTGGCCGGGCTCGCCCTCGACCGTCGAGGCCTTCTCCACGTACGGGCCGTAGCGGCCGACCCGCAGGGTGATCTCGTCGTTCAGCGGGAACGAGCTGATCTCCCGGGCGTCGATCGCGCCGAGGTCGGTGACCAGCTCCTTGAGCCCGCCGAGGTGGTCGCCGTCGCCGTTGCCCGCGTCGGCGGCGCCGCCGGCCACCTCGGGGGCCACGGCCTCGCCGAAGTAGAAGCGCTTGAGCCACGGCACGGACTGCGCCTCACCGGCCGCGATCCGGTCGAGGTCGTCCTCCATCTTGGCGGTGAAGTCGTAGTCGACCAGGCGGCCGAAGTGCTTCTCGAGCAGGTTCACCACGGCGAACGACAGGAAGGAGGGGACCAGCGCGGTGCCCTTCTTGAAGACGTACTTCCGGTTGATGATCGTGTCGATGATCGACGCGTAGGTCGACGGACGGCCGATCTCCCGGTCCTCGAGCTCCTTGACCAGCGAGGCCTCGGTGTAACGGGCCGGCGGCTTGGTCGAGTGGCCCTCGGGGTTGAGCTGCTCGGCGGCCAGCGGGTCACCCTCGGCCACCTGGGGCAGCCGGCGCTCGCGGTCGTCCAGCTCGGCGTTCGGGTCGTCGGCGCCCTCGACGTAGGCCTTGAGGAAGCCGTGGAAGGTGATGATCTTACCGGAGGCGGAGAACTCCACGTCCTGCCCGGTGGCGGCCCGGCCGCCGACCTTGACCGTCACCGACTGGCCGACGGCGTCCTTCATCTGGGAGGCGACGGTGCGCATCCAGATCAGCTCGTAGAGCCGGAACTCGTCGCTGCTCAGACCGGTCTCGGCCGGGGTGCGGAAGCGGTCGCCGGAGGGGCGGATCGCCTCGTGCGCCTCCTGGGCGTTCTTCACCTTGGAGGCGTAGGTGCGCGGCGCGTCCGGCAGGTAGTCGGCACCGTAGAGCTGGGTGACCTGGGCCCGGGCCGCCGAGATCGCGGTCTCCGAGAGCGTGGTCGAGTCGGTACGCATGTAGGTGATGAAGCCGTTCTCATACAGCTTCTGGGCCACCTGCATGGTGCGCTTGGCGCCGAAGCCCAGCTTGCGGCTGGCCTCCTGCTGGAGCGTGGTGGTGCGGAACGGCGCGTACGGCGAGCGGCGGTACGGCTTGGACTCGACGCTGCGGACCGAGAACGCGGTCTGCTCCAGGGCGGCGGCCAGCGCGCGGGCGGCCGTCTCGTCCAGGTGCAGGGTGTTGGCGCTCTTGATCTTCCCGTCGGAGCCGAAGTCACGGCCGGTGGCGATCCGCTTGCCGTCCACCTGGGAGAGCCGGGCACCGAAGGACTCCGGGTTCGCGGCGTCCGCGGCGGTGCGGCCGGTGCCGAAGGTGCCGGTCAGGTCCCAGTAGGAAGCGGTCCGGAACGCGATCCGCTCGCGCTCGCGCTCGACCACCAGCCGGGTCGCGACGGACTGCACGCGGCCCGCCGAGAGCTTCGGCATGACCTTCTTCCAGAGCACCGGCGAGACCTCGTAGCCGTAGAGGCGGTCGAGGATGCGACGGGTCTCCTGGGCGTCCACCAGGCGCTGGTTCAGCTCGCGCGGGTTGCGGACGGCCTCCTGGATGGCGTCCTTGGTGATCTCGTGGAAGACCATCCGGTGCACCGGCACCTTGGGCTTCAGGACCTGCTGGAGGTGCCACGCGATGGCCTCGCCCTCGCGGTCCTCATCGGTGGCGAGGAAGAGCTCGTCGGACTCCGCGAGGAGCGACTTCAACTTGGTGACCTGCGACTTCTTGTCCGCGTTCACCACGTAGATCGGAGCGAAGTCGTGGTCCACGTCGACTCCGAGGCGGCGCACCTCACCGGTGTACTTGTCCGGTACCTCGGCGGCCGTGCCGGGGAGGTCGCGGATGTGCCCGACGCTGGCCTCGACGATGTAGCCGGGGCCCAGGTAGCCCTTGATCGTCTTGGCCTTGGCCGGCGACTCGACGATGACGAGTCGCTTGCCGTGCGCGGTCTCGCTGCTCGGGGACACCTTCGCTCTTCTCTCCCGGTCGTTACGTCTGCTGGGCGGCGCGTGGCGGCCTGGGAGAGCGCGAAAACCCCGTCCTCCCCGCCTTGTGGAGCTGCCGCTCCGCGACGGCCCCACCAGCGGAGTGTGACCGTACCCTGGCCACCCTTGTCAAACGAACGGATCGCACTTTTTCACCGGCAAGGCCGACCTACGCCACTCGAACGGTAACCCGATGACGAGCGTTCCCGCCGCGCGGAGGGGGGTGCCGGGTGCGCCGGAAGTCGGATTCCGGACGCGGACGACCGTTCAGCGAGCAGGCGCGCGGCGGCCGGAGGCGGCCCAACAGGCCCGCCGGGCCCTGACCGCAGGCGGCTGGATCGTATCCACACCACTCCCCGGGGGCCGTCCCTCCGCCCGCCTACCGGGCGAGGGCCTCCCCGAGCAGACTCAGACCGGCGGCGAGCGCGCTGGTGCCGAGCAGCAGCCAGAGCACATCCCCGGGGACTGCCGAACCGGCCGAACCCGCCGCCAGCACCACCCGGTTCGGCCGCCGGGCGTCGAACCGCACCTGGACCACCGTGCCGGGCGTCAGCCAGGCCGGTCGGCGCAGGGGGGTCTGCCCACGCGGCCGGGTCAGCACGGAGCGGTCCGGACCGGTCGGGACGGCGAGCAGCGGAGCGCTGTCGAGCTCGCCGTAGGTGTCGACGCGGTGCTCGCCGAAGGAGTCGCGGTCCGCGACCACCCGGGCAGTGGCGGGCACGCCGTGGCGGCGCAGGCGGTGGCGAAGTCGCAGTTCGACAGCGCACCAGAGCAGCAGCGCGCTACCGAAGAACGTGAGTACCACCCCTGCCACCAACGCCGTCGGCGTCTCCATCGCCCCGCCCCTCCGTCTGCCCCCGCCTTGTCCACAGCCTGTGGACGGGAGGCTGGCAGGCACGGACGGCGGGGCGTCGTACGCCCACCGAACCGGGGGCCACCGGGCGGTGAACCGGAGATGACGGATCGCCACAGACCCCCTGGTCGATGCCGGACGGGCCCGCATCCCGCCACCCCGGTGTTCGAAAGCCGCCGGTGCGCACGGTTGTCCACCGCCTGTGGACAACCGTGCGCACCGGCACCGTCCCGTCACCCCACCGGCTCGATGAACCCCTGCTCGGTCAGCAGCCGCAGCGACTCCGGCACCCGGTCCCGCAGCACCACCCGGTCCTCGCCGAGCAGCTGTGCGATGGCGTCCACGATCTCGCCCGCCGCCAGCGTGCCGTCGCAGACCCCGACGAAGCCCGCGCCGACGGTGTCCACCTTGGTGGCCCGGCGCATGCCCCGGTTGTGACGGAGGATCACGTGCTCGGGGTCCTCCGCGCCGGGGGCGCCGACCTGCTCCTGCACCACCTCGTCGGCCAGCTGGTAACGGGCCACCAGCAGCGCGGCGTCGTCGTGGTCGCGCAGGAAGTCCTGCCGGCCGAACCAGTCCTCGATGTGCGGGCCGAGCGGCTGCTCCACCGGGTGCGGCCACTCCTCGATCCGGACCGTCGGCTGCTCGGCGCCACCCGCCCGCAGGGTGATCCAGCCGAAGCCGATGCCCTCGACCCCGCCCGCCTCGAAGGCGTCCAGCCACTCGCCGTACCGGGCCTGGTAGTCCGAACCCGGGCCCCGGTGGTCGCCGCCGTCGCGCAGCCAGAGCTCCGCGTACTGGGCCGGGTCCTGCACCTCGCGCTGCACCACCCAGGCGTCCAGGCCCGTCCCGGCCACCCAGCCGGCCAACCGGTCCTGCCAGTCCTCGCCCTTGACGTGCTGCCAGTTCGCCAGCAGGTGGCAGAAGCCGCCGGGCTCCAGGTGCGCGGCGGCGCCCCGGACGATCGACCGGCAGAGCTCGTCGCCCGCCATCCCGCCGTCCCGGTACACGAAGCGGCTGCCGGGCGAGATCACGAACGGCGGGTTGGAGACGATCAGGTCGAACTTCCCGTCCCCGACCGGCTCGAACAGGCTGCCCTCGGCGGTCTCCACGTTCTCAAAACCGGAGAGCGCCAGGGTCAGCGCGGTGAAGTGCAGCGCCCTCGGGTTGAGGTCGGTCGCGGTGACGTGCTGGGCGTGCCGGGCGGTGTGCAGGGCCTGCACACCCGAACCGGAGCCGAGGTCGAGCGCCCGGCGCACCGGACGGCGCACGGCCAGGTTGGCCAGCGTGGTGGAGGCCCCGCCGACGCCGAGCACCAGGTCCTTGCGGGCCACCCCGTGCGGGGTCTCGCCGGAACCGATGCCGCCCGCACCACCCACCGCGCACCCCAGGTCCGAGACCACCCAGGCGTCCGCGCTGGGCATCCCAGCCACCTCGTTGGCGTACGGGCGCACGTCGACGGCGGCCCGCACCCGCTCACCGTCCCGGACCAGCCAACGGTCCGTCAGGCAGTCCTCCACCGGCAGCGCGGCGGCCGCGGCGGCGTACGGCACCGGCTGCTGCAGCAGGAACAGCCGCACCAGGGTCTCCAACGGGCTGCCGCCCGCGGTCGCCCGCAGCGCGGGCACCGCCTCGCTCCGGGCGAGCGCGGCGTACGCGGTCGGCCCGAGCAGGTCAAGGCACCCGTCGGCGGTGTAGGAGGCGGCGAGCAGCGCCTCGCGCAGCTTCGCGAGGCGGGCATGGTCAAGCACAGGGCTGCTACTGGTCACCGCCCCATTCTCCCGCCTGCCGCCCGGGCTGCGCTCCGGCCGTCGGGCCGCCGAGGGCCCGGGGGGCGGGGAGGGTCAGCTGCTCGGCGTGGCGGAGGGGGTTGCGGGTGGGGTTGCCGGCGTCGCGGGCGGGGTTGCGGGCGGGGACTGGCCGTCCGTCGGCGCGCCGCTCTGCCCGGGGGTCTGCCCCGGTGTCTGTCCGGGGGACTGACCGGGCGTCTGGCCGCCGCCCTGGCCCGGTGCCTGACTGTCCGTCGGAGCCGGGGACGGCTTGCAGCCGGTCTGCTTGGAGATCGCCGCGCCGAGCACGCCGCTCTGGAGCGTGTTGAGCGCGTCTGTGGACTGCTGGGCCAGCCGCTGGATCTGGTCGCTGACGCTGCGCAGGCCGTCGGCGAACTTCGCCTGGTCCCCGTTGGGCAGCGCGGTCAGCTTCTGCTGGACGTCCAGGTAGCCTTGGGCCGCCTGCCTGAGCTCGTCCGTCGCCCCCTGCTGGACCTTGGCGCCGTCACCGATCTTCGGCGCCCCCGCCTTGCCGATCGCGTCCGCCAGCTGCTGGTTGGTCTGCGCCAGCGTCCCGAGGTCGGCGGCGAGCCGCTTCTGCAGGTCCGCCGGGGCCTCCCCCGGGACGACCTTGCCGCTGCCGTCGAGCGCGGCCGTGGACTGCGCGATCGGGTCGTGGGCGGCGTCGCAGACGGTCTTCGCCCAGGAGTCGAGCGCGGCGGCGGAGTTGTCGTCGCCGCCGCAGCCGACGGCGCCCATCGCCAGCGTCAGGCCCAGTACGGGTGCGGCCCACAGCCGCTTCTCGAACGTCACCCTGCGAACCTACACGGCACCGCTCGGGCTCAGACCCGCTCCACCCGGATCACGTCCCCGGGCCGGACGGTGCGCAGAACTGCGGGATCGCCGTCCAACGCACCCAGCAGGTTGCAGGGGCCGGCGAGCCGGCACTCGCCGCCGCGCGAGATCGGCGTCGGGCCGTAGGGCAGCGCGAGGCTGTCACCCTCGGTCCAGAACGCGACGGTGCCGGGCTCGACCACCTGTGCCGCGTCCTCCTCGAGCGGGACGGCGACGGGCGTGCCGAAGTAGACCTCCTCGCCCCAGGTGTTCGCGGAGGAGGTGACCGGGAGCGCCGCCCAGAGCGCCTCGGAGGTGGGGGTACGCCTCAACGTGGCCGTGCTGTGCCCGGCCGGCCAGAGGATGCGGATGCGCATGCGCATGGGGAAGGTGTCCTTCTCTCGAAACGGATCCGATCGCGCCGAGAGCAGGGAACAGCCACCTTCAACAATTTGTCAATGGTCTTCGGGGGATCAGCCCCGGAGCGGGGCGTCAGAGCTCGTCGAGCTCCGGCAGCAGCGGCCAACTCATCCGGATCAGCCCGCCACTGGCCCCCGAGGTCACCTCGACGTCCTCGACCAGGCCGGTGATCACCGCCAGTCCGAGCGCGTCCTCGGCGTCCTCCCCGGCCTCCTCGGCGTCGCTGCCGACCGGCGGCAGGCCGGCCGTGCCGGCCTCGTCCTCCACCTCGATGAGGAAACGCTTCTCCTGATCGGTGAGCGCCACCCGGACCGCGCCGTCGACACCGCCGCGCTGGTGCAGGCCGACCGCCCGCGAGCAGGCCTCGCCGACCGCGAGCCGGACCTCGTCGAGCACCGACTCATCGACTCCGGCGCGCCTCGCCACCGCCGCGGCCACCAGACGGGCCGTCCGCACGTGCTCGGGAAGTGCGCTGAACCGAAGTTCGACCGTTGCCATTGTCTTCCCCTCCGGGATCGTGCCCGGGATCGCACCCCGGGCTCGCGCGGGCCGGACGGCGCCGCGCCGGGGCAGTCGCCCACCATCCGCCACCGGCGGGGCCGTAGTGGCCCCGCCGGTGCGCGAGTGAGCTTCTATGAGCGCCGCCGAACGGGAGCGATCGGAACCGGAGCCCCGAACCACCGCTCTGACGGCTGATCAGCACCGCCCGGCCCGTGCCGGAACGGCCCTGACGCCTGGTCAGTCCACCAGGCGAGGGTGCCTGAGCACCCGTCAGTCGTTCGCCGCGACCGCGTCGTCCACCGAGGTGTGGATCGGGAAGACCTTGGTCAGACCGGTGATCCGGAAGATCTTCAGGATGCGCTCCTGGTTGCACACCAGGCGGAGCGAACCCTCGTGCGCGCGGACGCGCTTGAGACCGCCGACCAGGACACCGAGACCGGTCGAGTCCAGGAAGTCCACGCCCTCCATGTCGACGACCAGGTGGTAGTTGCCCTCGTTGACGAGCTCGACCAGCTGCTCGCGCAGCTTGGGGGCGGTGTACACATCGATCTCGCCGCCAACCTCGACGACCGTACGGTCGCCGACAGTGCGGGTCGACAGGGACAGGTCCACGGAACCTCCAGCACCTTGCCTTGCTACGTCATTGCGATCCTCGGCCGGATGGCCGCCACCGCTTGGTCGCAAGGCCGGGCACGGCACGGCCGCTGGATTTTCTCGTGAAAGCGCGGCGATGCAACCCTCGGCCATGCGGCCGTCACGGCTTCATTCAACCACCTGTGACCATGCCCGCACGATGGCTTGGCGCGATTCTCCGCCACCGCAGTGACACACTGGCTGCTCATGCCGCCCCGTCACCACCAGCCAGAGGCCCTGCTGGCCGCCCTGTCCACCAGCCGTGGCCGGGCCGACCGCCTCACCCATACGGAGCACATCGCGGCCCGGCCCGCCCGGTACGCACCGTGGCCGGAAGGCATCCGGCCCGAAATCGTGGCGGCCGCCCGGGAACTCGGCATCACGGAGCCGTGGGCCCACCAGGCCGAGGCGATGGAATTGGCCAAATCGGGCCAAACTGTGGTCCTGGCCACAGGCACCGCATCCGGCAAGTCGCTCGGCTACCTGGCACCGGTCCTCAGTGACCTGCTCAGCGGCACCGAGGCGCGCAACGGGCGTGGCGCCACCGCGCTCTACCTGGCACCGACCAAGGCCCTCGCAGCCGACCAGCGCCGCCGCGCCGCCGAACTCGCCCCCAGCCGGGTGCGAGCCGCCCTCTACGACGGTGACACCCCGTTCGAGGAACGCGAGTGGGTGCGCCAGTACGCCTCGTACGTCCTGACCAACCCCGACATGCTGCACCGGGGGATACTGCCCGCGCACCCGCGCTGGGCCTCCTTCCTCAAGACCCTGAAGTACGTGGTCATCGACGAGTGCCACACCTACCGGGGCGTCTTCGGCTCGCACGTCGCCCAGGTGCTGCGGCGGCTGCGCCGGCTCTGCGCCCGCTACGGCTCCTCCCCCACCTTCCTGCTCGCCTCCGCCACCACCGCCGACCCCGCCGTCACCGCGCAGCGGCTGACCGGCCTGCCGGCGGTGGCGGTGGCCGACGACGCCTCACCGCGCGGGCCGCTGGTCTTCGCCCTCTGGGAGCCTCCGCTCACCGAGAACGTCGGCGAGCAGGGCGCACCGGTGCGCCGCACCGCCACCGCCGAGGCCGGGTACCTGCTGACCGAACTGGTCGAACAGGGCACCCGCACGGTGGTCTTCGTCCGCTCCCGGCGGGCCGCCGAACTGGTCGCCCTCCAGGCCCAGGAGCAGCTCGGCGGCCCGCTCGCCTCCCGGGTCGCCGCCTACCGTGGCGGTTACCTGGCCGAGGAGCGCCGAGGGCTCGAACAGGCCCTGCACTCCGGCCGTCTGCTCGGCTTGGCCTCCACCTCGGCGCTCGAACTCGGCGTGGACGTCTCCGGTCTGGACGCCGTCCTGATGGCCGGCTACCCCGGCACCCGCGCCTCGCTCTGGCAGCAGGCCGGACGGGCCGGTCGCGAGGCCCAGGGGGCGCTCGCCGTGCTGATCGCCCGGGACGACCCGCTGGACACCTACCTGGTGCACCACCCGGAGGCCCTGTTCGACACCCCGGTCGAGGCCACCGTCCTCGACCCGGACAACCCCCACGTGCTCGCCCCGCACCTGTGCGCGGCCGCCGCCGAACTCCCGCTCGGCGCCGAGGACCTGACGCTGTTCGGCCCGTCCGCCGAACCGCTGCTGCCGGTGCTGGAGAAGCGCGGCCTGCTCCGGCGACGGACGGACGGCTCCTGGTACTGGACCCGCCGGGAGCGGGCCGCCGACGCCGTGGACCTGAGGGGAAGCGGCGGCAACCCCGTTCAGATCGTGGAGGGTTCGACCGGCCGGCTGCTCGGCACCGTGGACGCGGCCGCCGCCCACACCACCGTGCACACCGGAGCGGTCCACCTCCACCAGGGCCGCAGCTACCTGGTGCAGGACCTCGACCTGGAGACCTCGGTCGCCCTCGTCGAACGGGCCGACCCGCCCTACACCACCTCCGCCAGGGACATCACCTCCATCTCCGTGCTCTCCACCGACACCACCGTCGAATGGGGCGAGGCCCGGCTCTGCTTCGGCTCGGTGGAGGTGGTCAACCAGGTGGTCGGGTACCTGCGCAAGCGCATCTCCACCGGCGAGATCCTCGGCGAGAGCAAGCTCGACCTCCCGCCCCGGACGCTGCGCACCCGCGCCGTCTGGTGGTCCGTCACCGAGGACCAACTGCTGGACGCGGTCATCCCGTTCGACCAACTCCCCGGCGCCGCGCACGCGGCGGAGCACGCCTCGATCGGCCTGCTCCCGCTCTTCGCAACCTGCGACCGCTGGGACATCGGCGGGGTCTCGGTGCCGCTGCACCCGGACACCGGCCTACCGACGGTCTTCGTGTACGACGGCCACTCGGGCGGGGCCGGCTTTGCCGAACGCGGCTTCCACGGCGCCGAGCAGTGGCTCACCGCGACCCGTGAGGCCATCGCGGCCTGTGAGTGCGAGCGAGGGTGCCCGTCGTGCGTGCAGTCACCGAAGTGCGGCAACGGGAACGACCCGCTGGACAAGGCGACGGCGGTACGGCTGCTGGACGTGTTGCTGGCGGGCGCCCCTGGCCGGCAAGCGTCGGAGGGCAACTGACGCCTCGTCGCCTCATCCGCACCGCTAGCGCAGCCGCGCACGACGCGTACCGGGGAGGTGGACGCTGGGGGTGGGGCAGAGGCCGGTAGGGCCGGGGCAGGTCCAACCGGAGTGAGCTTGCGCGGAGAGGGAGCGATGGCGGTGGAGCCGACCGCGTCGTCGCCCCAGGCCCACACCGGCCCCGCCCTCGATCGCGCCCGCGCCGGACCGACGGGCATGAGGACCCTCGCGACCCGGACCTCCACCACCACGTCCACCGCATCGATGCTCTCCCGGACCTCACAACTCACCAGCCGGGCCCGGTGCTCACCGGCGATCCGGGCCGCCCTGCCGCAGCCGCCGTCCTCGTCCACCATGAGGTGCCCGGCGGCAGCCAACGCGGCCAGGTCGGCGGCGGACTCCGCCCGGTGCCTGGCGGACACCACCGCGCCCACCGCCAGACTGGCGGAGAAGACGACGCAGCCGAGCATCGCCAGCGAGACCAGCCAGATCGTCGCCGAGCCCCGGTCGGCCGCCATCCGCCGAGAGCCAGCCCAACTGCCCTCTGCCCGAGTGCCGATGACGACCGGGCGCACATCGCCGACCAACGCTTCGTCCCGCTCTGCTTCATTCAGGCCGGCCACGGCCCACCACCTCCCTCCGCACCGATCACGTCCTCCCGGGCCGCTGCCGCCTCGGCGCGCAGCCGGACCGACAGCATCCCGCCGAGCCGCCCGGGCGCCGGGTTCGGCGCCTCGACGGTGACCCGGACGGTGTCGCCTCCGACCGAGACGGAGACCCGTGCTCCCGGTGGTGCGGCCGCCCGGGCCAGCCCTGCCGCGCCGGCGTCGCCCCGAGCGGCCGCTCTGGCACCGATCCGAGCGGCGTCCACGCACTTGATCTGCGCGGCCGCCGCGACCACACCCCAGATCAGCAGCGCCACCAGGAAGACCAGGGCCGGCAGGGCGACCGCCGTCTCGGCCGTCACGAATCCGCGCTCCGCCCGCCGTCCGCTACCGCTACCGCCGCGCCCCGGACCGCCCGACCGCCACGCCCCGATGCTGCGCACGAGCTGGGCCGGCAGGGCCTGGACCGGCGCGACCTGGGCGGGCATGGCCTGCCCGCCCAGGGCCGACGGATCGTCAGACGGCATGGAGTGCCCGGTTGAGCAGCTCGCTGATGGCACCGGAGACCGCGCCGCTGGTCACCACCTTGTACAGCAGGGCGGCGAACCCGCAGGCCGCCACCGTCCCCACCGCGTACTCCGCAGTGGTCATTCCGGCGTCGCTCCGGGCGGTCCGCAGACGGCGGATGCGGATGGTCAGCCACCTCCTCCTGCGGCGCATCAGCACCCGGGTCCGACGGCTGTCGCCGATGGGCTGGCGGACTCGGACCTCACGGTAGGGATGGATAGTGCGGGCAGCGCGTACGGTCATGGCAGAACTCCTCTGTCGTCAGGAATGGTTTTTCAGGCCCGAGCGGCGAACAACGAGGTCAGGCCCATCACCACGGGCACTACTCCCACCAGCACGAAGGCGGGGAGGAAGCAGACGCCGAGCGGTGCCGTGGCCAGCACCCCGGCCCGCCGCACCCGGGCGTGGGCGGCTCGGGAGGCGGTGGCCCGGTGTGCGTGCGCCAAGCTGGTCAGCGGGGCCGTGGGCGGGGCGCCGCTGAGGCTCGTGCGGACCAGGCAGCGGGCCAGCGGGGCGAGTGAGGGACAGTCGGCTCCGAGGCGCTCCCAGCACACCTCGGGCGGCGCTCCGAGCGTCAACTCGGATGCCACGGAAGCCAATCGGCCGCTCATCGGCTCGTCGACGCTCTCGGACACGGCCGCCGCGGCGGTGGCCGGGGAGCTGCTGGCGCCGAGGCAGGCGGCCAGCAGTTCGGCGGTGAGCGGGAGTTGCCGAGTCAGGCGGTCCTGCTCCACGGCCACCCGGCGAGCGGTCGGCGAGCGGACCCGGGGCAGCCATCTGCGCGCCGCCAGCCCCGTCAGCAGCCCAGCCACGAGGCCGGCCGGGCCACCCACCAACCCCACTGCCATCACTCCCGCCACCACCGGCAGCACGCGCTCCAGCAGCACCGCCCTGCTGACACCGCGTGCGGCCACGGCTCTGCCGAGCCGTCCACCGTCCAGCCGCCGCACGTGCCGGCTCCCGGTGGCGCGCTGCCACTTCCTGATCCGCCGTCGGACCGCCCAGCCCCGGAGGGCCTGGACGGCGCCCGCCCCGACGGTGACCGCCGCCAGCCCGCCGAACACCAGCGGCAGCGCCAACTCCCGCCTCACCAGGCAACCTCGGCCTGCACGGGCAGGGCACTCCGCCCGACCCACTGGTCCTGCGCCCGGCCGTCGGGACCGGTCCGGGAGATGCCGCAGCGATCCCGCTCTCCCCACGGCTCCCCGGGCTTCTCCGCCTCCCTCCGAGCACTGCCACGCCGCTTCTTGCGCTCCCGTCGCCCCGGTGCGTCCTCGGCGGCCCGGACGATCCTCGCCGTCCACGCCAGTCCGGCCGCCTCCAACAGCGCGCCGGCCACCAGACAGGCCAGACCGGCTGGGGTGTGCAGCAGGATGCGGACCGGGTCCGCGCCGAGCGCAGCACCCAGCACCAGGCCGACCACCGGCAGGGCGGCCAGTACGGCGATGGTGGTCCGCGGCCCCGCCAGCTCTCCCGTGATCTCCTCCACCAGCACCCGCTCCGCCCGTAGCGCGTCGGCGAGTTGGTCGAGCCCCGGGGCGAGCCCGGTGCCGCTCTCCGCCGTGACCTGCCAGCAGGCGGCCAGCGCCGCCGCGCCCCGGCCACCGGGCAGTTCGGCGATCAGGCGCAGCGCCGCCGGGATGTCAGCTCCGTACCTCCCGGCCGTCAGCCGCGCTGCGGGCTCGGCACCGAGCCCCGCTCTCAGCCCTGAAGGGCGGCTCATCACGATGGTCAGCGCCTGGCCGGCCGTCGCGCCGCTGCGGAGCTCGGCGGCCAGCCCCTCGCAGAGCTCGATCACCGCGGAGGCCCGCCGCCGCGCTTCGGCCGCCCTGCGTCGCCTGGCCAGCCAACGCCGCAGCGGCACCACCCCCGCGACCGCCAGCAGCACCGGCACCGGTGAGTCGGTGAGCCGACCGGCCACCAACCCCACCGGTACCAGCAGGAGTTCGACCACCAGCCAGGGTGGCCGGGCCGTGGCGAGCTCCACCATCCGACCGCGCAGGTCACGGCTCGCCACCGCCGCCCCGAGCAGGGAGCGCGCCCGGAGGGCCACCTTGGCCCGCCGTCGCAGCCCCAGCCAGAGGCCGACCGCGACACCGCCCGCTCCGGCGGCCACCAGGATGTGACCGGGCGTCATGTCCGCCCCCTCCCTCGGTGGCCGGCCACGCCGCCCTCCAGGACCGTCCTGGCCCCGCTCTGCAACAGGCACCAGGCCGCGACCGCGATCCCTCCGAGCGCCAGTGCCCAGATCAGCTCCATCTGCCGAAGGCTCATCCCGCCACCTCGCCCGGCTCCGACGCCATGCCCGCCAACCCGGCGCCGGCCTCGACCGCACCTGCGGCCGGGGCCGGCGCCGTGTCCGAGGACACCGTCAGATCCGGCAACCCCACGCCCCGCTCCGCGCAGCGGCGCCGCAGCCGCTCCCAGCCCGGCCCCGGCAGGGCTTCTCCCCGAGCCGTGAACGTGACCGCCGGAGCCGTCACCGCGAGCCCCCGTTCGTCGCCGATCAGCATGTGCAGTTCGGCCACCCGCCGCCGTCCGGTCCGCTGGTCCCGGACCAGGTGGATCACCACGTCCAGCGCCGCCCGGAGTTGGCTGTGGAGCGACAGGCGGTCGAGCCCGGCCTGCGAGCCGAGCGCCTCCAGCCGGGCCGGGACGTCCGCCGCCGTGTTGGCGTGCACCGTCCCGCAACCGCTGTCGGGCGACAGTGAATAGTTCAGTGCACAGGAACTCTGACCTGTGCACTGAACTATTCACATACAGGCATAGCCATACAGGGCTGCGCATTCAATAGTTCAGTACGTCAGCTTGCTGAGGCAACCGCCTGTGCCTTCGAACGGGTCGGGCGCTGCTTGGGCCTGGTCGCCTGGTACTCAAGTTCCGCCATCTGGCTGAGCTGGACCGTGTCCATCAACTTCTTGGTGATAGCTTCCTCACCAGAGACGACGGCTTCGATGGCTGATTCGCGGATGAGGTCGGAGAGGCCGCAGATGCTGCCACCGGCTCGCTCGTACAGGTACGGCGAGAGGGCGGCGAGTTGGCCTTGCTTGTGCCGATACAGGGCGAGGGTGCTCTCCAGTGCGGCCACGACCTCGACCCAGGCGATCTTGTCCGTCTTCGTGGTTCCGAACTTCCGCATGTGGTGGAGGGTGTTTCGACCCGAGGTCTGGGTGGCCCGGGTGCTGCCTTGGCCTTCGAGGAACAGGCCGCTGGTGTTGAGGTTGGCGCCGGTGTAGATGAACGTGGCCGCGACGTGGTTGGCCAGGTACTTCAGGTGGTCGTTGACGACTTTGCCCTCCTTGGCGGACAGGTCCAGGAAGTGGACATCGTCGATGATGACCAGCTCGGTGCCCGCCAGCTTCAGGTTCTTCAGCAGGCCGTTGGTGACCTCGGTCTTGGTCGCTCCGGAGCGCATCACCATGGCCATGTACTCGGCCAGCAGGACGGACAGGTCCTTCGGGGTGGCCTGACTCGGGATGTTGAGGTACACGACGGGGGTGTAGTCGACGAGGTAGCCGTCGACTTCGTAGCTCGCGGCGAACTTCTTGGGGTAGCGCTTGCGGAGCTTGAGTTCGTAGTCCTTGGCGAAGAGCTTGACCAGGGTGCTCTTGCCGATGGTCGCCGGGCCGTCCAGGACGATGCCGCGCCTGGCTCCGGGCGCCTGGTTCCGGTTGACCTTCATCCGGCGGGCGAAGGCGGCGTGCAGCCGGCGCATCTGCCGGGTGCGCACGAGCTCGAGCGCGCTGTGGAAGTCGTCCCGCTCGTCGTTGAAGTCCTCGCGCTCCTCAGGGGTCATCCGCAAGTACTGCGCGTGCGCGGGCATGAAGGGCCGCTGTGGAGCCTCCATGGCCAGGTAGGCCCGCCATTCCTCCTTGGTGCGGGGCTCGGCGAGGCCGGGGTGCGCGAAGCCGAAAGTGGTGAACATCAGCGGTCCTGTCGGGTGCTCGGGGCCCAGATCTCAGCGGGCTTGATGGTGGTCAGGTCCAGATCGCCCCAGAAGGCGCCCTCTTCGCCTTCCGGTTCACCATCCGGTTCGACGTCGGAAATGACGTGCAGGGTCGGCGAGTTGGCGGGAGGCTCGGCGCGCTGCATATCGGCAGCTTGGGCGGCGGCCCGGTGACGGTCGCGGATCTTGCGCTTGCGGTCGGCCGTCCACGTCTCGGGGGCGTCCATGCGGTTCTGCAGTGCGACGAGGGCTTCGGCGATCGCGTCCTGGTCGTCCGGGGTCTTGCCGCGGGCGGCGATGTACCGCTTGGCCTCGCGAAGGGTGATGTCAGTGAACGGCTGGTGTTCACCGGTGGCGTGTGTCCAGGTGAGGACGTGCCACTTCCCTGTGGCGGGGTCGAGGAAGTAGGCGTGCAGGAGGTTGCGGGGGTCGGAGCGGATGGGCCACAGCCCGTCCGGGTAGTCGGACTTGGAGCCCCGGTAGCCGTAGAGGATGTCGTCGTTGTAGACGAGGTGGTCGATCTCAACGCCGTAGGGGTGGATCACCCGACGCTCGATCGGCAGTAGTTCGTAGTACAGGTTCGGATCGCGCGGGCAGTCCACGTAGCCGGCCGAGCCGAGGGCCTGGCGGTACGCCTCGTTGGGCGAGACGCGGATGTCCGGGAAACCGGGCAGGTGGAGGCCCCGGTGGGTTTTCCGCTGGTAGACCGCCACGACGTACTCGGCGAAGAACTCCGCGAGTTCGTCGATGGTCCAGCGCGCCTGATCCTCGGCGGTGCGTCCGCGGTTGGCGGTGTTGTTGCCCTTGTAGCCGGCGACGTGCTCGGAGAACTGCTGACGGATCGTGCCGAACAGCCGCTCGACGTGCGGTTTGTCGGTCGGCTTGAGCTTGCGCGCGTCCTGGAGGTCGATCTTCCAGCGGTGGCAGGCGCGTTGGACGACTTCGCTCTTGTAGGGCTTGCCATGGTCGTACAGCAGCGTCTCGGGGTAGACCACAGGGCGGGCGGCGGCTTCGGCCAGGCGCTCGTCGATGGTCAGCTTCCGGTCGTAGGGGATCCGCAGGACCTGGTAGCGCAGGGCCTCCGCCCAGGCCGGGCGCATGGGCTCGGGGGTCATCACGTCGGCCAGCAGCAGGCCGATGTCGATGGCCTTGGTTCCCTCGGGGGTGAGCCGCCAGGCGAGGATCGAGCGGGTGGCGACGTCGATGGCGATCGTGAGTTCGACCCTGTGGGTCTTAGCGGTCTCCGGGTCGAAGGCGAGGACGTCCAGCGGGGTGGTGTCGAGCATGACGACCTCGCCCGGGCGGTGGGCGATGACGTTGCCGAAGGTGCGGTCAGGCTGGTTGGCAGCTGTGGCCCGGCGGTAGGCGGGTTCGGTAACACGGCCGCCGAGCAGGTTCTTGACGATCCTTCGGAAGGCGTCACGTTCGGGTAGCGTGAAGGCTCCCTCGCCGTGCTGGGCGTCGAGCCGCTGCTGGGTGCGTCGCAGGAACCGGTTGCCGATGGTCGCGGTGCTGTCGAGGCGTTCAGCCTCGGCTTGGTCCCGGATGGCCTGGATGACCTCCGCCGGGACGTTCTTGAGTGGGTTGCTCAGCTTGGCCCGGCGCTTGTCCACCAGTCCCCACAGGCCCTGCTCCTGGCGCCGGGCCCACTGCTTCCAAATCCACCGCTCGCTGACTCCGCGCTCGCGCGCTTTGGCGGCGACCCGTTCGGTCAGCGGCAGGTCGGGGGTGTACTCGGCGCGGGGCTCGCCCGGCAGCGCGTCGAGTGGGTCGCCGGAGCGGTATCCGGTCATCGCTTCCAGCAGGTCCGCCTCTCGCTCCACCGCGTCCTTGACCAGGCCCTTGTCGATGGAGGCGAGGATGCCGCCCGGGTCGAGGGCGGCCAGGTCGTCCGCGCCTTCCGCAGTGTCTGCGGTGTCCGGGGGTGCGACGGATGCCTGGAAGGTCGTGTCTGTCAGTACCTCGGACAGCAGGATGACCTGGAGCCGGCCAGTCTCGGACCGCAGCCGGACGGTGAGGCCGTCGAGGCCGGCGACCTGGTGGCGCTCGTCCTCGAACGCGATCCAGTCGCCGACGGTCATGCGGTGGGTATTCACGGGCGCGTCTCCGGGGCTGGGCGGGACCACACCAGCGTGTGGTCCCGCAGGGGCTTGGTGATGTCGAAGGCCAGGCGGTGGTGCCACATGAGGTGGTAGACCACCGCGCGGGCGATGTCCGGTGCGCTCTGGAAGGCCAACAGGTCCCCGATGGTGACCGGGTCGGCGGCGAGTTCGAGCAGCGGTGCGGCGAGTTCGTCGGCGGCCAGTGACGGGCGGCGGTACCCGGCCAGCCACTTCACGCTCTCCCAGCGCAGGGGATCGGGCTCGCCGACCATCTCGTAGTCCCAGCCCATGGCCTCGCACACGGCCGCGGTCCTGATCCGCTGGCGGGCGACGTCGAGGTGGGGCAAGAACCGGTCCGCTTTCACGTCCAGCAGCCGCACCGTCCCGTCCCCAAGGCGGGCGAAGAGGTCGGGGGTGTGCCGCCACACTCCGCCTTGGTCGCGGCCCTCGAGTTCGAACGGCTGGGCCGCGAGGTCGGCCACGTCAGGGTCGAAGTCGAGGAGCTTCATCCATTTCGACTCCAGGTAGGACTCGTAGGCCAGGAACCGGTCGCTGGTGGCGAACCAGAGCTCGCCGGGGGTGTGCTGCTGGCCTGCGTAGGAGGGGATGTCCCGTACCGGCAGGCCGTCCTCGAACCGCAGCCGGGCGGCGTCCGCAGCCGCCACCAGCCGCTCATTGCCCCCCTGGTCGCAGTAGCGGACCAGGACCTGGCCCAGTGCCAGACCGATAGGTCTGACGGTGCGTCGGCGAGTCATCGTGCCCTTCCCTGATGCTGATTCAGCAGTTCTTCGCCCCAGGCGGTGAGGGCGTCGGCGGCCTGGGGCGGGAGGCGGGCGGCGAAGCGCCGGCAGCCCTCCCGGACCGACTCCTCGCTCGCTCCCGTCCAGCCGTGCCGGTACGCGGGGGCTTCCCGCACGTCGCCGCCGGTCAGCTGCTGCCACACCCAGGCGGCGGCGTGCCGCTGCCGCTGGCGGGTCACGTCCCGGCCGAGCGGGTGGAGGATGGCGAACAGCACGCGGTGCGGTACCTCGGTCAGGCCGACCAGCAGCGTGCGGCGCGTCTGGTAGTCGACCGGTCCGCTCGCGCGCATCCGCTCGGCCAGGAGGCGGACGGCCTTCCAGAAGGCGCCGGCGTCGTTGATTCGGCGCACCAGCGTGTCGCTGACCCGGGCCGCGCGGCGGGCGTCCATGTCGAGCAGGGCGGCGGCCTCGGGCCAGCTGCCCGCCCCGCACAGTCGGGCCACGGCGAGGGCGGCGAGCCGTCGCCCGGAGGTGGGCGCGGTGGCGGGCAGATGCTCGGCGATGAGTTCGGCGTATTCGCTCTCGCCGACCAGGTGGGGTATCTGGTGCAGGTGCAGGGGCGGCGCTGGGAGGTTTCGGCGGTGGGTCAGCGCTCCGGCGACCCTGTTCGAGCGGGGCATTGCCTCGGCCAGCAGTTCGTCCAGCAGTCGGGGACGCGGCAAGCCCCGGAACCGATCGGCGCCCTTCGCGGCGCGCCGTTGCTCGGCCATCACCGTCACCCACGGTGCCAGCAAGTCTCGCGCCTGCGTGGGGTCCGGGCAGGCCATAACCGGATCGACGAGCGCGAGCAGTCCGGCCGCTTCTGCGGCCTCGGCCGGGCCCGCCCGCAGCACGGCGTGCATCCCACCTCTGGCCGCCGACCGGTGGTGCCGGAGGGCTGCTGCAAGCGATTCCCGGGCCGCGGGCGGCATGGTCTCGCAACCGTTCAGGTCCTCCGCGCTCGCCGCGCGCCGCGCGATGGCGACCAGCAGCCGCAGGGCGGCGAACCACTCGGCGGCGGTGACCTGCTCGCCCAGCAGCTGCGGCTGGCGGAAGGCAGCAGCGGCCAGAACGCGGTTCTGAGCCTGCACCAGCGCCGGGTGGACCTTGGATGCCTCGATCTCGGCCAACGGCTGGGGACACAACCCGCCGACCTCGGGCGAGCCAGGCACCCGGTTGCCGCACAGAGTCGGATCGAGCGCGCCAGGCCTGGACAGCAGACCTCGCGGATGGCCAGCGTTTCCCCGCCGGAGCCGGATGCCGCACGCCGGGCAGGAGTCGGCCAGCAGGCACGAGTGGCGCGGGCACACAGCTGCCGTCTGAAGCCGCCACCACAGCGGCCACGCCGTCCCCTCGGCCAGACAGCGCGGGCAGGCCCGGCTGGAGTGCACCTGGGCCCACTCGCGGATCGCCCAGGACCGCACCGAGGACTCGGACGGCGCGTACAGGCCGGTGAAGTCCAGGGCGCCGCCCGCGTAGTGCTCTAGATGCATTGCCCGCAACCGGTCCGCGGCCAGGCCGGTCGCCTCCTGGACCCCGCGTAGGCTCTCCGCCGTGAGCATGATCCCGAACAGCAGCGGTCGGGTGGTCGCACTGGACGGGCGGCATTCCAGACCGAGCCGCTGGGCCAGCAGGCCGGGGCCGACCCCGAGCTCGAAGGCCGTCCGGTCGATCCAGGACGCGAACGCCTCCCCCTCCACCGGCACCGGAACAGCCGGAAGCCGTCTTGCCCGCGGCACCAGCGCCAGCCGGTGCGCGACGGACCCCGAGCCCGGCTGGGCGATCGATACCGGCACACCCATCGGACCTCCCCCCGATTGATGGAAATATGCTACAGGTCGGCTCGCGGTAGCTTTCTGGGGTGGACACACCCGAGACGAGCCCGGAAGACGAGCCCTACCGCGTCGCCTTCGGCAAGCGGCTGCGGGCGCTTCGCGAGCAGGCGGGGCTGAGCCAGAGCGGTGCCGCCCGCGCGATCGGCCTGGACCGGTCCTTCTACGCCGGTGTCGAGGCCGGCCGCCACAGCATCGCGGCCGACCGCCTTCCCGGCGTCGCCCGGGTTCTCGGCGTCGAGGTGAGCGACCTGTTCCCCCGCAGCTGACGGGCCCCGGCGGCTTCGTCCGCCGTGCTCGCTCCGCGATCCGTCGAGATCGTCGGCACCGGCCTCGACGGGTCAGCCGTCCGCAGCAGTCGGTGGACCCGAACTCCATGGAGCGGAGCGACCAGCGAGGTCGGGAGCGGGACGCGCCCCCTGGGCCGCCGGGCGATCGGTGGCGATCAATCGGCGTCGAACGCCGACCACAAGCTCATCCGTCCCCGGGGGTGGGCCAGCATGAAGCCCGTACGCGGCACCCTGGCACCCTCGGGGTTCAGGACGGCCGCGGCCAGCGGAACGTACCGGGGTCCGACCAGGCTCATGGCGGTCCACTGCGTGTCCTTGCGCAGCCAGTCGGAGATGGCCCTGACACCCATCACGCCCGCGATGTCCACCGGCAGAAACCTGCGGGCTTCCTCCAGCGGGTCGTCGGCGGCCAGGATCGCCACGGCCATCCGCAGGCCGGCGGCGATGACGTGCGGGTCGGGCGAGTATCCGCGGCGTCCTCTGCTGCTGCCGCCGCGGCGCCACATGTTCCGCTCGTTCGTCCTCATGTGCGTCTCGAACGCCTCCTTGACGGGAGGGTCGAGTCCGGCCAGGTTCGTCACGAAGCCACGCTCGGTGCACAGCAGCACCATGGCGTTGACGTCGTCCGGTGTGACGCCTTCCGCTTCTCCTCGCTCACCGAGCGGGTCAAGCAGTTGCAGGAGCCAGGCTTGCGCGTCGGCCAGCGCCGGGTCGGAGAAGGTCCCGGCCGGCAGGTCCCGCAGGAGCTGGCCGCAGGCCGTCAGCCGCCCGTTGATCTTGCGGCCGGGGCACGTCCAGTTCCGGCCGTCGAGGCAGCCGAGCGCCCTGGGCCGAGCGCCGCACTCGCATGCCGCCACGAGGAAGCGGTGATGGCGCGGGCACACCACAGACCACGGCAGCATCCAGGCCAGCGGCCAGCGCCCGTCGTCCTCGTCGATGCAGCTCGGACACACCTTGGCCTGCCCGTCGGGGACGATGTGGTCACGGCGGATCGTGTCGGCGTGGTTCTTCTCGTGGATGTCGATGCTCGCAGTCCGGGGCCGTTCCGGCAGGCCGTCCGGCAGCGGCCGGACCTTGCGCAGTCCCGACAGATAGGAAGCGAAGGTGAGCCGGCTGACCCGGTCTTCGGGCAGGCCCGTGGCCGCGGCGACCGCTCCCGTCTGGTAGGCGGTGAGACCGCGCACGGCCTTGCGAAGCGCGAAGCCGGGGTTGGCCGACGCGGGCAGGTGCAGGGCCGCCATGACCGGGCCGATCCCGGTCTCGTTCAGTCTGGCCAGCGCCGCGAGCCAGCTGTGCAGGGACTCGCCCTCGAGCGGTACCGGGACGGCGGGCAGCCGCCGTGGCCGCCATCGTGTCTGAGCTGTCATGCCGTCCCCCTACCATAAGTCGGGGTCCATGCTGGCATGCCGCTCTTTCACCGGGCCCGTAGTGTCCGCCCTCCGATCCCCTCGTTCCTGCCTCGACGGCGGGTCTGCCGCGGCCCGGAACCTGCCGTCAGTCATGTCCGCAGTGTCGCCAGAGGGCTTCCCCATACCGTAGTGGCCGCTCCCTGGGTGATCTCCGGCAGGTCGCCGTGAGTGCTTCTGGCTGTCCGGCGGGGGAGGCATCTGGTCGGATCCGGGCTGCCACACCAGTTCCGCCCGAAGCCCGGTGGGTGTGGCTTCGGTGGATATCGTCGAGCTATGGGGCTTGATGACCCGCTCTCGCCACCTGCTGTCCGGCGGCGAGAGGGCTGTCAGCTGAAGACGAGTTTGCGGAAGTGGTTGCGGATGCCGGTGAGGGGTTCGCGGTCGCGGGTGTAGTAGAGCTTGTTGGTCAGCAGGACGGCCCAGGTGCCGAGCTTGGGTGAGATCCACATGCCGGTGCCGGTGAAGCCGTAGTGCACCCAGACGTGGTCGGTCGGGTCGGTGCCGGGGGCGGGGTGCCAGAACAGGCCGCGGACGGGCTCCAGTGCTCCGGTCTGGACGGTCAGTGACTCCTCTGTCCATCCGGGGCCGAAGCCGGGCGTGTTGGCAGCGGTGGCGGGGTCGAGCATGTAGCGCAGGAAGCGGGAGAGGTCGCCGGCGGTGGAGAAGGCTCCGGCGATGCCGCACACCCCGTTCAGGAGGCGGGCGGAGAAGTCGTGGGCGGTGCCCTGGAGGTGGGTGCCGGTGTCCGGGTCGAGTTCGGTCGGAGCGGCGAGGGCGGCCTGGTCGGCGGGCAGCGGGCCGAAGCGGGTGGCGCTCATGCCGAGCGGTGCCCAGATCCGTGTCGTGGCGAGTTGGTCGAGGGACTGGCCGGAGAGGTGTTCGGCGAGGTAGCCGAGGATGAGGGCGGCCCGGTCGGTGTACTCGACGGCCTCGCCGGGCGGGCGGTGCGCGGCCTCGTGCAGGACGCCGGTGCGGATGGCGGCCGGGTCGGTGCCGTAGAGGTTCTTCAGCTGGGCCCGCAGCGGTACTCCGGCGGTGTGGGTCAGCAGGTTCCGTGCGGTGGCCCGGCCGAGGGGGTGTCCGGTGACCTCGGGCCAGAAGATGCCGAGCGGCTCGTCCAGTGGCAGTAGGCCGTCCTGCCAGAGGGTGCCGATGGTGGACCACACGGCGAGGATTTTGGTGAGGCTGGCGACGTCGAAGAGGGTGTCCGCCCGCATCGGCTCGTCGGGCCGTGCGGGGTCGAGGACGCCGACGGTGCCGCTCGCGTGGGTGCCGGTCGCGTCGCCGACGGCCCACACCGCCCCGGGGTAGGCGCGGCCTTGGACTCCGTCGGCCAGGAGTTGGTGGATGCGGTCGGTGCTGGGTGTCATCGTCTCCCCGAATCACTGTGGACGTCCGCCCCGGCCAGCGTAGTGAGCCGGCCGGGGCGGAGTGGGCTTCGGCGCGAAGCCGTGCTCAGAGCAGTTGCTTGCCGAGGTCGGTCAGCGCGGCGGCGGTGGTGCTGAGCGGGTAGCGGGCCGCGTTCGCCAGGCCGGCGCTTCGCAGGGCGGCCAGCAGGGTGGGCGAGGTCCGCAGCCGTTCCAGGTCCCGGGTGAGCGTGGTGGTGTCGGTGAAGTCGGTGGCCAGGGCGGAGCTGCCGAGGGCCTCGTTCAGGCCGGGCACGGGCTGGTAGAGGACGGGCAGGCCGCACGCCTGGGCTTCGAGGGCGACCAGGCCCATGGCCTCCAGGGTGGTGGAGGGCATGACGAGGGCGTCGTGGTCGGCGAACGTCTTCCACAGCTGGGGGCGGCTCAGCCAGCCGAGGTAGCGGGCCTGGACAGCAGCTTGGCGGAGCGCGGGTTGGAGCGTGCTGAACTCCGCGCGCGGGGCGGCGACGCTCAGCTCCACCCCTTTCGTGGCGGAGAGTGCCTTGATGAGGACGTCGCCGCCCTTCTCCGCGGTGAGCCGCCCGGCGTACAGCAGCCGCAGGTGCTGGCCGGGGGCTCGCTTGGCCGGCGTCGGCACGATGCTGATCAGGTGGTCGGGGATGCCCCACGGGATGTGGTGGATCTTGCGGAGGTCGGTCTGGGGCGCGAGGCGGACCAGGTGGTCGGCCATGGCGGCGGTGGGGGCCACGATCGCGTCCGCGAGGCGGGCGCTCTCGCGCAGGACCCGCAGTTGGTCCCGGTGCGTCTGGGCGAACAGCAGGTCGGTGCCGTGCACCAGGGCTATCCGCGGGTGCTGGGGCAGGGCCCGCATCAGGGCCGGGGTGGCGCCGAACGCCAGGTGCTGAAGGTGCAGCACCCCAATCTGCTCCGGGTCCAGAGCTCGGGCGAGGGCCCGGCGGAGGGCGGCGACGTAGCGGCGGAAGGCGGGGCCCTCCAAGGTCTTGCCGGAGACGGCCAGCAGGTCGAGCCCCGGCGGGACGGTGGGACGGCGGCCGGTGGGCTGGAGCATGAAGGCGCGGGCGGGGATGAGCGCGTCAGCTCCGGTGTAGAGGTCGCGGAAGAGTTCGACGCTGCCGCCGGGGCTGCCGAAGGGCAGGTCGAGGCAGGTTGCCACCAGGGGCCGGTCGGTGCGGGGGAAGGTCACGTAGTCCCTCCGGGGATCTCTTCGTAGAGGCGGGAGATGTCGATGCCGTCGGTGGCCGTGTACTTGAGGCCGAGCTGCTGGTAGCTGGCCGGGGCGCCGAAGGTCTGGAGGAAGATCAGCTTGCCGAAGGTCATGCCGGGGTAGACCCGCGCCGGCCGGGCGGCGCGGATCTCCAGGGTCCAGCGGATCGCGTGGCCGGCGTGGCCTAGCGGTGCGGAGACGTGGACCCAGATGCCGAGTGCCCCGGTGGTGCGGTCGCCGTTGAGCATCTGCGCGTACCGCTCGGAGCCGGTGTGCTCCAGCGTCGCCCCGAGGTACAGCACGCCGGGGCGGAGGACGAGGCCGTCGGCGGGGATGGTGGTCTCGGTGAAGGCGGTGGGCTGGGCGGCGTCGAGGTCGCCTTCGCAGACCCGTAAGGTCTCGCCGAGTCGCCAGTCGTAGGCGTTGGGCGAGATCCGGCCGGGGTCGAAGGGGTCGATGGTGATCTCGCTGGCCTTGACGGCGGCGGCGATGGCGGAGCCGGTGAGGATCATCAGGCCACCGCCCCGGTGCCGGTGCGGTCGCGCCAGTAGCCGGAGGGCTGCGGGCCGAGCGCCGCTTGGTACTTGCCGCTGTAGAGGTCGACTGGCCCGACCGAGACGAAGAACATGATCTGGCCGATCTTCATGCCCGGGTAGACCCGCAGGGGGCGGGTCGGGGCGAGCATCAGGGTCCACTGGCCGTGGAAGCCGATGTCGCCGATGGGGGCGGTGATCTCTACGAACAGGCCGAGACGGCCTACGGAGGAGCGGCCGAACAGCAGGGGCACGAAGGTGTCGGAGCCGACCTCCTCGACGGTGTGCCCGAGGTAGAGCTCTCCCGGCTCAAGGACGAACCCGCCCGGTCCGATCTCGACTTCCCGGGTGGGGTTGGGGCGGTGGGCGTCGATGATGTCCTCGGTGTAGGTCAGCAGGGTGGGGCCGAGGCGGACGTTGTAGCTGTTGGGGTTGACCTGGCCGGGTTCGAAGGGGGCGATGCGGAGGCGGCCGTCGCGGACGGCGGCGGTGATCTCCGGTCCGGTGAGGATCACTCGGCTTCTCCTTCGACACTCGGGGTGTGGGTGAGGGCGTGCCGGACGGCCTGGCCGAGCGGAAGTCCGCTCCTGCTGGCCTGCCCGGCCAGGAAGGTCTCGGCGAGGTAGTCGGTGGTCAGCACGCTGTGGACGCCGGGCCAGGGCAGGGCGGGAGCCACGACCAGCGGCCCGGCGCGTTCCGTCAGGTGGGCCAGCAGTGCGGCCAGGTCCCGGGAATGCGCCTCGGGCAGGTCGGCGTGGACGAGCCGGTTTCCGAACGGCTCGATGGTCATCAGGTCTTCGAGCCGCAGTACTTCGCCCAGCGACGCCGGCCGCAGGGCGGTCTCGTTGAGGATCACGGCCGTGCCGTCCAAGCCGGTGTGGAGCCTGGAGACGACGGACTCCAGAAGCACTCGGCGGTCGGGGACCGTGTTCCGCCAGCGCTCGGCGACGGGCCCGAGCGGGTCGGTCAGCTGGTCCTTGAGCGTCTCGATCTCCTCGCCGATGTCCGCCAGCTCGGCCGGGAGCGGGCCCTCGGCGGGGAAGCGGCCGGTGCGGGCGGTCCAGCCAGCGGGGGCCGCTTCGGCGGCCGCGTACCCGGCCCCGTGCTCGGCGCCCTTGACCACGAGGGTGCTGCCGACCGGCTCGGGCCCGTAGTGGTCGCTGTGGCAGTGCCCGGCGAAGACGACGTCCAGGAACGGGCACTCGACGGCCAGCTCCAGATCGGGCTCGAATCCGGAGTGGGAGAGCAGGACCCAGGTGTCCACCTCGTGGTGGTGGGCCAGCAGCAGCTTGCGCAGGGCCTCCACCGGGTCGGTGGCGCGGTGGCCGGAGCGCTGGGCGAGCGGGATCGCGCTGAACGCCTGCGGGCTGATGACGGCGGTGACGGCCACCCTCCGGCCGCCGACCTTCGCCAGGTGCAGGGGACGGAACAGCGGGCGGCCGTTCGTGTCGATGGCGTTCGCGCAGACCGTCAACTCCCGCAGGCCCGGCTCGAGGTGGTGGCTCCAGCCGTGGTTGCCCGGGGCGAGCACGTCGTACAGCGCGAGCAGGATCTTCCGCTCCACGCCGCCGTGGCCGAGACGGTAGAAGCCGGTGCCCTCGAAGAAGTCCCCGCAGTCCACGATCAGCGACCGCTCGCGCTCGCCGTGCAGGTGGGCGAGCATGCCGGTGGCGTGGGCGAGATGGGAGTGGACATCGGTGGTGGCGATGATCCGCTTCAGCGTCCGCCCGGTCTCGGTCATCGGCCGGCCTCGGTGATGTCGGCGCCGAGCGCGCGGAGCTTGGCGGGCAGGTCGGCGTGGCCGCGCTGGAGCTGGTCGAGGCCGGTGACGGTGGTGGTGCCGTGCGCGGTGAGCCCGGCGATCAGCAGGGCGGTGCCGGTGCGGATGTCGGTGGCCTTCACTGCGGCGCCCGTCAGCTGCTGAGGGCCCGTCAGGCGGCACTGGGTGGGGGACAGTTCCTCGATCCGGGCACCGAGCGCGCGGAGCTGGGGGATCAGGTTGCCGTGCCGGCCGGGGTTGATGGCGTCGGAGAACAGGTGGGTGCCGGGCAGGCCGAGGGCGAGGGCCATCAGCGCGGGCTCGAAGTCGGCGTCCAGGCCGCCGGGGGCGAGCGAGGCGGTGGCCGTCAGCGGCTTGCCGCTCGGGATGGCACCGCCGGGCAGGACCAACGCGCCGGGCTCGGCCAGGGCGGGGATGCCCAGCCAGTTCAGGGCCTCGGCGACCGGGAGGGTGTCCTGGCCCCGGACTCCCTCGATCTGGCCGCTGCCTCCGGTGGCGGCGATCGCGCAGGCCAGGGTCCCGGCCTCGATCTTGTCGCCCGGCACCGACCAGGCGAGCGTGGACGTCTCGTCCAGGACGGCCGGTGGTTCGACGGTGAGGGTGTCCTCGGTGAGGTCGGCCCGCCACCCGGCCTCGCGCAGGAACTCCAGCATCCCGGTGAACTCCGGGGACAGGTTGGGGTTGCCCAGCAGCAGCCGGTGGCCGCCGCAGGCGGCGCGAAGGACGGCAACCACGCTCGCGCCCCGGGAGCGGAACGGCAGGTCGATCACCACCCGGTCCGCACCGGCCGGGGCGGCGGTGATCTGGTAGCCGTCGTCATCGACCTCGACCTTGTCGCCGAAGGCGGCGTAGACCTTGAAGTGCTCGTCCATGCCCCGCTCGCCGATCTGGCAGCCCCCAGGCCACGGCAGCCGGGCCGCCCCGCAGGCGGCCAGCAGGGCGGGCACCAGGTAGTAGGAGGCGCGGATGCGGCCGGCGTCGGGCAGTTCGGGCACCGGAAGGCGGCCGTCCACCGGCCCGAGCAACACCGCCCGTGGGTCGGCGACGGGCCGGGCCAGGTGGCAGCCCGAGCGCTGGAGGAGGGCCAGCATCAGCTGGACGTCCGCGCTGTCGGGGACGTTGTCCAAGCGGACCGGGCGGCGGATCGCGGCGGCGGCGGCCAGTAGGGGCAGGGCGGCGTTCTTGGAGCCATCCACCCTGACGGTCCCGGACAACGGACGGCCGGGGCGGGAGGTGACGGCAAGGCCAGGGGCGGAGACGGGGACGAGCGTCATGGAAGCCTCCAGTGCGGTGAGCGGGATCGGAAGGTGGAGTAGTGCGGCTGTGCGCGCGGGCGGACCGGCAGACGAAGGCGCTCCGCCTGGCGGCCAGGCCGGAAGGGACACCGCCTCGGCCTGAGGAGCGCCGGGCGGTGCGGTCACGGCGGTGCCCTGGGGCCGGCGGGTCAGACTGCGGCGAGGGCTTCGCGGGGCAGGGTGCAGGTGATCCGCTTGCCCACCGGGGTGGGATCGACGGTCCAGCCCGGGGCGAGGACGTCGAGGATCCACAGGCCGCGGCCGGTCTCGGAGCGGGCGTTGTCCGGCGGTGCCGTCTCCCGGCCGGGCATCACGGACGGAGCCGGATCGTGGACCTGCACCAGAACCTGCCCGTCCGCAACGGCCACCAGGACGACCACCGGCGCCCACGGGCCGCACAGCCGCACCACGTTGGCGACCAGCTCGCTGGCCACCAGCCGGGCGTCGTCGGCGACGGCTTCGGAGGCCCCGAACGAGGCCACTGTCTTGAAGACCCGCGCGCGCATCTCGCGGACGTGCTCGGGGCTCACGCTCATGTGCAGCGCGAATCCGTTCTGGCGGGGCATCAGGAAGAAGCCGCACAGGGCCACTTCGGGTTCGTGTCGGGGGCGGACTCGGTCTTCGTGCATGGCGTGCTCCCCAGTCGGCAGAGCAAGCCCCGGGCGTGGATGTGTGGGGGCTCGCGAAAGGGTTCGGCAGGCACGTCGGCGTCGGGGCACACGGGGCCCCCGGCAGTCGGCGCGAGGCGGGCAGCGGCATATGACACGAAGCGCGACCAAGAGGTCACGATCCGCCACCGAGAGTCAGCATGCCCGCAGGGTCTGCCATTGGGCAATATGCCCAAGCGAAATTCCCTCAGATCGGTTGTCCTCCGGCTCCGGCGGGGTGGAGACTTGCGCCATGGCGAAGAGGAACCCGGCCCCGCAGTCCGTGTACCGCCGTCAGCTCGCGTCCAGGCTCAGGGAGTTGAGGGACGCCAAGGAGCTGAAGCTGACCGAGGTCGCGGCCATCGTGGAGGTCAACCAGAGCTCGCTCAGCCGGATCGAGAACGGCGAACGCGGCACTACTCCAATCCTGGTAAAGGCTCTGCTGGACTGCTACGGGGTCACCGACCCGGTCGAGCGTGAGGACATCCTCGACCTGGTCCGCGCCGACCAGGCTCAGCGTCAGCAGTGGTGGAAGAAGTACTCCGCGGTCATCAACACCACCCAGTACGGCGGCTACCTGGCGCTGGAGTCCAGTGCGACGAGCTTCCGCTCGTACGAGCCGCAGCTGCTGCCGGGCCTGTTGCAGACCGCCGACTACGCGCGGCAGGTCATCACCGAGATGCGGGTGGACCTGACGGCCAAGCAGGTCGACGCCCTGGTGACGGTGCGGATGGAGCGTCAGGAGAAGGTACTCGGCCGCGAGGACGCGCCGAAGCTGTGGGCGGTGATCGACGAGGCGGCCATACGGCGGATCGAGGGCTCGCCAGCCGTCCTGAAGGGCCAGTTGGAGCACCTGCTGGCCATCGAGCCCAGCCCGAACCTCACCATTCAACTCCTGCCGTTCGCAGCCGGCTTCCACCCGGGCCTCTACGGGTCGTTCATTCTCATGCGCTTCCCCGCGCCCAACCCGGACGTGGTGTGGGTGGAGAATCTGACCAACTCGGTGTATTTCGAGGGATCTGAGGATGTGGAGCGCTACACCGAGGTCTTCGACCACCTGCGTGCCCGTGCCCTCGGCCCACCCGAGACCCGCGACCAGATCAACAAGATCCTCAAGGAGCCGTAAGTGAGCACCACCAAGCCCAACCCCTCCGAGCTGGACTTCTCCGGTGTCACTTGGGAGAAGAGCCCGGACAGCGGGGGCAACGACAACTGCGTGGAGTTCGGTGTGGTCGGCGACTTCATCGCGATCCGGGACTCCAAGCGGCCGGAGCAGACTCCGCACGTCTACACCCGCGGTGAGATCCGGGCCATGCTCTCGGGCGCGAAGTCCGGAGCCTTCGACCACCTGGCCTGACGGCGGTACGGGCTGCCCAGGGCAGCCAATCAACGAAGTGGCGGCCGGCCCCAGCGTTAGTGGGGCCGGCCGCCTTCGCCATCATCCCAGACCGCTCTGTCGGCAGTCGGCAACGACCATCGCAAGGGCGGCTGACGCCCCTGCGGCCACGGGGCACCTGGGCAGGGGGTGTTCACCTGCCCAGGTGCATCGCGCTGCGTTCACCGATGTCGAGCACCTGGTAGACACCAGGCTGGATCTCCCGGGACTCGGCCCGGATCCAGCGCGCGACGGCGGGCGGCCAGATCGTCGTCTCCGACCACACGAGGCTGGCCAGTGTCGACGGCTCACCCAATGCCAGGTTCGACAAGTCGCTCCCGCGGGCGTCGAGTTCAATACTCCTCAGCAAGTGCACCAGAAGCCGCCCCGCATCCCGGGCCTGGTCCTGTTCGGCGAAGAGCCGGTCTGACTTGGCCAAGGCCGCGTCCACGTTCAGCGATCGCATCTCGCGCTGGGTGTCGCGAGCTTGGCCCAAGACGCTCGTGAAGGCCCGCAACTGCTGCAGGACCGCGCCCAGAGCGGGGAGACGGTCGAGGAGCCCCCGGGCGCGGAACCGCAGGGACATGTCGATCGCGGACGTCCACGGACCTTCAAGGTCTCCGCGGGTCAGAAGATCAGCGAGATCGGGCAACTCGTCCAACGGGCCGAGCGGGCCCGGCGACCTGACAGCGTCCAACGCCTCGGTCGCGGAACGCGCCAGAGCTCGCAGGCCGATGACCGTGATGACGTCAGCTCCCGTCACGTCGTCCGGATCTGCGGCCTGCCCGGGGCCCGAGGGTGCATCCATGATGGCCAGCAAGACCTTCGTGGGGTCCGCCACGGACTCGGCCTCGCCGAGAAGTTCGGCCGACGCGCCGGCCAGCAGAGCGTCCAGCTCGTCGTCGTCCAGCCAACGGTCAGGTGTACTCATTCCGCTCTCCCCCTCCTGTCCGCATCCCGTTGCGCGCTCAGTTCATGCCGCAGGACAGCTCGAGCCTTCTTCAGCAGATCGCGGGCCTTTTGATCCGACACCCCGATGGCACGGGCGGTCTCGACCGAGCTGAACCCGTCCAGGTGGAAGGCCATGACGACCCGCGTGTTCTCCTCCAGCGCGCCGAGCGCGGCGAGCACGGCCATCGTCTGGTCGGTCAGCTCGGCGTGGCCGGGGCCCGGCTCGCACAGCTCCGGCAGCTCAACTCCCGCAGCCACGGCCACCTGGTGGCGGGCCATGGCGGGCGGCCTCGACCAGGCCCTGCGGGCTACCGTCCGGACCCAGGAGCGTCGTTGGGAGTCCTGGGTGGGGAACTCACCGTCGCGCAATCGCTCCCACGCTGCCACGAACGCCTCGGAGGCGGCATCCTCGGCGTCCGGGAGGCTGGCACCCAGGTACCGCAGGAAGCGGATGACGAGCAGGTGCTCACGCTCGAAGAAGTCGAGGAACTGACCACGCACCCGGGCCATCCTGGCAGCCTCGGAGGCGACGCGCAGGCGTTCGTCCAAGACCGGTGCGGCGAACTGGCGGTCATCGAACTCCACCGGCACCGCCCTTGCGCTGGCCGACCTCGATGACGAGCCCCTGCCGGCCCCGGTCCACGATCAGGCTCCCGGCCGGAAGCGTGCGGGCGTACTCCCGCAGCGACAGCTCCCGGTCACGCTGCCGTCGGCCTCGCAGCTGTAACCACGCCGCCACGCCGGGGGCCGCGAAGCCGCTCACCGCGGTCGCCACCTCGATCAAGATGCCAGGTTCCACTATCTCGTCCCTCCCCTCGCCGGCGCGGGGACCCGTGCCCCGCTCGTACCGGCGCCTACATCGTGTAGGTGGCCGCCGACCACCATGATCGGGAAGGAAACTTCAAGATTCTTTACAGCAGACCTGTCGGCACGCACGGGCCCGGCCGAACCGCGTCCGGCCCGAAGGGCTTGCCTCACTCGGGTGAACGGTCGAGCGGCTACCGCGGTCCGAGCGCGGACCATCTGCTCATGTAGCGCTCGGGATGGTTCATCGCGTGCTGGGTGCGCGGGACGGGACTTCCGCTCTGGTCGAGGACGCAGGCTGCCAGCGGGATGAAGCGCGCACTGACCAGGCTCATCGCCGTGATCTGCAATGGGGTGTGGAGCCAGTCCGAAATGGCGCGGGCGCCGTCGACCACCACGTCGACGGGCAGGACACTGCCAGCCGCCCGCACGGGGTCTGCGGCAGCGAGGATCGGTGCGGCCATGCGAACGCCGGCCGCCATCACAGGCACGGGCGCCGCGTATCCTCGCTCGCCCTCGCCCGAGCGCCACATGGTGGCCTCGTTCCTCCTGGTCCGTTCCTCGAAGGCCAGCCTGACGTGGGAGTCGAGCCCTGCCACGTTGACGGGGGCTCCGCGCTCGATGCACAGCAGCAGCACCGCGAACAGGTCGTTGGGAGTGAAGTTCTCCGCCGTGCCCCGTTCGCCTGGACGGTTGAGCAGTTGCAGCAGCCAGTTGTGCGCTTCGATTAGGGCCGAGTCCGCGACTGGCACTCTTGGCAGCTCCCGCAGCCGCCGCCCGCACGCCTGCTGTTTCGTTCCGGTGGCATCGGAGAAGTGGCCGGAGCACTTCCAGTCGGCACCATCAAGGCAGCCCGCCGACCGCAGGCGGTTGCCGCACACGCATCGTTCGACCATGTAGAGGCGGTGTCGGGTGCACGCGACGAACCACGGAAGCATCCATGCCAGCGGCCAGCGCCCGCCGTCCTCGTCGATGCACGCCGAGCAGACCCTGAACCGGGTGGTGCCCAGGACGTAGCCGCGCTGGACGGTGGCCGCCCGGTTCCTCTCCAGCTGGTCGTGCCCCGGGATGTCGGGCAGCCCGGTAGGCCACAGGTGATCGGCCTTCACACCCGACAGGTAGGACTCGAACGTCAGCGCCGTGATCCGCTCCCGGGTCAGGCCGGTGGCGGCCGCGATGATCTCCACCTGCCGGGCCTCCAGGCCCAGGACGGCTCGCCGCAGCCGGAAGACCGCGTCGTGGCCGCCGCTGTCCAAGCCGAGGACCGAGGTCACCGGAGCGAAGTTCGTGTCCAGCACCCGCCCCAGTGCGGCGGCCCAGCTGTGCAGCGACTCATGCGGCAGTGGGACGGGCACAGCCGGCAAGCGCCTGGGCAGCCAGCGCCCGTGTACCACCGCCATACCGCCCTCCCCCTCGCACCGGTCCCCATGCTGACACAGGCGATCAGCGGCGCTGATGCCCCGGCCCGCGCGACTGACACCGAAACGCCGGATGCCGAGCATCAGTCATGAACACGCCGGGAGCCATTGACTGTCAGTAACGGATAGGACAGTCTCGGTGATCGCGGTACATGAAGCCGCACCCTGGGAGGACACGATGGCCATGGAGCCGACCAAGGAACAGCAGGCCGCGCGGGAGGTGTTCGTCTCCGGGCAGGATCTGGCCCTGGTGGCCGGCGCCGGGACGGGCAAGACCTCGACGTTGATGCTGATGGGTTCCGCAACCCGCAAGCGCGGGTTGTACATGGCGTTCAACCGGGCGATCGCGGACGACGCCCTGGCTGTGTCGGTGACAACTGGCGCCAGCAGAAGGTGAGTTCTGACTCCGCTGAGAGGCGCGAGGCGCAAGATCTGAATGTCAGAAGTGACTCCACCACCATGTCGCTGCGCGGGACTGGTCCGGATCCGGTGGACGTGGTGGGTCGGACGCTGTTGGGCTTCGCTGCTCTGGTGGGTGAGCGGTCCGGTCCGGAGCGGGGGTCCGCCTCCGGGGGCTTGGGTGCGGGTCCGGACGGTGTGTCACGTCCGGACCCGCACCCGTTTGGTGGCCGGCCCGGCCCGGGTCGGTGATGCGTGGGCGGGCGGTGTCAGAGGAGCCAGCTGATCCTGACGTAGCCGTCGCCGCCGTTCTCGCCGGTGCCACCGATGCCGCCGTGGCCGTCGTCAAGGCCGGTGCCGCCGGTGCCGCCGTGGCCGCCGTTGTTGCCGAGGGGGTTCTGGTGGCCGGGGCCACCGGCGCCGTCGTCGCCCTTCACCCCGTCGCGGGACGTGCTCAGGGTACATCCGCTGCTGAGGGCGTTACTGATCTCGCTTGAGCCGCCTTCGCCGCCCCGGGAGTCGGTGATGACCTTGTCCTGAGCGCTGAGGCCGACTACGCCGCCGCCTCCTCCGCCGCCTCCGGTGACGGTCAGGTCCAGGCCGTTGGTGTCGTTCTGCAGGGTGGTGTAGCCACCGCCGCCGCCTCCGCCGCCCCCGGTCTGAGGTGCGAAGGTCAGGGCCCTGATCCCGACGCCGCCTGCATTGCCGCTGAAGCCGCCGAGGCCACCGATGCTCTCGTAGGGGTAGGCGGCGCCGCCTGAAGTAGTCTCGCCGTTGCCGTTGCCGCCGTTGCCGTTGCCGACCTCGCCAGGGGACGGCTCGGTGAGGAAGGGGTTGTTGAAGCCGCCGGAGCCACCGGCGTGGCCCACGGTGCCGTACTGGCCGCCCTGGCCGCCACCGCCCACCGTGCCCTGGAGGACCGTTCCCCTCAGGAGGAGCTTGGTGCACGTGAGGTAGCCGGAGCTGCCGCCGCCGGCACCGTTGCCTCCGCCGCCTCCGCCGCCTCCGACCAGGGTGATGGTGGCCAGCAGCTTTCTGGGGATCGTGCACTCGAAGTCGCCCACGGTGGTGATGAAGGCGCCGTTGGTGCAGGCGGGGACGTCGTCGTCGGCGTGGGCGCTGCCGGCCAGGGGCAGGGCCAGCAGGGAGCTGGTGGCCAGGGCCAGGGTGCTGGCCAGGGCGAGACTGCGGCGGGTGCGCAGGGGAGCTGCACGCATGCCGGGAACCTCCAGAGGGAGAACCGATGATGAGTGGGACCGGCCCGGATGCGGGTCCGGCCCTTCACGGCGTGACGCGTGGCGTCCAGCTCACCATGGCACCCCATCCCGAACACTGCCAGTGCACGAACCATCATCAAGAGTGATGCCCTTGCGGCGGCCCCTGACCCCTCGGGCCAGCCTGTCAGCCGGCGGCGGCCTGCTGTTCGGCGCGGGCCCGGGTGGCGGCGAGGCGGTAGGAGTCGGTGCCGGTCTCGATGATGTTGCCGCCGAAGGTCAGCCGGTCGACGATGGCCGCACACAGCCTTGGATCCGTGAACGTCTTCGTCCATCCGCCGAACGATTCGTTGGAGGCGATCGCCACGGAGTTCTTCTCCTCACGCTCCGTCAACACCTGGAACAGCAGCTCCGCACCCCGGCGATCAAGCTCCATATAGCCGAGTTCATCAATACAGAGAAGGTCGACGCGGCCGTAGCGGGCGATGGTCTTGGCCAGCAGCTTCTCGTCGGCGGCCTCCACCAGCTCGTTGACGAGCTTGGTCGCCAGCACGTACTTGACCCGGTACTCGTGCATCGCGGCCTCGGTGCCGAGCGCGATCAGCAGGTGCGACTTGCCGGTCCCGGAGTCGCCGATCAGGCACAGCGGCAGCCCCTTCTTCACCCAGTCGCAGGTGGCCAGGGTGTGGATGGCGGCCGGGTCGACGGCCGGGTTGGCGTCGAAGTCGAACGCCCGCAGCGACTTGTCGCGCGGGAAGCCGGCCGCCTTGATCCGGCGCTCGGAGCGGCGCCGGGCCCGGTCGTCGCACTCGGACATCAGCAGCTCGGCCAGGAACCCGCGGTAGGTCATCTGGTCCTGGGCGGCGCTCTGGGCGACCTCGGGGTAGCGGGTGCGGATGGTCGGCAGCCGGAGCATCCGGCACGCCTGGTCGACGGCCGCATCCGCGGCCTGCTCGGTCAGTGCGCGGTTGCGCTTGGCGGTCATGGTGCCTCTTCCTGACGGACGGCGATCTGGCCCACCTGCCTGCGGATGCGCAGCAGCTGGTCGTAGGCGGCCACCGAGGGCAGCGGCCGAGGGTCGGGCGGCAGCGCCGCGAGCCGGCGCTCCGTCAGCGACGTCACCGTCGCCCCGGCGGAAGGCACCGTGTGCGGGGCGCGCACCGGAGCGGGGGCGGGTTCGGCGCTGTCGGCCTCGGCGGCTCTGCGGGCTTCCAGCGCGACCGCGTCGGCGGTCATCGCGCCGGCCCGCAGGGCGGTCGCGAGCCCGGTGACCACGTGGTCGTGGGGCATGTGACGGTGCAGCAGCAGCACCGAGATCAGCGCGCGGGTGCCCTCCGCGTCGCCGTGGGCCCGGCAGGCCGCCTGCCACCACGCGTCGTGGACGGGGGTGAACTTGCCCGCCGAGCGGGCCTGGTCCAGGGCGGTCGCCCCGGGCAGCGCACCGGGCTTGCGGACCAGCGCCTCCAGGTAGTGGTCCAGCTCCAGGCGGCAGGCGCCCTTGGCGATCAGGCGCTCGTGCCGGGCCACCTCGCGCTGCCCGTCGTAGACCACCAGCTCCGAGGCGTGCAGCACGATCCGCACCATCTGCCCGATCAGCCGTACCGGCACCGAGTACCGGTTGGTGCGCGCGCTGACCTGCCCGTAGCGGTCCACCCGCACCGAGGACACGTACCCGGTCTCGAACACCTCCACGGGCAGCGGCGCCAGCAGCGGCCGCTCCGCCTCGAAGTACTCCCCGACCGTCCGGGGACGCAGCCGGATCCGGCGCCCGTCGTCCTGGGCGTCCCACCGGTCCACCATCGCGTTGAGCTCCGCCAGCGTCTGGACCTGCGGGACCGGGACCAGATGGTTCCTGCGGAACCAGCCGATCTGCCCCTCCACCCCGCCCTTCTCATGGGCGCCGCCGATACCAGGCTGGCAGTAGAAACTGGTGATCGAGTAGTGCGAGCGGAACGCGGTCCACCGCTCTGACTCCACCCGGCGCCGGGTCAGTCCCAGGACCTGGGCGACCGCAGCCCGCAGGTTGTCGTACCGGATCTTGCCGCGCGGGACGCCCCCCAGCGCGTTCAACGCGTGGACATGGCCCTCCAGGAACGCCTCCTGCCCGCAGGACGCGAAGACCCGGTGCACGGCCCGGCCCGAGAACGACAGCCGCAGCGAGAACAGGTAGCACTTCGTCGGCACGCCGGCCAGGTTCACCCACACGTCCCCGAAGTCCACCTCCGCCTCGTCACCGGGCCGGTGGGTCTGCGGGATGAACGAGACCGGAGGGCCGCGGCCCTCCTCCACCCGGATCTCACGGCGCCGGCCGAAGACGTAGTCCCGGACCATCGCGTAGGTCACCTCCTCGGCGCCGTGCTCGTCCAGCAGCCGGTGGAACACCCGGGTGACGGTGTGCCGCTGCTTGCGCGGCGCGTCCAGGTCCACCCGCAGCATGTCGTCGATGATCAGCTTGTACGGGTCCAGACGCGACCTGCGCGGCGCCGACTGCTTGCGCGGGGCGGGCAACGCCGACTCCAACGCCGCCGCGACAGTGCGCCGGCCCACCGAGTACTTCAACGCCAGCGCGCGACCGGACAGCCCCTCGTCACGCGCGTCCCTGCGGATCGCGGCGTACAACTCGACCTTCGAGCTGGGCACTTACGCCCCCTCGCTCCCGGCAGCACGGCCATCCTCGCATTACCACCCCTCCGGTGGAGTCAGAACTCGGCGATACGAACTCCACTCACATCAGGTGGAGTCAGAACTGACCTTCCGACTGGTCTCACTTCTCACCTATAGAGCCAACGCCCGCAAGCGCTTCGGCCGCAATGTGGAGTGCCGCACCTCGCACTCGCTGGCGTTCGAGGCCGTGGGCAGGAACTACGGGCCGCGGCTGGAAGCCTCCGCGCGGATCCCGGCGAAGCAGACCGCCCGGCTGCTCGGCATCACGAGCGACCTGATGGTGAACGGCACGAAGATCAAGGTCAACCACCAGGCACGACTGGTGATGGGCATGCTCCGGCGGTTCTGCTACACCGTCGACCGGCAGGTGATGGCCCGGCACATGGAGCGACTGAACGGCCTGAGCCTGCAGGGGCAGGACTATCTCGCCCGGATTCTGCTGCCGTACGCGGAGAAGGCGTGGGAGGACGTCCAGTCCCTCGACGGCAGACTGCGGTTCGAGCACGACTTCTACATGAAGATGTGGGCGATGAGCGAGCCGGTGCTGCCCGCCGACTTCGTTCTGCTGGACGAGGCCCAGGACACCAATCCGGTGCTGGAGGAGGTTTTCCTCAACCAGCCCGCCCAGCGGATCTGCGTCGGCGACCCCGCTCAGCAGATCTACGCCTGGCGGTCGGCGAAGGACGTGATGACCGGCTTCCCCGCCGCCCACCTCCACCTGACGCAGTCGTTCCGCTTCGGCCCGAGGATCGCCGAGCAGGCCAACCGCTGGCTGCGGCACGCGGCCTCCGACATGCGCCTGACCGGCTCCGGACCGGCCGACTCGCGCATCGGGCCGCTGAGTGAGCCGGACGCGGTGCTGTGCCGGGGCAACGCGGACGCGATGCAGGAGGTCATGGCCTACCTGGAGCGCGGAGTCCCCGTGGCGCTGGCCGGCGGCGGCAGCGCGCTGGATCGGATCGCGAACGCGGCCCTGGAACTCCAGGCCGGACGGCGCACCAGCCACCCGGAGCTGTTCCTGTTCAACTCCTGGGAGGAGGTGCAGGAGTACGTCGAGCAGGACAAGGCCGGACAGGACCTGAAGGCGATCGTCCAACTGGTCGACGACCACGGCCCTGAAGTGATCCTCAAGGCGGTGGGGCAGTTGAGCCCGGAGGGCGATGCCAGGGTCACCGTCTCCACCGTGCACAAGGCCAAGGGCCGCGAGTGGAACACCGTGCGCATCGGCGACGGATTCGCCGCCCCGCCGGTGACGGAGGAAGGCCGGCAGCTGCCCATGCGGCAGGACGAGGCGCGGTTGATCTACGTCGCCGTCACCCGCGCGCGCCACCAGCTCGATGTCCGCGGGATCTCCTGGGCGGGCGGCTATGAGAAGGCTCTCTCGCACGAGGAGAAGAACGGCACAATCGGCGGTGTGCCGATGATCGACCTGAGTCTGACCGGCCAGCTTCGCTACTCGACCTCACCGATGTCCCGGTTCATGGCCGAACACCTGCCCGGCAGCGGCGCGGTGGTGGTCGACTACCAGCGGCGCATCGCCGCCCTGCCCTACCCGGTGCAGCCCATCGACGTGCAGCACCCCGACTGGTCCGCGCTCGGGCACGCCATCGACTACCGGCTGCGGCTGTTCCTTGGCCGCCCGCTGGGTGCGGCCGTCACTCTCGGCATCCACGCTGCCGGCTCCAACCAGCCGCTATCTGGGGCGCCCGCCTCCAGTGCCCGCGCGGCCCTGCACGCTGCCGGGCAGGAACTGCTGGCCGGGGTGGACGCCTACCTCGCCCAGCCGGGCCTGCTGGGCGAGGACGAGCTGAGCTGGCTGTGCTTCGTCGCCGCGCACTTCGAAGACGTCTTCCGCAGCGGCCAGTTCCGCCGGAACAACCCCCTGCTGGGTGCCACCGGAGCCACGACGCTCGGCCAGTTGTGCGCCGGCGTTCCGGCGTATGTGGCCGAGGACCTTCACCGGCAGATGGACCTGGCCCAGGGCCCGTTCGCGGACTTCCGGGCGCTTCCGCCCGAGGCTCGAGTCTGCGGCCCGAGCTTCGCCGGCAGCGCGGACATCGGGGGCGCCGACGCCGACTTCATCCTGGGTGGACTGCTACTCGACTGCAAGGCCACCACTCGCCCGCAGCGGCTCGGCCGGGACGAGATCTACCAGCTCGCCGGCTACCTCCTGCTCGACTACGACGACCGCTACCAGATCGACCGGGTTGGCCTGTATCTCTCCCGTCAGGGCCACCTGGTCACCTGGGGCGTGGACGAGTTCCTCGCACGCCTGGGCGCCGGCGCCAAGCTGCCTCGACTGAGAGAGCGGCTGCGGCAGCACCTGCGGGCCTGCGCTCGCCCCTCACCGGCATGACGGCCAAGGTGGCCGACGCTCCACGGAGCGGGTCGCGGGCCGCCCGCCGAGACGGCGGCTCCTGGCAAGATCACTCAGTTGTGAACGCCGACCATCCGCTCATGTTTCCCTCCGGCCTGTACGCCATGTAGGGCGTACGCGGCACTCTGGCTCCGTCCGGGCTCAGGACGGCCGCGGCCAGCGGGATGTAGCGGTCTCCGACCAGGCTCATGGCAGTCCACTGCGGGTCGTTGTGCAGCCAGTCCGAGATGGCCCTGACCCCCGAGTTGCTGACGACGTCCACCGGCAACACCTTCCGTGCCTCCTCCAGCGGATCGTCAGCGACCAGGATCGGCACGGCCATCCGGAGGCCGGCGGCCATCACCCGCACATCCGGCGAGTAACCGCGCTGTCCACCCCTCATACCCCGCCACATCCTGGCCTCTCTCGCTCGCGCGTGCGCGTCGAAGGCTTCGCGAATCGACGGATCAAGCCCGGTCACGTTTCTCAGGAAGCCGCGTTCGGTGCACAGCAGCAGTACCGCGAAGAGGTCGTCCGGCGTGATCCCCTCAGCAGTGCCCCGCTCGCCGGCGGGCTTGAGCAGCTGCAGAAGCCACGTGTGGGCCTCGGCCAGCGCGACGTCCGAGATCTCCTCCGAAGGAAGTCGCCGCAAAAGCCGTCCACACGTCACATTCGGCCGGTCCATTGGCCGCTGACGGCACATCCAGTCTCGTCCGCTTGCACCGCCGGAAGATCGGACCGGACCGCCGCACTCGCAGGTCTCCAGCAGGAAGCGAAGGTGGCGCGGGCAGATGACGAACCACGGAAGCAACCAGGCCAGCGGCCAGCGCCCGCCGTCCTCGTCGATGCAGCTCGGGCACACCTTGAACCGTGCCTGCGAAACAATGTGACCTTTGCGAATCGCCTTGACTCGGATCTGCTCGTGGAACTCCGTGCCTCTGCTCGGCCGTTCCGGCAGACGAGGTGGCAAGGGACGGGCATCCCGGAACCCGGAGAGGTACGACGCGCAGGTCATACGGCTGATCCGGCCCTCTGAGAGACCCGTGGCTGCCGCGATCCTGCCGCGATCAGACCGGCTGAGGCCCCGTACCGCTGAATGCAGCGCGCCGGTGGGATTGGAGGGGACCCCCGGCCACCCTAGGGCGGCCATCACCGATCCGACGCTCGTCTCGTGCAGCCTCGCCAGTGCCCCGATCCAGCTGTGAAGCGACTCAGCCTCAACTGGTACCGGAACCGCAGGTAGCCGCCGTAGCTGCGACCACGTTCGAACTGCCATGCCACCCTCCCGCCGAACTGGAGTAGATGGTGGCACAAACGATCAAGCAGCCGGGCGGAGGCCCTCCGACGCCATCATCCGCGCCGAACTACAGCTACTTCCCGACAGCAGGCGACTGAACGATTGAACGCGCCACTGAACAGTCACTGAACTATTCACCGCGCTACTGAACGATTGAATGCCGCCCGACAACCGCCCTCGTGGCCGGTGTTGAGCGCGGAGAGCAGATCGACCACCTCCTCGCCCCGGACCTCGCCAACCACCACCCGGTCGGGCCGCATCCGCAAGGCCTGACGGACCAGGTCCTTGAGGGTCAGCTCGCCGAGGCCCTCCTGGTTCGGCGGACGGCTCTGGAGCCGCACCACGTGCGGGTGGTCGGGACGGAGCTCCGCCGAGTCCTCGGCGAGCACGATCCGCTCCTCGGGCCCGACCAGACCGAGCAGGGCGGCGAGGAGGGTGGTCTTCCCGGTGCCCGTCCCGCCGGAGATCAGCAGGGAGAGCCGGGCCCTCAGCACGGCGGTGAGCAGCTCGGCGCCGACCGGGGCCAGCGCTCCACCGGCCACCAACTCGTCCAGGGTGAACGGGCGGGTGCGGCAGATGCGGAGCGAGATGTGGGTGCAGCCGGCCGCGATCGGCGGCAGTACGGCGTGCAACCGGGTGCCGTCCGGCAGGCGGGCGTCGACCCAGGGCCGGGCGTCGTCGAGCCGCCGACCCGTCGCCGTGGCGAGCCGGTGGGCCAGTCGCCGCACCGCCTCGGCGTCGGTGAAGCGGACCTCCGGGACCCGGTGCAGCCCCGCTCCCCGGTCGACCCACACCTCGTCAGGTCCGTTGACCAGCACGTCCGTCACCTCCGGCTCGCGGAGCAGCCCGTCCAGCGGCCCGGCACCGACGAGCTCGGAGCGCAGCACCCTGACCGCGTCCAGGACGTCGTCCCCGCCCAGGGGCGGCCGTGCGGCCCGCAGTGCAGCCGCCACCGACCCGGCGGTGGGCGCGGCACCGGCCTCGGCCAGTCGGATCCTGACCGCGTCGATCAGCGCGGCCGCCCTGTCGTCGGTCGGCCGCCGCGGGGCCGAGGGCCCGCCCGCACCGCTGCGGAGGCCACTGGCGGAAGGCCCGTCTCCGGGGCCCGTGCGCTGACGCCCGATCAACGGCCGCCGCAGCGGGCCGGATCCGAAACCCCGGCCGTCTGCCCCGGGCGTTCGTCCCCGCCCCGAAGCCGCCTCGCCGGGCCACTGCGCATCACTCTGACGATCCGTCACTGTGCTCCTCCTTCGACTGTCTGGACGGGCGGCACGGCCTCGGCCAGGAAACGTGCGCAGAACCGGGCCAGCGGGCCCCGCTCGCGTATGCCAGGCGGGGATCCCCGCTCGACGTCCACCGTCAGGCCCGGCTCGGGCGGCAGCTCTCCCGCCAGCCGCATGCGGAGCCCGCGGGCCACCTCCGCCCCCGTCAGCCCGGCCGGGCCCGGCACCCGGACCACGGCTCGCAGGTCGTCGAGCCTCATCCGGGCGGCGGCCGCGACCCGGTCGGCCGCCGCCATCGCGCGCAGCTCGGCGGGCACCACCAGCAGCCCGGTGTCGGACTGTTCGAGGGCCTGCCCGGCGGCCGGGTCGAGGTGGCGCGGCAGGTCGAGCACCACCAGGCCGCCCCGCCGCCGTGCGGCTGCCAGCACGCTGCGCATGGCCTCCGGAGGAACGGCGAGGGTGTCCCCGCGGTCCCAGGACAGTGCCGTCAGCCGGTGCAGGGCCGGCAGCGCCTTGGCCAGCTCGGTGCCGCTGACCCGGCCCCGGGATCCGGCCAGATCGGGCCAGCGCAGGCCGCTGGCCTCCTCGCCCCCGAGCAGCACGTCCAGCCCACCGCCCAGCGGGTCCGCGTCGATCAGCATGGTGCGGTGCCCCGAGCGGGCGGCCGTGACGGCGAGGGCGCAGGCCAGGGTGGAGGCGCCGGCTCCGCCCCGGCCGCCCAGCACCGCCACGGTGAGGGCCGGGGTGCCGACGCCCTCGGCCGCGTCGGCGATCCGGTCCAGCAGCCAGGCCTGTGCGTCGGGCAGGAAGAGGACGTGCTCGGCGCCGAGTTGGACCGCGCGGACCCAGACGTCGGAGTCGTCGAGGTCCAGCCCCAGCAGCAGCACTCCGGCTCGCCTGGTCAGCCCCGTGCAGCGCTCGGCCACGTCGTCGCCGACCAGGACCAGCGGAGCCTTCTCCCAGAGGCTCCGGGGCGGCGGCGCCGCGGTGAGCAGCTGCGGGTCCGTACCGGCCGCGGCGCAGAGCCTCAGCAGGTGCTCCGTGAGGGCCTCGTCCTCGGTGACGATCAACGGACCCGGCAGGGCGGGCCGTTCGGTGGTGGGCGTCGACATGGCTTCCTCCCCGGCGCGGTGCGGTCGGGCGGAACCCGACCGGACACCACGGTGCGGGTGAACGAACGGTCCGTCAGTTCCCGCCCGATTGCCTGTGGACAACTCGGGGCTGTGGATAACCGGGTTCACTCACACGGGGGGTGATTGCGCAATGAATTGACGCGGACGACGTCACGGAGAAGATCCGGAAGCTTTCGAACAGTGGCAATGGAGGCTGCTTAGCGCCCACGTAACCGGGACTCCGGATCAACACAGAGAGTGACGAAGTCGTATCGGCCGACAGCTTGGGCGGCATGCGCCCCGAAGCCCGGAAGAGGTCCCCCACAACCACCCCCGAGAGCCCGACAGGCCTGCAAAATGGCCCCGGACGTGCGACGACCCCCGCCGGGGGGGAGAGCGGGGGTCGTCTATCCACGGTCCGACTCGGGGGGGAGGAGCCGGACCGGGTTAGCACGGTCGCGAACGATCCGTGACTTCCATGGTGTACCCGAAGGCCCAGAAACACAAACCCGGACGCTCGCGAGTACGCCATATGGCGGGGTGTTTCACCCGGCCATCTATCCTCTGATCCCGTGGACACCACCGAGAACGCCGACACCGCCGACCACGGCGAGAACTCCGCCCCCGCTCCGGCACCGGACGCCGACGCCCGCGCTCCGGAATCCGCCACTCCGGCGGTGCCGGCCCGCCCGTTCGGAGCGACGCGCACGGCCGCGTTCTTCGACCTGGACAAGACGATCATCGCCAAGTCCAGCGCCCTGGCGTTCAGCCGCCCGTTCTACCAGGGCGGTCTGATCAACCGTCGGGCCGTCCTGAAGAGCGCCTACGCGCAGTTCCTGTTCCTGGCCGGCGGCGCCGACCACGACCAGATGGAGCGGATGCGCGAGTACCTCTCGGCCCTCACCAAGGGCTGGAACGTGCAGCAGGTCCGCGAGATCGTGGCCGAGACCCTGCACGGGATGATCGACCCGATCATCTACGACGAGGCCGCCTCGCTGATCGAGCAGCACCACCAGGCCGGCCGTGACGTGGTGATCGTCAGCAGCTCCGGCTCCGAGGTCGTCGAGCCGATCGGCCAACTCCTGGGCGCCGACCACGTGATCGCGACCAGGCTGCAGGTCGAGGACGGCCGCTACACCGGCGAGATCGAGTACTACGCCTACGCCGAGACCAAGGCCGAGGCGATCCGCGAGCTGGCCGGCCGCGAAGGCTACGACCTGGCCAACTCCTACGCGTACAGCGACTCTTCGACCGACCTGCCGCTGCTGGAGGCGGTCGGCCACCCCTCGGCCGTCAACCCGGACCGGGCCCTGCGCAAGGAGGCCGCGGCCCGCGACTGGCCGGTGCTCCGCTTCGAACGGCCGGTCGAACTCCGCCGCCGCCTGCCGGAGTTCGGTGCCCCGAGCCGGCCGGCGCTGCTCGCGGTCGCACTCGGCACCGCGGCCGTGACCGCCGGACTGCTCTGGTACGCGGCCAAGCGCCGTCGCCCGGGCGGTGGGCACCCGGTGGCCTGAGCCGATCCGGACAGTCAGCCAAAACGGACAAAGGGTAAAGAAGCCCTTGTTTCGGGTTCCCCTTTGCCCGGAATCGCGGTAGAAATGACTTACGGCCCGCGAGACCCGGTCAGGACCTCCAGAAGGTCAAACCGACAACGCACATCAAGGCCCCACGGACCGCGTACAGATAACTGAGCACCCACATGCAGCCGACCCGCTGTCGGGCCGCCGCACCAGGTGAACGGGCATGAGATCCCCACCTGATGGGCACTAAACGGTGCATGCTTTGGTCACCCGGTACCTGTACCAGCGGCGGCGCCCGGTTCCATCAGGCGCCGCCGCAACTACGTTCTCCGCCAGGTCGGATGAGATTCCGTCAGACCGGCACCGGCCCGCCGAGCCGCCGTCGGCCCGGTCAGACCATCCCGCGCTGCATGGCCTCGCAGACCGCCGTGCTCTCCCGGACGCCCAGCTGTACCGCCCGCCCGCAGTGGGTGATCCAGGCCGCCATTCCTTCCGCGGTGCCGCTCGAGTAGCCCAGCAGCGCCTCCTGGTACGCCGCCGTGCCCAGCTCCGCCAGGCCGACCTCGGCCGGACAGATCGCCTTCGGGTCCAGGCCTTCGGCGATCAGCACGATGCGCTGGGCCGCGCGCGCCACGACGCCGTTGTGCGAGGCGAAGGGCCGCAGGGCGAGCAGCTCGCCGTGGACCACGGAGGCCACCACCAGGGCCGGCGCACCCGACCCCGGGGTGCGGTCGGCGCGGGCCACCAGCAACTGCGCCAGCTGGTCCAGCCGGGCGGCCGCCTCGGCGGCGGGGGGCGCGGGCGGCACCTGGCCGGCGAACGGCTCGCCGCCCACCGCAGACCCCTCGACCGCCTTGAGCTCGACCGGGAAGAGCGCCTCGGCCGACTCGCCCTCGCGGCGCGGACGGCCGGCCTGGTCGGCCGGGGTGCCCTCGCCGACCGCGAGCAGGTGCAGCCGGGCCAGCACTTGGAGCGGCGAGTGCCGCCAGACGCTGAGCAGCTGCCCGACCTCGGCGGAGACCCGCAGGGCACCGCCGACCACCCGGGCCTGCTCGTCGGCGCCGAAGTCGGTCCGGCGGCGCACCTCCTCCAGCGGCCAGTCCGCCCCGTCCAGCGCGGCAGAGGCCCGGGCGCCGCGCAGGGCCGACTCCGAGGTCACCTCGGCGGCCCTGCGGCGCATCACCCGGTGCCCGTAAAGCCGGTCCGCGGCCTTGCGCACCTCCGCGACGGCCTCGGGGACTCCGGGGAGGACGGCCAGCGGGGCGAGGGGATCAGTTCCAGTGGTCACCTACCCGAGGGTAATGAACCCACCCCCCAGGACTCCACAGCAACCCCGGCATCACCCGTTCGAGGCAATCCGTACGACCAGCCCTCCCCTGTCCCCGCCGCCTCGCTAGCATGGCGCTATCGGTGACGATAACGGTTACCAAGAACGGCGGATCCCGAGAATCCGCCCCGAGCCTGTCCGAGAGCCAGACCGAGAGTCAGCCCGAGAGCCGGAGCCTCAAGATGAAGATCGCCTTCGTGGGCAAGGGCGGCAGCGGCAAGACCACGCTGTCCGCGCTGTTCATCCGCCACCTCGCCGCGGCGGGACGCCCGGTGATCGCGGTCGACGCCGACATCAACCAACATCTGGGCCCGGCACTCGGCCTGACGGACGACCAGGCCGCCGCGCTCCCCTCGCTCGGCGCGCACCTGCCGGAGATCAAGGAGTACCTGCGCGGGGAGAACCCGCTGATCCGCTCCGCCGAGGAGATGATCAAGACCACCCCGCCCGGCCGGGGCTCGCGCCTGCTGCGGATCGTCGAGGAGAACCCGGTCTACGCCGCCTGCGCGCGGCCGGTGGCCCTCGACGAGGGCTCGGTGCGCCTGCTGGCGACGGGCGGGTTCACCGAGGACGACCTCGGTGTGGCCTGCTACCACTCCAAGGTCGGCGCGGTCGAGCTCCTGCTGAACCACTTGCAGGACGGCCGGGAGGAGTACGTGGTGACCGACATGACCGCCGGGTCCGACTCCTTCGCCTCCGGCCTGTTCACCCGCTTCGACCTGACCTTCCTGGTCGCCGAGCCGACCCGGAAGGGCGTCTCCGTCTACCGCCAGTACAAGGAGTACGCGCGGGACTTCGGGGTGGCGCTCCGGGTGGTGGGCAACAAGGTGCAGGGCCCGGAGGACCTGGCCTTCCTGCGCCGCGAGGCCGGCGACGACCTGCTGGCCTGCTTCGGCCAGTCGGACTGGGTGCGCCGGCTCGAACAGGGCGCCGAGCCCGCACTGCGCGAGCTGGAGCCCGCCAACCGCGCCGTGCTGGAACTGCTCCACGAGCAGGCCGACGTGGCTTTCGGCACCCGTGACCCGCAGCGGTACACCGAGCAGGCCGTCCACTTCCACCTGCGGAACGCGGAGAGCTGGGGCAACGCCAAGACCGGCATCGACCTGGCCACCCAGGTGGACCGCGGCTTCCTGCTCGGGCCCTCGCAGGCCGATCGACTGGACGCCGCGAGCGTCTGACGCCACGTCAGAGCTACTGCCGGAAGAAGAGGGTGGCCCCGCGCGGGGGCCGCCCTCTTCGGCTTCGACGCCGAGAACGGGCCCGCGGCCGTGGTGGCGCGAACCCTCCCATATTCCCGAGTGGTTCGACTACTCCCCATTCGAGTGAATCCAACGCTCTGCCCTACCGCTGGATTTTACGCTGTGCGAAGCTCTCATTACTCTCGGTTTACCGAGTCTTGATTGTTCAAGGGTGGACACCACCATCCCCGCCACACCGTCGCGACCCACGACAGCCGATCCGATCCCCCGAGTACCACTCCGGACCTGACTGCGTTCGTTCCCCCGGAAAGACGGGCAACCATGACCCTCGACATCTCCTCCGCACCCATCGCCTCCGACACCACCGACCACGCGCCGCCCCTGGCCCCGGCCCCCGCCCCGCACGCCTCCCTCCTGCGGGACCTCCCGGCCTCCGTGGTGGTCTTCCTGATCGCCGTCCCCTTCTCCCTGGGCATCGCGCTGGCCACCGGCGCTCCGCTGACCTCTGGCCTGGTGGCCGCAGCCGTCGGCGGCCTGGTGGCCGGCACACTCGGCGGCGTCCCGCTCCAGGTGACCGGTCCCTCCGCCGCGCTGACCGTGGTCGTGGCCGGGCTGATCACCCAGTTCGGCTGGCAGCTCACCTGCGCGGTCGTGGTCGCCGCTGGCCTGTTCCAGTTGCTGCTCGGTTCCCTCAAGGTGGCCCGCGCGGCGCTCGCCGTCTCCCCCGCGATCGTGCACGGCATGCTCGCCGGAGTCGGCCTGACCATCGCCATCGCCCAACTCCACGTCGTGCTGGGCGGATCCCCGCAGAGCGCCGCCCTGGCCAACCTGATCGCGCTCCCCGGTCAGCTCTCCGCCGCCCATCTGCCCGCCCTCGCGGTCGGCACCCTGGCGACCGTCCTGCTCTTCGGCTGGCCTCGGCTGGGCAGCCTCCCCGGCCGGGCCGGGCGGATCGGCGCCAAGGCCACCAGGATCCCCGCGGCACTGGTCGCGGTGGGCGCCGCCACCGCAACCAGTGCGGCCCTCGGCCTGACGCTGGCCAAGGTCGAGCTCCCCACCTGGGAGCAGCACGGCATCGCGGCCCTCCCCTCCCTCTCGCTGCTGGAGCAGCAGTGGCCGACGCTGCTCGCCGCCGCCCTCACCATGACGGTCGTGGCCGGGGTGGAGTCCCTGCTCTCCGCCGTCGCGGTCGGCCGGATGGCTCCCGGCCCGATCGACCTCGACCGCGAGCTGCGCGGCCAGGGCATCGCCAACGTGGTCTCCGGCCTGCTCGGCGGGCTCCCGGTGGCCGGCGGCGCGGTCCGCTCCACCGCCAACATCCGCGCCGGGGCGACCAGTCGATGGTCGTCCGTGCTGCACGGCGTCTGGGTCCTGCTCGCCGCGCTGACCCTGGCCACCGGCTTCCGGCACATCCCGCTGGCGGCACTGGCCGCGCTGGTCCTGGTGGTCGGCCTCCAGATGGTCAGCTTCGCGCACATCCGGCGGGTGCACCGGCACCGGGAGTTCCCGGTCTACCTGGTCACCGTGCTCGGCGTGGTGGTGATCGGCGTGCCGCTGGGCGTGCTGATCGGATGCGCCGTGGCGGGCGTGCTCGCCCTGCACCGGCTGACCAGGGCGCACGTGGACGTGCTGACCGAGCCCGACGGCTCCTACACCATCCGCACCCACGGCCCGCTGACCTTCGCCGTGGTGCCCCGGCTCAGCCGGACGCTGGCCCAGATCCCGCCCGGCGTCGCCGTGACGGTCCGCCACGACGGCTCCTTCCTCGACCACGCCGCCTACGAGGAGATGCACACCTGGCGGGCCGGCCACCAGGCCGGCGGCGGCCGGGTCTCGATGCTGACGGAGCCTCACGAGGACGACGTGCTCGACCCCGACGGCACCGTGCGCTCGGGCAGTTCCCCCGGCCCGCACCGCTGCCGTGCCTGGACCCCGTGGGTCGGCCACCACTGCATCGAGCAGGCCGAGGACGATCCGCACGGGCGCCTGATCGAGGGCGTGCGCGGTTTCCAGCAGCACACCGCCCCGCTGGTCCGCCCCGAGCTGGCCCGGCTGGCCCGGGAGGGTCAGACGCCCTCGCAGCTCTTCCTCACCTGCGCGGACTCCCGGCTGGTCACCAGCATGATCACCAGCAGCGGCCCGGGCGACCTCTTCACCGTGCGGAACGTGGGGAACCTGGTGCCCGCCCCCTACGAGCCCGGCGCCGCCGACGACTCGGTCGCCGCCGCCGTGCAGTACGCGGTCGAGGTGCTGGAGGTCCGCTCCATCACCATCTGCGGGCACTCGGGCTGCGGGGCGATGAAGGCCCTGCTGGACGGCGTGCACGAGCAGTCCGGCCCGCCCACCCCGCTCACCCGCTGGCTGCGGAACGGCCGGGGATCGCTCGCCCGGCTGCGCCGGGTACCGGCCGAGTTCGCCCACCGGCCGGTGGGCGACGAGGCGGAGCAGCTCTGCATCACCAACGTGGTGCAGCAGTTGGACCAGTTGCTCGCCCACCCGTCGGTGGAACGGAGGGTGGCCGAGGGCAGTCTCCGCCTGGTCGGGATGTACTTCGACTTCGCCGACGCCCAGGCGTACGTGCTCGACCCCGAGACCGGCCGCTTCGCCCCGGTCTCCGATCGAAAGCCGGGGACTGACGACCCGTCGGACACCCGGCCGCGGGTGGTCGTCGAGCACCCCTCCCCCGAGGACCTGGCCGACAGGTCACTCGCGGCCTGAGCGCTCGCGCTCTCCTCCCCGCACCGTCCCGGCCTCACCGACACCGGGCCTCCCTCACCGGCCACCTCGGTCGCGAGCCCCGGCCGCGAGCCCCCTTCCGTCCGTCACCATCCAGCCCTCGCCCCGGCGCACCCCCTGGCACGACCCGGGGCGAGGGAAACACGGCAGGAGTCCGGGAGGGCCCGGCGGATCCCCTACCCGGCCAGGAGGTTGGCCAGGTCCGCCGGCGTCACGTACCCGGGCCAGCGGCCGTCGGAGAAGAGCTGCACTCCGGCGTCCTGGTAGCACTGGTCGACCAGTTGGGAGCAGATCATGTGGCGGCTGTCCGCCACGTAGGCCCTGATCAGCAGGCCGACCGGGAGGTGGAAGCGGTGCGCGGCGAGGGCGGCGTAGTCGGCCACGCTGTAGGGGGTGCCGACGTAGCCGAGGGCCGCGGCGACGATCGCCCGGCGCTGGTCGTCCGTCAGCGGGATTCGGCCGGTGGACCAGCGGACCGGCCGGCCGTCCGAGTAGACCGAGAGGGGGCGGAGCTCGGCTCCGCCCGGCTGAGCCTCGACCAGCTCCTCGTTCCCCACGTGGACGAAGGCGTGCTCGAAGTCGGCGAAGCCGTCTCCGTTGAGCCACTGGCCGATCCGGATCGCGCGGCCACCCCGGCCGCCCATCCGGACCACCGCGAAGTCGCCCGGGAGGGGCCGCACTTCGGTCGTGGTGGCCGACTCGGAGAGCGAGGGGGAAGCGGCTTCGGGAGACAGGGTGAGGGTGTCAGGAGAGCCGTCGGGTGAGGGGCCGGAGAGCGGGGAGGAGGGCTCGGTCGGCGGGACCGGTGCGGTGGGCATGGCTGTCCCCCTGCCACGGTGGGGAGCGGCCGACCCAGTGCCGGCCGGGCCCCGTCCGCCCTGACAGTGGAGTACCAGTCTGACGAGCCGTCAATGCCTTCCGCAGCCTCACCCCATTCGGTTCCGCCGCCATCTGACGGAGCCTGTGCCGATGTGCCCCGGGCGGCACTCCCGCCCCAGGGCCACCCACCACAGCCATCCACCGGCGGCGCCCACCGCAGCAATCCACCACAGTCGCCCACCGCAGGCAGGAGGCCCGTAGCCCCTCACCCCGCCCGGGATCCCCCGCACCTGGCGTCCATCCCCTGGTCACATGCCGGCCAAAGGTCTACACCAATTATCGGGCGCCTCTTGTCAACATGCCGGTTCGCCTGGTGAGCTGTGCGCTGGGACACACGGGACAATCCCTCCGCACGGGGTTCCCCGCAGCATTGAGACTCGATGAGGAGTGCGCGTTGAGCAACGAGAGCCTGGCCAACCTGCTCAAGGAGGAGCGTCGCTTCGCGCCGCCCGCGGAGTTGGCGGCCAACGCGAACGTCACCGCGGCCGCGTACGCGCAGGCCTCCGAGGACCGGCTCGGCTTCTGGGCCGAGCAGGCCCGTCGGCTCAGCTGGGCGGTCGAGCCCACCGAGACCCTGGACTGGTCGAACCCGCCGTTCGCCAAGTGGTTCGCCGACGGCAAGCTCAACGTGGCGTACAACTGCGTGGACCGGCACGTCGAGGCCGGCAACGGCGACCGGGTCGCGATCCACTTCGAGGGCGAGCCGGGCGACTCCCGCTCCATCACCTACGCCCAGCTCAAGGACGAGGTCTCGCAGGCCGCCAACGCGCTGCTGGAGCTCGGCGTCCGCAAGGGCGACCGGGTCGCGGTCTACCTCCCGATGATCGCCGAGGCGGTCGTCGCGATCCTCGCCTGCGCCCGGATCGGCGCCACCCACTCGGTGGTCTTCGGCGGCTTCTCGGCCGACGCCGTCGCCTCCCGGATCACCGACGCCGACGCCAAGGTGGTCATCACCGCCGACGGCGGCTACCGCCGCGGCAAGCCGTCCGCGCTGAAGCCGGCCATCGACGAGGCCCTCACCAAGGTCGAGGGCGTCGAGAAGGTCCTGGTCATCCGCCGCACCGGCCAGGACGTCGAGTGGACCGAGGGCCGCGACTTCTGGTGGCACGAGCTGGTGGAGCGTCAGTCCACCGAGCACACCCCCGAGGCGCACGACGCGGAGCACCCGCTCTTCATCCTCTACACCTCCGGCACCACGGGTAAGCCCAAGGGCATCCTGCACACCTCCGGCGGCTACCTGACCCAGGCCGCCTACACCCACCACGCGGTCTTCGACCTCAAGCCGGAGACCGACGTCTACTGGTGCACCGCGGACATCGGCTGGGTCACCGGCCACTCCTACATCGTCTACGGCCCCCTCGCCAACGGCGCCACCCAGGTCATCTACGAGGGCACCCCGGACACCCCGCACCAAGGCCGGTTCTGGGAGATCGTGCAGAAGTACGGCGTCACCATCCTCTACACGGCGCCGACCGCGATCCGCACCTTCATGAAGTGGGGCGACGACATCCCCGCCAAGTTCGACCTGTCGAGCCTGCGGGTGCTGGGCAGCGTCGGCGAGCCGATCAACCCCGAGGCCTGGGTCTGGTACCGCGACCACATCGGCGCGGGCAGGACCCCGATCGTCGACACCTGGTGGCAGACCGAGACCGGCGCGATGATGATCAGCCCCCTGCCGGGCGTCACCGAGACCAAGCCGGGCTCTGCCCAGCGCGCCCTCCCGGGCATCGCGGCCACCGTCGTCGACGACGAGGCCCGCGAGGTGCCCAACGGCTCCGGCGGCTACCTCGTCCTGACCGAGCCGTGGCCGTCGATGCTCCGCACCATCTGGGGCGACGACCAGCGCTACATCGACACCTACTGGTCGCGGTTCGAGGGCCGCTACTTCGCGGGTGACGGCGCCAAGAAGGACGAGGACGGCGACATCTGGCTGCTCGGCCGCGTCGACGACGTGATGCTGGTCTCCGGCCACAACATCTCCACCACCGAGGTCGAGTCCGCCCTGGTCGGCCACCCGGCCGTGGCCGAGTCCGCCGTGGTCGGCGCCACCGACGCCACCACCGGCCAGGCGATCGTCGCGTTCGTGATCCTGCGCGGCACCGCCACCGAGAGCGAGGAGCTGGTCGCCGAGCTGCGCAACCACGTCGGCAAGACCCTCGGCCCGATCGCCAAGCCGAAGCAGATCAAGGTGGTCAGCGAGCTGCCGAAGACCCGCTCCGGCAAGATCATGCGCCGTCTGCTCCGCGACATCGCCGAGGGCCGCGAGGTCGGTGACACCACCACCCTCGCCGACGCCTCGGTGATGAACACCATCCAGTCCCAGCTCCCGGCCAACGACCAGGGCTGACCGTCGGCGAGCGGCCCCGGCGGTCGACCGTCAACCGGCCGGCCGTCGCAACGAGCTGACGCTCCGCCAGGGCCCCGCCCCGGCAGCGGAGCAGGTCCTGGTGGTGCCCGTGGCACCGGGCACCACCAGGACCGCCACACGGCCACGGCACGGCCACGGCACGGCGGCCCAGCGGCCCCCGCAGCCCCGCCGCCCACTACCCCGCCAGGCGGCGCAGCGTCCCGTACGCGGTCTGGGTGAAGCGCCGCCGCAGCCCCGGCAGGGTGCTGGCCATCGCCACCAGCCCCACCTGGGCCACCGGGTTGAAGCCCGCGAAGACCGCCGAGGGCGCTCCGCTCCCGGCGCTGTCGCCCCGCCCGACCCGGCCGCGGGCCGAGCCGGTCGAGCCCGCGTGGTAGAGCAACTCGCCGTCCTCCACCGGTCGCTGGTTCCACGTCAGGGCGATCCGCACCCCGCCCCTCCCCCCACTGCCCCGCCGCCGCTCCACCCGGGGCAGCCGGACCTCCCGCAGGGCCGAGCGCAGCGCCGCCGCCGCACCACCGCGCTCCGGGATCGGTACCGCGTCCACCGCCAGATGGGCCTGGAGGTAGCGCAGCATGTCGTCCGGCGTCGAGCTGAGGGCCGCCGCGCCGGGCAGGGCCGGCAGGCGGAAGGAGGCGACCCGGCGTCCGCGCCGGTAGCCGGAGGACGGTTCGCGGTCCTCCGCGCAGGAGGTGTCGACCAGACCGAGCGGACCGCAGACCCGGCCCGCCAGCAGTTCCTCGTACCGCAGGCCGGCCGCGTTCTCCAGGGCCAGGCCGAGCAGTCCGCAGCCCAGACTGGAGTAGCGGTACTGCGCGCCCGGCATGCCGCGCACGGGTGTCCGGGGCAGCGCCCGGAGCAGGTGCGGGCGGCTGAAGCTCGCGTACGGGTCGGTGAACCAGCGCGGTACCGCGGCCGGGGTGAGGCCGACCGGGAGCCTGGGCAGTCCGGAGGTGTGGGTGGCGAGGTGGAGCAGGGTGATCGGGCGCTCCTGCGGGTAGCCGGGGAGCGAGTCGGCCGGGAGGTAGCGGTCGATCGGGTCCTCGTAGCGGACCTCGCCCCGGGCCACCATCTCGGCGAGCAGGAGTCCGGTGAAGGTCTTGGTGACGGAGCCGAGGGCGAAGCGGGTGTCGGCCCGGACCGGGCGGGAGGCTGAGCGGTCGGCGTAGCCCCGGCAGACCACCGTCCGCTCGCCGCCCCGGATGACGGCGACGGCGATGCCGCCGCCCGGTGCCGCCCCGCTGAACAGCGGCCGGAGCAGCTGGGCGAGCTCGGGGGAGAGCGCCGAGGTGGACGGCGAGGAGGACGGCGGCGCGGGCGGCGCGGGTATGGGGGTGGGCTGCTGACTGACCATCACGTGCTCCCGGGGGGACGAGCTGGCGCCCGTTCTGGGCGGCACACTGCCCCGACCATAGGAACGCCCCGGGAGCGTCGCACGACGCTGCGGCCATTCGAGCGAGCGCACGGCGGGCGCCGTGAGCGCGCGGGCGGAAGGCGGCCACGTTCATAAAATAGGCAAACCGGACGCCGCCTCAGGGTTCCCGGACCGAGCCCGATAAGCTGTCAAAAACACAACAAGATCTCTGAGGCGCGCCGGGAAGTCTGGTCGGCACCACACCACCCGTGTGTCCACAGCCGTGGGCCCACCGCCGCCCCGCCCTGGAGGTCCACAGCCGTGGCCACGCCGCCGCCCGCCCCGCCCCGCCGTCAGTTCCTCGGCAGGCTCTCGCTCCCCGAGCGGACGTACATCGCAGACGCCCTGCGCACCGAGACCGTCGGCGGCGTCCTCCTCCTGTTGGCCGCGACCGCCGCCCTCGTCTGGGCGAACGTCTGGCCGGACGCCTACGAGAGCGTCAAGGAGTTCACCATCGGGCCGTCCGCCCCGCTCCACCTCGACCTCTCGCTCGACGCCTGGGCCAAGGACGGCCTGCTGACGATCTTCTTCTTCGTGGCCGGGATCGAGCTGAAGCGCGAGTTCGTGGCCGGTGAGCTGCGCAATCCCGCGGCGGCCGCGCTGCCGGTGGTGGCGGCGGTCTGCGGCGTTGCGCTGCCCGCGGTGGTCTACACCCTGGCCAACGCGGGGGCCGGCGGACACCCGTCCGGCTGGGCGATCCCGACCGCCACGGACATCGCCTTCGCGCTCGGCGTGCTGGCCGTGGTGGGCAGTCACCTCCCGTCCGCGCTGCGGGCGTTCCTGCTCACCCTGGCCGTGGTGGACGACCTGATCGCGATCCTGATCATCGCGGTGTTCTACAGCTCGGGCATCAAGTTCTGGGCGCTCGGGCTCTCCTTCGCCGGGCTGGTGCTGTTCTGGTTCCTGCACCGTCGCGGGGTGCGCGGCTGGTACCTGTTCGTCCCGTTGGGCGTGGCGATCTGGGCGCTGATGCACGAGAGCGGGGTGCACGCCACGGTGGCCGGTGTGGCGATGGGTCTGATCCTGCGCTGCCACCGCGAGGAGGGCGAGAAGGTCTCCCCCGGCGAGCACATCGAGCACCTGGTGCGGCCGCTGTCGGCCGGTTTCGCGGTGCCCGTGTTCGCCCTCTTCGCCGCCGGTGTGACGGTGTCCGGCCCGGCACTCGAGGAAGTCTTCACCCAGGCGACGCCGCTCGGCATCGTGCTCGGGCTGCTGGTCGGCAAGACCGTCGGCATCTTCGGCGGCACCTGGCTGGCGGCCCGCTTCACCCGCGCCGAGCTGAACCCGCAACTCAAGTGGGCCGACCTGTTCGCGGTCTCGGTGCTGGCCGGGATCGGGTTCACCGTCTCCCTGCTGATCAGCGAGCTGGCCTTCCCCGGCGACCCGGCGCTGGCCGACCGGGCGAAGGCGGCCGTGCTGGTCGGTTCGCTGCTCTGCGCGCTGGTCGCCACCGTGCTGCTCAAGCTCCGGAACCGGCACTACCGCGCCCTCTGCGAGGAGGAGGACCGGGACTCCGACGGCGACGGCATCCCCGACGTCTACCAGCAACAGGCGAGCTGACGTCACGACAGCCGGCGGCCCCCGGCGTCAGGCCCCCGGCGTCAGGCCCTCGGCGTCAGACCCCCGGCGATGGGCAGACCCAGCCGCCTGACGGTCCGTCCGATGCCCTCCGAGCCCTGACGGGTGACACGCCGTCGCCCCTGGGGTGCCCCGGAGTGGTGCCGGACTGGCCGGTAGGGGCATGATTCAGAGCTGTCGGTACCGAACGCCGAGGACCGCAGCCCAAGCCGAAGGAGAACCGCTGATGCCCGCAGGAATCGCAGACCCGACCAGCGACGGCCGGGTGCCCTACGAGGGCGAGCGTTCGGTGGGCCAGCTGTTCGCGGCGGCCACCGCCGACCTCTCCGCGCTGGTGCACGACGAGATCGCGCTGGCCAAGGCCGAGATCCGCCAGGACGTGAAGCGCGGGGTCTCCGGCGGCGTCTCGCTGATCGTGGCGGGCGTGGTGGCGCTGGCCGCCGTCCCGATGCTGAGCGCCGCGGCCGCGTTCGGCCTGCACGCGCTGGGCCTCTCGCTGGGCTGGTCGTTCCTGATCGTGGCCGGCGCCTACCTGCTGCTGGCCGTGCTGCTCGGCCTGCTGGCGCTGCGCTCGTTCAAGCGGATCGAGAAGCCGCGCCGCACCATCGAGGGCGCCCAGAAGACCGCCGACGTGCTGAAGAACGCCCGGCCGCGCCCGGCCACCCAGGAAGAGATCGACCGGGGCCTCGGCCGCATCCGCTGAACCGACGACGCAGTCGCACCGGCGGCGGGGCCACGCTCCGGTGACGGGGCGTCAGCCCTCCGGAGCGAGTGCCGGGCGGCTGTTCCGCCGCCGGGTGTGACAGGCTCTCGGTATGTCGCTGACCGCCAACAGGCCGAACCCCGGAACGAGAGCAACCGAGATCGCCGAAACCCCGTGGGAGCTGCGTTCGGCCGGGCCGTGGAGCCACCGCGACCTGGCGGCCAACGGTGCCCGGTTCCACATCGCCGAGGTCGGCGAGGGCCCGCTGGTGCTGCTGGTGCACGGCTGGCCCGAGTACTGGTGGGCCTGGCGGCACCAGTTGACCGCGCTGGCCGAGGCCGGCTTCCGGGCCGTGGCGCTGGACCTGCGCGGGATCGGTGGCAGCGACCGCACCCCGCGCGGCTACGACCCGGGCAACCTGGCGCTCGACATCACCGGCGTGATCCGTTCGCTGGGCGAGCGGCAGGCCCACCTGGTCGGCCACGCGCTGGGAGGTTCGCTGGCCTGGGTGGCGGCCGTGATGCGGCCCTCGGTGATCCGCAGCCTGACCGTGGTCTCCGCCGCGCACCCGCGCCACCTGCGCCGGGCGCTGCTGACGGACCGTCGGCAGATGGCCGCCTTCGACCACGTCCTGAGCTTCCAGCGCCCCTGGGTCCCCGAGCGCAAGCTGGTGGCGGACGACGGCGCACTGGTGGCCGAGTACCTGGACGCCTGGACCGGCCCCAACCAGCTCGACCCGGAGGCCCTGCACGCCTACCGGCAGGCCATCCAGATCCCCAGCACCGCGCACTGCTCGATCGAGCCGTACCGCTGGCTGCTGCGCTCGATGGCCCGCCCGGACGGCATCCAGTTCGCGCGCCGGATGAAGCGCCCGATCACCGCGCCGACCCTGCACGTCCAGGGCGCGGCCGACCCGGTGCTGCTCTCCCACACCGCGCTGGGCGCCGGTGAGTACGTCGAGGCGCCGTACCGCTGGCGGCTGCTGCCGGGGGTGGGGCACTACCCGCACGAGGAGGCGCCGGAGCAGTTCTCGGCGGAGCTGGTGTCCTGGGTGCGCGAGCACCAGCCCTGACCCGTCGGCACACCGGCACCGGCACCGGCACCGGCACCGGCACCGGCACGCACGCCGGCACACCGGGACGGGCTCGCCGGAACCCCGACCTGACAACGGTCCTGACGGAGCAGCGGGCATCGGTCCGGAGGTTGACGGAGCCGGTGGACCCTCCTGACGGAGTCTCATGTCGCCAGGTTCATATGACAATCGCATAGGCCAGGCGACCGCCCGGTAGCGATTAGCCCGCCCGGCCCGGGGGCATCCATCCGGTATGACCTGGATGCCCGATCGCGAAGCTGTCGCGCGCCGACGCCGCCGTGCCGACAGCCCGCAGTACCCCTACCCCGAGACCCAAGCCGTCGACTGGCCCCGCGAGTACGACGGCCACAGCCGGATCGGCCGCCAACGCCAGGCCGCGGACGAGCACCCGCTGGGCATCCCGCGCATCCTCGGGCGGCGCGCCCGCTGGGTCGGGGCGCGCCTGCGCCGCGAGGGCTAGCGGCTGTCTCCTAGGGCCTCAGCTGAGGACCGTCGGCGAGACGGCGGTGAACCAGAGCAGCACGAAGGTGGCCACCGACATGACGGGCACCAGCACCTTGGTCTCCATCGAGTTGCCGCTGCGCTTGATCAGCACCGTCTCGTAGCGCTCCTTGTGCGGCCAGAGCAGCGGCGCGCCCTTCTTGGTGAGGCAGTCCCCCAGCAGGTGGGCCAGCGTGCCGAGGGCGACCGCGTACGGGAGCCAGCCGGGCGCGCTGGGGAGCCAGGTGTCCATGCCGGCGGTGCCGAGCACGGAGAGGCCGATGATGGTGATCCACATCGTCGGCCCGTCGCCGGGCGGGTGCAGCCGCAGGGCCCGGATGGCCAGGGCGAGCAGGAAGAACGTCATGCCCAGGGTGAAGTTGCGGCCCAGGTAGCTGATGCCCGCCCAGGTGCCGCCGCCCATCAGCGCGACGAAGAGCAGCGAGTGGGTGGCGTGCCGATGCCCGCCGGAGGCCCAGGCCACGAAGCGGCAGAGCAGCTTGGAGACCGGGCCGAGGAAGTTGGCGATGGTGCCGTCGTGGTGGTCGAGGTCCGGCAGTAGCGCGGCGCCGGCCGCCAGGACGGTGCCCATCAGGACGTCGGCGGGCGCCAGGTGGACGTCGAACAGCATCGGCGCCAGGAACGGTGCGGTGCCCGCGTACAGCATCGCCCCGCTGACCGCGTGCGAGTGACCCATCATGGGCGTTCGTCCTCCGTCGTCCCGGCCTGCTGATCCGTCGTCGGCTCCCGTTCCCCGTACGGCAGTTGCGCCGAACGGGTGAGCCGGTGGCGACGCTACCAGCCGCTGTCCGCGGAACGGCGGAGGTCACCGACAGCGGCCCGCTACGGGCGCCCGCCCCTCAGAGCGCGCAGCCCTCGGTGTCCACCCGCCCGGTGGCGGACGCGCCCGCCACCGCCTCGCTCTGCACCTCGGCGGCGGTCAGCACGTACCCGGTGTCCGAGCTGTCCAGCGACTTGGCGAACACCACGCCGAAGACCTTGCCCTCCGGGCTCAACAGCGGCCCGCCGCTGTTGCCCTGACGGACCAGCGAGCGGATCGAGTAGATGTCCCGGACCACCTGGCCGCGGTGGTAGATGTCCGAGCCGGTGGCCTTGATCCGGCCGCGCACGCGGGCGGGCTGGACGTTGAAGGCGCCGTTCTCCGGGAAGCCGGCCACGATCGCGCTGTCGTTGCTCTTCGCCTCGTCGGCGAACTCCAGCGCGGGGGCGTCCAGCTTGGGCACGTCCAGCACCGCGATGTCGCGCTGCCAGTCGTAGCGGACCACGGTGGCGTCGTAGAGCTTGCCGGTGCCGCCGATCTGCACGGTCGGCTCGTCGACACCCCCGACCACGTGGGCGTTGGTCATCACCCGGTGCGGGGCGAAGACGAAGCCGGTGCCCTCCAGGGTCTTGCCGCAGGCGGTGGCGGTGCCGACCACCTTCACCAGGCTCTGCCGGGCCCGGGTCACCACCGGGCTGGCCGCCAGCGCCGGATCGGGCGGGCTGACCTCGGTGATCTGCTCCCGCTCGAAGGGGTTGAAGACCTGGGGAAAACCGTTCCTGGCCAGGGCGTGGGTGAAGTCTCGGAACCAGTTCGGCGCGGAGGCGGGCAGGGTCGCCTGCACCCCGCCGAGCACCGTCGAACTCCGGACCTGCTTGGAGACCGTCGGCATCGAGGTGCCCGCCAGGGCCGAACCGATCAGCCAGGCCACCAGCAGCATCGAGATCACGTTGACCACCGAGCCGCCGATCGCGTCCAGGGTGCGCGCCGGGCGGCGGCCGATGTGGCCGCGCAGCTTCCACCCGAAGTGCGTGGTGACCGCCTGGCCGACCGCCGCGAAGACGATCACCACCAGCACCGCGACCACCGAGGCCACCGTGCCGGGGTCCAGGTGGCGCAGCAGCAGCGGCAGCAGCTGGACGGCGATCAGACCGCCGCCCAGGAAGCCGAGCACCGACAGCACGCCGACCACGAAGCCCTGCCGGTAGCCGGTCACGGCGAAGCCCAGCGCGGCGACGATCAGCAGAAGATCCAGGACGTTCACCCGGCTACCCTCCCACGGGCCGCCGCCCGAATGGCCGAAGGCCCGGACAAAGCCGAGGACGGAGCCGAGGACGAAGGCGAGGACGAAGGCACAGCCGCCCGCGGCTTGACGTGACCCACCGTCAGAGGCTGAGAGTGCGGGAGCTGTCCCACTCCCGCTCCAGACCGCTGTAGTGCAGCACCCGGTCGATCACCCCGGCCGTGAACCCCCAGACGAGCCGCCCCGCCACCTCGAAGGCCGGGCCGACGTGCCCGGAGGGGTGCCGCAGGCGGGCCCGGTTGGCCGGATCGGTCAGCTCGGTGATCGGCACCCGGAACACCGCGCCGGTCTCGGCCAGGTCCACCGGGGCGACCGGCGTCTCCCGCCGCCACCACCCCAGCACCGGGGTCACCACGAAGTCGCTCACCGGGATGTAGAGCGCGGGCAGGATGGCGAAGACCTGCACCCCGCTCGGGTCGAGGCCGGTCTCCTCCTCGGCCTCGCGCAGCGCGGCCGCCACCGGCCCGTCGCCCCGTGGGTCACCGTCCTCCGGGTCCAGCGCGCCGCCGGGGAAGGAGGGCTGCCCGGCGTGCGAGCGCAGCGCCCTGGCCCGCTCGATCAGCAGCAGGTCGGGCCCCGACGGTCCGTCACCGAACAGCACCAGCACCGCCGACGCCCTGCCGCCCTCGGTCGGCGGCAGGAAGCGGCTCAGCTGCTCCGGCCGGACGGTCTCCGCCGCCTCGCGCACCGGCACCAGCCACTCCGGCAGCCCGTCCCGCTCCACCCGCACCATCTGACGCCCGGTCACTCCGCCTCCGCCTCCCCCACGGCCACCCGACCCGCCGGACGGGCGGGTTCGCCAGGGTAGTCGGCCGGAGGCCGCAGCCGCTGGCCCGGCTGGCCACCCTTCTCGTACTTCAGCAACTTCGCGGCCTTCTCCGGATCGGTCTCGCCGACCCCGTACGAGGGGCAGAGCGCCGTGATCGGGCAGGCGCCGCAGGCCGGACGGCGGGCGTGGCAGATCCGGCGGCCGTGGAAGACCACCCGGTGCGAGAGCATCGTCCACTCCGACTTCGGGAAGATCTCCGCCACGGTGGCCTCGACCTTCACCGGGTCCTCGTCCGCGGTCCAGCCGAACCGCCGGGCCAGCCGCCCGAAGTGGGTGTCCACGGTGATCCCGGGGACGCCGAAGACGTTCCCCAGCACCACGTTGGCGGTCTTGCGGCCGACGCCCGGCAGCGTGACCAGGTCCTCCAGCCGGCCCGGCACCTCGCCGCCGAAGCCGTCCCGCAGCGCGATCGACAGCCCGATCAGCGACTTGGCCTTGGAGCGGAAGAACCCCGTCGGCCGGATGATCTCCTCCAGCTCCTCCGGGACCGCCGCCGCCATGTCCTCCGGCGTCGGGTACTTGGCGAACAGCGCCGGAGTCGTCTGATTCACCCTCAGGTCGGTGGTCTGCGCCGACAGCACCGTCGCCACCAGCAGCTCGAAGGGGTTCTCGAAGTCCAACTCCGGATGCGCGTACGGATACTCCTCCGCCAGCGCCCGGTTGATCTTCCGGGCTCGGCGCACCATCGCCAGGTGCGACTCCGGCTTCCTCGGCTTCGCGGCCCGCACGGCCTTGATCTCTGCCATGACCGAAGGCTACGCCGGTTCACCCGCGACCCGTGGCGGTTCGACCCCGGAGCCGGCGGTCCCAAGGTCAGGCGGTGCCGGCCGGAACACCGGGCCCGGTCAGGCTGCCCCGGGGGTGTGGAAGCCGCGGCGGTACCAGAGCAACGGGTCGGCGGCGCTCCCGGTGTGGATCCCGACGAGTTCGCCGAGGACCAGGTCGTGGTCACCGGCGGCCAGGACGTCCGCCCGGCGGCAGCGGAAGGCCGCGGTGGCGTCCGGCAGGTAGGGGGTGTCGGAGTCCGGCCAGGGCTGGAAGCCGCCGGCCGCGGCGAAGCGGTCGATGCCGCGCTCGGCGAACGCACGGGCCGTGGCCCGGTGTTCGGCGCCGAGCAGGTTGACCACGAACTCGTCGGCGGTGGTGAGCGCCGGGTGGCAGCTGGAGGTGCGGCCGATCCCGACCAGCAGCAGCGGGGGCTCCATCGAGACGGAGGTGACGGCGCTGGCGGTGAAGCCCCAGCGCCGACCGGTCGGGTCCACCATGGTGACGATGGTGATCGGGGCGGCCAACAGGGCCATGGCGTCCCGGAATTCGGCCGCGCCGATCGGGGCGGGCGGCGCCTGGGTCGACGTGCTCACAGGATGCTCCTCGTGGGTGTCGGGTCGGTCCCGCCGGGCCGCTCGGGTGCGAGCGGGACAGGCGGTCGGGCGAGCGGAACCGGCGGCGGTCGGGCGCGGTCAGCGCACCAGGTCGCCGGCGGACAGCCGGTGGGTGCCGGCGGCGAACTCGAAGTCGTAGCCGAGGACGGACAGCGCCCGCTCGACCAGCGCGGCCATCTCCTCGTGGTCGGCGGCGCTCCCCCAGAGCAGGTCCAGGGGCTGGGTCATCACCCCGCCGGGCAGCTGGTCACCGATCCGGCGGTAGCCGCGGTAGCCGTCGATGCCCGGCAGCTGCCGCACCTCCTGCTCGCCGTGGACGGCGGCGAGCCGGGCCGGTTCGGTGGGGGCAAGCCCGTAGCGGAGGAAGTGCACCCGCTCGGGGCGCAGCCGGGGTGCCCGGACCCGTTGGCCGAGGGCCAGCAGGGCGGCGATCCGGACCAGGTCCACCCCGCAGGCGTACAGGGCGAGTTGGTTGACGTGCCCGCCGATCCGGCCGTTCACCTCGATCAGCCGCGGGCCGGCCGGGGTGAGCTTGACCTCGGTGTGGGTGAGGCCGACGGTGACCCCGAGCGCGGTGAGCGCCCGGCCCGCCAACTCCTTGATCTCCGCCTCCTCGTCGGCGCCGAGGGCGGCCGGCCAGTACACCCCGGCCTCCCGGAACGGCGGCACCAACGGGTACTTCCCGGACACCGCGAGATGGGTGACGCCCTGTGGGGTGCAGACGCTCTCCACCGCGACGTAGTCGCCGAACGGCAGGCCGGTGCGGCCCTCCAGCAGCTCCTCCACCACGAACACCGGGCCGGCGCCGTCGGCCGGCACCGCGGCGAACGCCTCGGGCAGCAGCCGGGCCGCGTCCTCCTCGGTGCGCAGAACGTAGGTCGCCCGGCTGCCCTCGCCGCGCACGGGCTTGACGATCGCCGGCAGGCCGGTGCCGGCCACCGCGGCCGGCCAGTCGTCGACCGAGTGCAGCGTCCGGCTGCGGACCTCGTCCACCCCGGCGGCGCGCAACCGTTCGCGCTGGCGGGCCTTGTCGGTGAGCAGCAGCGCGGTCTCCGGGGTGTGCCCGGGGAGGCCGAGGCCCTCGGAGAGGGCGGCGGCGGTGCGCAGCATGGACTCGCTGAAGGTGAGCACGGCGGCCGGGGCGAGCGCCCGGGCGGTGGCCAGGTCCTGCTCCGGGTCCCCGGTCAGCGGGTGGACGGGGCCGAGCTCCTGGAGCACCGGACGGAGGTCGGCGGTGTGCTGGGAGTCGGCCGTCAGGAAGACGGGGGTGCCGAGGCCGGCCAGGCCGGCGGCGATCTCACCGGGCGACACGGCACCGCGGTCGTACACCACGGCGACGATCGGCCCGGTGACCTGAGCGGTGGCCGGAGCGGTGGCCGGAGCGGTGGCGTTCACGCGAGGTCCTCCCGGTACTCGAGAGCGGTGATGCCGAAGGTGAAGCCCATGCCGCTGGAGGCGACCAGGATCAGGTCGCCGTGGCGCAGCGTCTGACGGTCCGCCAGTTCGCGCAGGCAGACGATGCTGTCGGCGGAGGCCATGTGACCGAGCCGGCCGTAGGTGAAGACGCTGCGCTCCTCGGGCAGGCCGAGTGCCTCCAGCAGGCGCAGCTGGATGTTGCGGTCGCCCTGGTTGATCAGCAGGTACCCGATGTCCTCGCGCTTGCGGCCCACCGCCGCCAGGGTCCGGTCGGCCAGCTGGACGAAGTTCTCCAGGTAGACCGCGCCGAGGCCCTCGCGGGTGCCGGCCCGGCGGAAGGCCGGGCCTTCGGGACGGTGCTCGCCGGCCCAGAAGTCGGCCCAGCTCGGATCGGTGCGCATGGCCGAGTGCAGGTGCCGGTAGCGGCCGTCCGGGCCGACCAGGACGGCCGCGCCGGCGTCACCCGCGTTGAACAGCGGACGGGTCTCGGGGTCCCGGTAGTCGACCAGCCGGCCGAGCCGGTCGCCGAGCAGCAGCAGGGTGTACCCGCCGCGCAGGGTGACCTGGTCGGCGGCGACCTGGAGGGCGGCCATGCCCGCGTTGCAGAAGTTGCCGAGCTCGAAGCAGTGCGCCTGCTCGATGCCGAGCTCGTGGGCGATCTTGGCGGCGGGCGACCAGGCCGGCCGGTCCCAGACGCCGGAGCCGGCGTAGATGACGTGGGTGATCTCCGACCGGTCGACGCCGCTGCGGGCGAGGACCGCCTCGGCGGCGTCCCGGGTGATCTCCCAGGCGGTCTCGTCCGGGCCGAGGACCGGGATCTCCCGGGTGCCGGCGGTGATCCGCAGGACGTCCTCGAGCGGCAGGCCGGACTCGGCGCTCATCCGCTCGACGGTGACCCGGCCGGCCGGGAAGCGGACGTCGAGGTCGATGATCGCGCTCGGGCCGGCCGCCGTGAGGGGCCGGGCGGGGGAAGGGGTCGGCACGGGTGCCTCCGGGGTGCGGGCGCTGGTGGTGGCCAGGACGGCGGCCACCACCTCGGCCGGTCCGTCCGGCCAGTCGCGCAGGTGGAAGTGGTCTCCGGGGAAGAGCCGCAGGTCGGCTCCGCCGGTGGTGTGGTCGGCCCAGGCCGCCGCCTCGGCCACCGTGGTGGTCGGATCGGCGTCGCCGAGCAGGACGGTGATCGGGGCGGCCACCACGGCGGCCGGGTCGGTCCGGTGGTCCCGGACCGCCCGGACGTCGGCCCGCAGCGCGGGCAGGGCGAGCCGCAGCAGGCCCTCGTGGCCGAGCAGCCGGGGGTCGGTGCCGGCCATCCGCCGCAGGGCGGCCAGCAGTTCGGCGTCGGTCTCCGGCCAGCGTTCGGTGCGGTGCCTGGACGGTGCGCGGCGGCCGGAGAGCACCAGGTGATCCGGGGTCAGGCGGCGGGCCAGCTCGAAGGCCAGCACGGCGCCCATGCTGTGACCCAGCAGCACCAGCGGGCGGCCGCCCAGCGGCGGCGCCTCGTCCGCCAGGGCACCGGCCACGCCGTCCGACAGGGCGTCCAGCGACTCGAACGGCGGCTCGCCCAGCCGGTCCTGACGGCCCGGGTACTGCACGGCGAGCACCTCGGCCCGGCCCTCCAGGTAGCGGGAGAGCGGCCGGAAGAAGGCCGCCGAACCGCCGGCGTGCGGAAGGCAGAGCAGCCGGGGCAGGCCGGCCGGAGCGGGGTGGAACCGGCGGATCCAGGGTCGGGTCATCCGGCGGTGATCTCCCGCAGCAGTGCTTCGATCGCGGTGGCCAGTTCGTGGCCGGCCGCCACGTCCACCTTGGCCGGGTCGACCTTGACGTCGAGCTTCCACTGGTCGGAGCCGGTCAGGCGGCCGACCTCGACCGAGACCGGGAAGCTGTTGCGGTCGCTGAGCCACCATTCGCCGGTGCTCAGGTGGTCGAGCTCGGCGACCGCGTCGGCGGGCGCGAAGCTGGTGAAGTTGAACAGCGCCGTGAACGGGACGGTGCCGGTCGCCTTGCGGATCTTGGCGAGCGGGAAGCGGCGGTGGGCCAGCAGGCCCTGCTCCGCCGCGAAGACGGCCCGGACCAGCTCCCGCCCGGGACGGCCGGCCAGGTCCACCCGGAGCGGCACGGTGTTCAGGAACAGGCCGAGCGCGGCCTCGGCGCCGGTCACCTCGGGCCGGCCGTTGACCACCAGCCCGGTGACCACGTCCTTGTCCCCGGTGAGCCGGCCGAGCGCGGCCAGGTGGGCCGCCAGGTAGACGCTCTTGACCGGGGTGCCGAGTTCGGCGGCCAGGGCACCGACCCGCTCCACCAACTCGCCGGGCAGCAGCAGCCGCAGGTGCGGGTCGAGCCCTCCCGGAGCGGCGGCGGGGGCGGGCAGCGCGGTGGCGGTGGCGCCGTCCAGCAGCTCGGCCCAGTACCGCCCGGCTTCCGGCGCCTCGGTCTCGGCAGCCTCCAGTTCCACGAACTCCCGGTACCGCACCGGCTGCTGACCCGGCCTCAGGGCGGGCAGCGCGGGCAGGCCGGACAGCTCGCGGTCGTAGCCGGTGAGCAGCTCGGTCATCAGGAGGGCGAAGCTCCAGCCGTCGAGGATGGAGTGGTGGGCCGAGACGGCGAGGTGGAAGTCCTCCTCGCCGTGCTGCAGCACGTGGCAGCGGAGCAGCGGCCCCTGGGTCAGGTCGAAGCCGTTCCGCCACTGCTCCCGCCACCAGGCGCGGACTGCCGCCGCGGGCTCCTGGCCGGACTGGACGGGCACCTGCTGGGCCGTCAACTCCACGGCGGGGAGCACGTGTTGCACGACCTGCCGGTGGCTGCCCAGGTCGAAGGAGGTGCGCAGGATCTCGTGCCGTTCGGTGAGCGCCCGGAGCGCGCGGTCCAGGGCGGGCAGCTCCAACGGGCCCCGCACCCGGACGGTCTCCAGGTCGTGGTAGAGCGTCGGGTCGCCGCTGAGCTTGGCGTGGAAGATGATGCCCTGCTGGAGCGCGGAGGCCGGATAGACCGCCTCGACCCCGTCCGGAACCGGGAACTCCTGGCGAGGCTCGGCCGCACCGGCCCCAGCGGCGCCGGCGTCCTCGACCCCGGCCTGCTCGCGGCACCAGGCGGCCAGCCCGGCGACGGTCGGGTGGGCGAACAGGGCCACGACGGTCAGCGGCAGACCCGCCTCACGGGCCCGGGCCACCACCGGGATGGCGCGGATGGAGTCCCCGCCGAGGGCGAAGAAGCTCTCCTCCCGGCCGATGTCGGCCACCCCGAGCTGCTCGGCCCACAGGCCGGCGATCTGCTGCTCCAGCGGATCGGCCGGTGCCGTGCGGGCCAGACCGGCGGACCGGGCCGGGCCCGCCGGGGCGGGCAGCGCGGCCCGGTCGAGCTTGCCGTTGACGGTGATCGGCAGGGCGGCCAGCCCGACGAAGGCGGACGGCACCATGTGCGCGGGCAGCCGGGCCGCGAGCAGCTCACGGAGTCCGGCCGAGACCTCGGCGGGCTCGGCGGACGGCTCCGTGGCCCCGGCGCCGACCCAGTAGGCGACCAGGCGCTGTTCGTCGGCCTCGTCCTCACGGACCACCACGACCGCCTCGCGGACCGCCGGGTGCTCCAGGAGGGCCGCCTCGATCTCGCCCAACTCGATCCGGAAGCCGCGCAGTTGGACCTGCCCGTCGGACCGTCCGTGGAAGTACACCTCGCCCGAGGCGTCCGGCTCGGCCAGGTCACCGGTGCGGTAGAGCCGGGCGCCCGGGGCGCCGAACGGGTCCGGCAGGAAGCGCTGTTCGGTCAGCTCGGGCCGGTTGAGGTAGCCGCGGGTGACGCCGGCCCCGCCGACGTACAGCTCGCCGACCTCGCCGGGGGCGACCGGCTGCAGGTACTCGTCCAGCACGTGCAGGGTGAGGTCGGCCAGCGGGCGGCCGATCGGGCTCTGCCGCAGGTCGAGGTCGGCGCGCCGGATCCGCCGGACCGTGACGTGCACGGTGGTCTCGGTGATCCCGTACATGTTGACCAGCTGCGGCCGCTCGTCGCCGTAGTGGCCGACCCAGCGGCGCAGGGTGGCCGGTTCGAGCTTCTCGCCGCCGAAGACGACGGCGCGCAGCGCGGTGTCCGGGAAGCCGACGGCCTCCGCCGTACGGGCCAACTGCCGGAAGGCGGACGGGGTCTGACTGAGCATGGTGACCCGCTCGTCGATCAGCAGGCGCAGGAACGCCTCCGGGTCGCGGCTGACCGCGTACGGCACCACGACCACCCGGCCGCCGTACAGCAGGGCGCCCCACAGCTCCCAGACCGAGAAGTCGAAGGCGATGGAGTGGAACATCGTCCAGACGTCCTCGGCGTCGAACCCGAACTCCTGCTCGGTGACCGAGAACAGCCGGGTGACGTGCGCGTGCTCGACCACCACGCCCTTGGGGCGGCCGGTGGAGCCGGAGGTGTAGATGACGTAGGCGGTGTCCGAAGGGCCGGCGCCGCTGTCCGGGGCGGTGCCGGGCTCGGTGGCGAGGCTCGGGTCGGCCGGGTCGACGGTCTCCAGGCCGAGCTCCGGCACCCGGTCGCCGACCACCAGGCGGGCACCCGCGTCGGCGACGGTCGCGCGCAGCCGGTCCAGCGGGTAGCGCGGGTCCAGGGGCAGGTAGCCGGCACCGGACTTGAGGATCCCGAGCACGCCGACCACCAGGTCGACGGTGCGTTCGGCGCAGAGCGCGACCAGCTGCTCGGAGCCCGCGCCGGAGCGGACCAACCGGTGCGCGAGCCGGTTGGCGGCCCGGTCCAGTTCGGCGTAGCTGAGGCTGCGGGTACCGTCCGAGACGGCGATCCGCTCGGGGTGGCGGGCGGCCGCCTCGGCGAAGAGCCGGTGGATGGTCATCGGGAGGTCTCCAGATCGGTCGAGGTCCCCGGGGCGGTCGGGGGCAGGTCGTCCTGGGCGAGCCGGCGGAGCCGGTCGAGGTGGGTCAGCGAGGACAGCACCCGGTCGGTGGGCACGCCGAAGTCGACCAGGCAGGCGATCTCGTCCACGCCGATCTCCCGCAGCCGGCGGACCACGCCGAGCGCCTTCTCGACGCCGCCGAGCAGGCCGCCGTCGTCGTAGTAGCGGTCGAAGGCGCGGGCGACCAGGAAGTCGACGTCCTTCTCCCGCAGCTTGCTCGGGTCGATGCTGCGGGCCCCGGCCAGACCGGAGCCGAGCACCAGGCCGAGCGAGCTGCGCAGGTAGCGGGAGAGCGGGCCACGGACGGCCTCCCGCACCTCGTCGTCGTCCTCGCCGAGGAAGGCGTGCGCCATCAGGACCACGTGGCCCGGCCAGCCGTCGGCGTCCGGACGCCCGGCCACCTCCTTGCGGTAGGCGGCGATCTTCCCGGCCAGCTGGTCGAGGTCCTGTCCGAGCAGGTGGGTGAGCAGGCCGTAGCCGCGCCGGCCGGCCTCCCGGACGGTGCGCTCGTCACCGCCGCTGGTGATCCAGACCGGCAGCTCGGGCCGGACCGGCGGTGGGTAGGCCCGGACCGAGACCTGCTCGCCGGTGCCGTCCAGCACCTCCAGCTGCTCGCCGCGCCAGAGCCGGCGGACGGTGTCGGCCTGGTCGAACAGCCCGCTCTTGCGGGTCTCGTACGCGTCGGGGTTGAAGCAGAAGTCGGTCGCGTGCCAGCCCGAGGCGAGCGAGATCCCGGCCCGGCCGCCGGAGAGGTTGTCGACCACCGACCACTCCTCGGCGATCCGCAGCGGGTGGTGCAGCGCGGCGACCACGCTGCCGGCCCGGATGTCGATCCGCTCGGTGACGGCGGCGACGGCCGCTCCGGTCACCGAGGGGTTCGGGTAGGTGCCGCCGAAGGCGTGGAAGTGCCGCTCCGGGGTCCACACCGCCGAGAAGCCGTTGCGGTCCGCGAACTTGGCGCCCTCCAGCAGGAGTTCGTAGCGGCCGCCCGGGGTCTCGGCGGCGTCGCTGTCGTTGGCGAAGTAGAAGAGGCTGAAGTCCATGGTCATCCCGTCGTGATCGTCCGGCGCTCGGCGAGCCGGGCCTTGAGCGCGCCGCGGTCGGTCTTGCCGCTGGCGTTGAGCGGCAACGCGTCCAGCCGCTCGAAGCGCTGCGGCACCATGTGCACGGGGAGCCGGGCGCGCAGCCAGCGGGTCAGCGCGGTCCGGTCGAGGTCCGCCGGGCCGGTGTAGAAGGCGGCCAGGCCGACCGCGACACCCTGCTGCTCCGGGACCACCACGGCCTCGGCGACCTCGGGGTGACGGCGCAGCACGGTCTCGATCTCGCCCAGCTCGACCCGGTAGCCGCGGATCTTGACCTGGTTGTCGAGCCGGCCGAGGTGCACCCAGGCGCCGTCCTCCAGCCGGACCCGGTCCCCGGTGCGGTAGTAGTGCTCCTCGGTGAGCGGCTCGGTGCCGTCGTACACCACGGCGACGCCGTCCCGGACGGCCAGGAAGCGGCCGGCGTTGTCCTCCGGGGCGTGGTAGCCGGCGAACCGCTGGACCCCGCGGACCACCAGCTCGCCGTCCTCGGCCGGCCGGCCCTCCTCGTCCAGCACCAGCCAGTCGAGGAAGTCGTAGACCGGGCCGATCGGCACCGTGTCGTTGGAGCTGCGGGGCCACTGCCCCTCATCGGCCGGCAGCTCGAACCCGCTGCAGGCGACGGTGAGTTCGGTCGGTCCGTAGACGTTGCCGATGACCGCCTGCGGGGCGATCCGGCGCCAGGCGCGCGCCTGGTCGAGGGTGAACTGCTCGCCGATGAACAGGCTGTGGCGCAGCGTGCCGGCCACCCCGGTGAGCTTGCCGAGGCTCTGGCCGACCGACACCACCGAGGGCACCGAGAACCAGTGGGTGATCCGACGGTCCGTCAGGTACTCGACGGGCGACAGCAGTTCGGTCCGCTGCGGGACGACCAGGGCGGCTCCGGCCGCCCAGGTGACGAACAGGTCGAAGACGGACGGGTCGAAGGTCAGGTCGAAGGTGTGCGAGACCCGGTCACCGGGGCGGACGTCGTAGCGCTCCACCGAGTGCGCGACGTACGCGGAGGCGTTGCGGTGCCGGATCGGCACGCCCTTGGGCCGGCCGGTCGAGCCGGAGGTGAACAGCAGGTACGCGACCTCGTCCGGGTCGGCCGGGTGGGCGGGCAGCTCACCGGCGGCGGGCAGCCCGGCCAGGTCCGCGGCGGTGAGCGCGAGGACCGGCAGACCCTGCCAGCCCTCCGGCCCCGCGACCTGCGGGGCCCCGTTCTCGTCGGCCAGCAGCAGGTCGGCCCCGGCCAGTTCGCAGGTGGCCTGGTTCCGGGTGGCCGGGAAGCGCGGGTTGAGCGGCGTGACGCTCGCCCCCAGCCGCAGGGCGGCGAGGTAGCCCGCGTACGCGACCTCGCTGCGCATCGCCAGCAGCGCCACCCGGCGCGGGGCGCGGCCCAGCTCCCGGAGCATCCGGTCGGCGAGCGCCTCGGCCCGCTCCTCGAGCCGGCGGTAGTCGAAGGAGGTGTCGTTCACCTCCAGGGCGGTGTTCTCCGGGTGGCGGGCGGCCGACTCGGCGAACCACTCGTAGAGGGTGCGGGCACGCATGGGTACTCCTCGCTTGGGTGGGGGGTGATTGGTGGGGGGCGATCGAGCCGGGAAGGTCAGCCGACCTGGGCTGGGACGCGGTCCAGGGCCCAGTACCGCTCGCGCGGGAAGGGGTAGGTGGGCAGCGGTACCCGGCGGCCCCGGCCACCGGCCAGGGCCTCCCACTCGACCGGTACGCCGTGCAGCCAGGCGGTGTGGGCGAGTTCGTCGACCAGGTCGTCGGCCGCCGGTCCCGGTCCGGACGGCATCGCGCCGACCGGCAGGGTGAGCGCGCCTGACGGTGCCTCAGCGGCGGTGGCGACCAGCGGCACCGGGCCGCCGAAGGCGGCCCGCAGCCGGTCCGCGGCCCAGTCGGGGAGCCGGTGGCCGGCCGGGACGACCAGTGCCAGCCGGCGGGGTACGGCGACCCGGACGGTGCGCGCGTCCGAGGAGTCGGGGCTGCGCAGCGCGGCGGCCAGGCCGGCCGCGACCGCGCTGACCACCCGGCGCTCGGGGAAGGTCGTGCGCCCCACGCGCAGGGTGTGCGCGAGGTCGCCGAGCGGTACCGTGCGGGCCTCGACCGCCTCGACGAGCAGCTCCCCGAGCGCGTCGAGCTCCGCCCGGTTCCGGGCCGAGAAGGCCAGCCGGACGGTGCCCGGCAGCGGCGCGGAGGCGCGGGTCGGCGCGGGGGGCGCGGCCAGCACGGCCACCGCGCTCGTCCCGCCGAACCCGATCGCGTTCACCAGCGCGTACCGCTCGGGCCCGGGTGCCGGGCGGGCGGTGGCGGAGATCGTGAACGGGCTGCGGGCGAAGGCCGCCGGTTCGCGCGGCGACTCGAAGAGCGGGTGCGGCGGCAGCACGCCCGTGCGCACCGCGTTGACCGCTCCGATCAGGCCGGCCACGCCCGAGGCGGGGCCGGTGTGGCCGATGTTGGTCTTCACCGAACCGAGCCCGCACGCACCGGCCGGCGGCGGGGTGTCACCGAATCCGGCGGTCAGGCCGCGGATCTCGATCCGGTCGCCGATCGGGGTGCCGGTGCCGTGCGCCTCCACGTAGTCGAGCTGGTCGCCCCGCACCCCGGCCACCCGCAGCGCCTGCGCGACCACCGCGGCCACTCCGGCCGCGCTGGGCGCGGTGAAGCCGGCGCGCTCGGCACCGTGGTTGCCCACCGCCGTGCCGCGCAGCACCGCCAGCACGGTGTCCCCGTCGGCCAGCGCGTCGGACAGCCGGCGCAGGACGACCACACCGACCCCCGAGGAGTAGACGGTGCCGGTGGAGGCGGCGTCGAAGGAGCGGGTCAGCCCGTCCGCCGAGAGCGCGCCGTCCGGCCGGCGCCGGTACCCGGTGGCCGGCTCCAGCACCGTGGTGCCGCCGGCCAACGCCACCTCGCAGGCGCCCGCCTGCAGGCTCAGCACCGCCTGGTGCACGGCGGACAGCGCCGAGGCGCAGGCCGCCTGGACGCCGAGCGTGGGGCCGCGCAGGCCGAGCTTGTAGCCGACCCGCGCCGCCGTGAAGTCGCCGAGCCCGCCGAGGTGCAGCTGCACGTCACCGAGCGCAGCCGGCCAGCCGTCCCACTGCGCCTTCGCCGCGAGCAGCCGGGCCGAGTACGGGCCCGCGTGGCTGCCCACGAAGACCCCGGTGACCGGCCCGTTCGGGGTGCGCGGCGGGTGGCCGGACACCTCCAGGGCCTCCCAGCACACCTCCAGGAAGAGCCGCTGCTGCGGGTCGACGGTCTCGGCCTCGGCCCGCGCGTAGCCGAAGAACTCCCCCGCGAAGTCCGCGACGCCCGACAGCCTGGCCGCCTTGGCGACGAAGTCCGGGGCGCTCAGCTGCTCCGGCGCGACACCTGCGGCCCGCAGCTCCCGCTCGGGGACGTCGCGGACCGAGACCACGCCGTTCTCGAGGTTGCGCCAGAACTCCTCCGGGGAGGTCGCGTCGGGGAAGCGGCAGCCCGCGCCGATCACGGCGATGTCGGTGTCGCGCGTCATCTCCGGACCGCCGTCAGCCGGCCAGGCCGGCGGGCACCGGCGAGGACGCGACGAGCTCGGAGAGGAACTCGGTCTGGGCCTGGACGGTGGCGTAGTCGAAGAGTTCGGCGGCCTCCACCTCCCGGCCGGTGAGCCGGTTGACGCGCTCCAGCAGCACGATGAAGAGGAGCGAGTCGCCGCCGGCCTCGAAGAAGTTGAGGTCCAGCGGCACCTCGTCGAGGACCAGGACATCGGCCCAGATCTGCTGCAGCTGGTCGAGCAGCACGAGATCGGTCACGGTGTTTCGCCTTTCGAAGCGTGCCTGCGCCACGACGCGGACCGCCGCCGGGCAGGGCGGGGCGGCGGTCGGCAAGGAGTCGCGGGAGCAGGCCGGAGTCGGCCTGAGAAACCACGCGGGTGCGTCAACACGCGCTCCGCTGCGGTGACTTCATCGTCTCGGCCGTCCCTTCGGGAATCAAGCGATCGCCGCTGTTCGGGCCCCTCGGACACCGAACGCCGACGGCGGTGGTCAGCCGGTGCTCACGCCTTCGCGCGGGGCGGTGGGCTGCGCCGGGGCGGTGGTGAGCGGGGCCGGGGGCAGCTCGCCGTCCCGGTCCAGCCGCAGGCGGCGCACCCCGGGGACGAGGGCGGTGCCCGCGCAGAAGACGAACACCAGCACCGCCGCCACGGCGAACGGCACCCGGTCGCCCCACAGCCGCAGCGCGATGGGGGCGAGCAGCACGCCGAGCGGCTGGGCGGCCAGCGAGACCAGCCAGTCGTAGGAGCCGACCCGGGCCAGCACGTCCTGCGGGATGACCGTCTGCACGGTGGTCTGCCAGGTCGGGTTGAGGAAGCCGAGCGCCGCCAGCGCGACGCCGTAGCCGATCACCAGCAGCTGGAGCGGGGCACCGACGGCGAACAGGACGAGCGGCACCGCGTAGCTGGCGAGGGCGAGGTTGCCCACCAGGACGGGACGCCGGGGGCGGGCCCGGCCGGCCAGCAGGGAGCCGGCCAGCAGGCCGATGCCGCCGGCCTGGGTCACCGCGATCCAGGCGCCCTCACCACCGAGCTTGCTGACCGCGATCAGCGGGCCGAGGGTGAGCAGCACGTTGGCGACGAAGTTCCACGCGGCGTGGGCGATCAGGCTGGTCCAGTACCAGTCCCGGGCCCGCACCTCGACCCAGCCGTCCACCAGACCGGCCCGGACGTTGCGGCGCGCGCTGGCGGCGGTGGTGCTCGCGTCGATCCGGATGACCAGCATCAGGGCCGCGCTGAGCGCGAAGGCGGCGCTGTCCAGCACGAAGACCCAGCCGATGCCGACCAGCCAGATCAGCAGCCCGGCCAGCGCCGGCCCGGCCAGCAGCGAGACGCTCTTCGCCACTCCCATCAGGGAGTTGGCCTTCAGCCGCTGCGGGCCGGCGCCCACCACCACCTTGGTGACCAGAGGCGAGAGGTTGGACAGGCCGACGGCCGACGCGATGCCGGCGACGCCCTGGGCGACGGCGATCAGTGCGATGGACGGATCGCCGCCGATCAGCTCCACGGCGACCAGGCCCTGGGTCAGCACCCGGACCGAGTCGGCGCCGAACGCGACCCAGCGGGTGTTGTACCGGTCGGCGATCACACCGGCCAGCGGCAGCATCAGCAGCCGGCTGCCGAGGGCACAGCCGAGCACCACCGCCAGGGCGGTGGCGGAGCCGGTGATGGTGACCACGGCCAGGCTGAGGGCGGTGGGCACCAGCGCGTCGCTGAGCGTCGACAGGGTCCGACTGGCGAAGAGCAGCCGGAAGTTGGGGGAGCGCAGTGGGTGAGTCACTCCGCCATAGTATTTCGATGTCGCAATATTCGACAACGCACTTTACGTCGATGAAGTAAAATCGCCGCATGACGACCGCACGCGACTCCGTCGACGACCACCTGGACCGCTGGCTGGAGGTGCTGCCCTCACTGGACCCGCTGGTGGAGGGCGCGGTGAAGCGCATGTGGGTGCTGGTCAAGCACCTGGGCCAGGCCAAGGAGCGCTCGCTGGCCGCGCACGACCTGCTCAGCTCGGAGTACCTCACCCTGCACGCGCTGGCCGGGCGGGACGGCCGGGCCGTCCCCTCCGAGCTGGTGGCCGACCTCAAGCTCTCGCCGTCCGCGATGACCAGCAGGCTGGACGGGCTGGAGCGGCGCGGGTTCGTCCGCCGCCTGCCCTCCGCGACCGACCGGCGGAAGACCGACATCGAACTGACCGCCGAGGGGCGGGCGGCCTGGCAGGCGGCCATGGAGACCCAGGGCGAGGAGGAGCACCGCATCCTGCGCACGCTCGAACCCGCCGAGCGGGCCCAGCTGGTCGACCTGCTGCGCCGGGTCCTGATCGAGGCCGAACGGCCGGACCCCACCGCCTGATCCGGACCCCGGCACCCGACCAGGCAGGCCGGGCAAGGCCGTTGACGGTCCGTCGGGCCTACGCCCCGGCCGCCCGGGCCTGACGGGCCAGCCGCTCGGCCAGCGCGCTCCACTCCTGCGCGTAGCTGCTCGCCAGTTCGGCGACCGCCGGCGCGCAGTGCGGCGGGACGGCGGCGACCACCTCCCAGCCAGCACGGGCGTCGATGTCCCGCGCGTTGAGCCAGCGCAGCAGGTGTCGCCCGGTCTGGGTGTGGCGCAGCGCGGGATCGCGGGCGAGCCCGTCCAGGATCGCCGTCGGCCCGCGCCCGGCCTCCGCCCGGGCCGCGGTCCGCCGAGGCCGGGCAGCCCGTCCGGTCCGCGGTACGGCCGGACCCAGCGGGTCCTCGCCCTCGCGCAGCCGTCGACGGACCTCGTGCGCGGTGCTGGTGGCGATCCCGGCCGCCCGGGCGATCTCCCGCAGCGGCGCGTCCGGCCGCTCGGCCAGCAGCGCGACCGCCGCCCGGCGCCCGGCGCCGGCGTCCACCGGGCGCAGCCTGCCGTCCTCGCCCACCCTGGCGTTCGACCGTGGAACTTCCCCGGTCGAATCGCGGCGGACCCGTCCGACGGTCTTGGGCGACAGCCCGGCGATCCGGGCGATCGAGCGGTCCGACCAGTGCGGGTGCTGGGCCAGCAGGCGGGCGGCCGCGGCCCGCCGGTCCTCGCGGGTGAGCGGAAGGCCGTGCGCGGTGTTGGCCTCGACCGAGCGGGCGAAGATCTCGTCCTCGGGCCCGTCCAGGTAGCGGACCGGCAGGTCCCGGTCCCCGCGCAGGGCGGCGGCCCGCAGCCGGTGCCGGCCGTCCACCACCCGGAGCGTCCCCCGGTGCACCAGGACCGGTTCGAACTCGCCCTCCACAGCCGCCAGTTCACCGATCCGGGCGGCATCCTCGCCAGCCAGCCGAGGCGAATCGGCCGGCCGCAGCTCCCCGAGCGGCAGCCGTTCCGATCCGGTCGGCGCCTCCCCCGTCACCGTCACCGTTCCCTCCCCGTCCGTCACGCGATGGCGTCAGCTTTCCGATCGATTACCAAAGTTGTCAAGTGAGGTATCCGTGTTGTCAACTGATGCCACTTCACGTTAAGTTTCGGACACGGGGTGATCGGGGGAAACGGCTGGCCCGGCAACCTGCCCCGCTTCCGTCCAGCCAGAGCAGTCAGAGGAAACACCATGCGCAAGTTCCGCAGGATCGCCGTGCTGGCCGGCCTGTTGGCAGTGTTCGGCATCGGCCTCGTGCACGGGGCGGACCCGAGCGGGAGCGCTCCGCGCACCACCTACGCGGGCCCGCAGAACAACGACATCGAGTGGCCCGTGATCCGGCCTTAGCAGCATCCGTCCCCGGGGTCCAGCTTGACAGAGTTTGCTGGACCTCGGTGATCAAGTTGACAAGAGACTGCAATGTTGTGGCAATGTTTCGCTATGCGAGCATCGGTCAGCGACCACGACGTCCTGTCGCAGCCGCAGTTCGGAATCCGACTGCGCGCCGTCCGGCAGTCCCGCGGCATGCTGCAGACGCAGCTGGCCGGCCCGGGGATGTCCACGGCCTATCTGTCCCGGCTGGAGTCGGGCAGCAGGCCGCCGACGTCCCGTGCCGTCGAGTACCTCTGCGCCAAACTGGACCTCGCGCCGGGGTTCTTCAACGCCGAGCAGGCCGACCGGACGGCGGAGACGCTGGCCGTCGTGCTCTCCGGCGCCGACGACGAGGACTGCACCCGGCTGCTGCTGGACACCGCGGACACCGACCAGCCGGCCCTCCGCTGGCAGGCCCTGTGGATGCTCGCCGAGCATCAGCGCAAGAGCGGGGACCGGGCCGAGGAGCAGCGCACCCTGCTCACCCTGACCGCCCTCGGGGACGAGATCCGGCACCCGCACCTGCGGGCCAGGGCCCGGATCCAACTGGCCCGCTGCCAGCGCTCCTCCGGCGACCCGGCCGCCGCCCACCGCACCGCGAGCGAGGCCTGGCAGATCGCCACCGAGGCCGACCTCTCCCGCACCGACCGCATCCGCGCCCTGCTCGTGCTGATCGCGGCCGAGACCGAGACCGGCCGCCTCGGTGAGGCCGTCGAGCACACCGACCGGATGCTCGAACTCGCCGAGGGGGTGCCGAGCACGCTGCGCTCGGAGTGTCTCTGGACCGCCAGCAGCATCCGGATCCGGCAGGGCGCGCACGCCGCCGCGGCCGAGGTGCTGGAGCAGGCCATGGACCTGGTCGGCTCCGGCGCCGACGAGCTGCTGCTGTGGATGCGGCTGCGGCTGGCGGCCGCCTCGCTCTACCTGCGGATGGTCCCGGTCAACACCGACGAGGCGGAGCGCCGGCTGCGCGAGGCCGCCCCGGCCGTCGGCCTGCTCAACCTGCCGATCCACCTGCAGGAGTTCCTCTCGCTCCGGGCCCACCTGGCGTTCCAGCAGAACGACCCCGGAGCGGCCCGGGAACTCTGCGAGCAGCTCGGCGAGAACCCCGAGCACCTCTCCTTCCGCGACCGGGTCCGGCACCAGATGCTGCACAACCAGCTGCGCATCCTGAACGGCGAACGCACCGAGGCGGTCGCCGAGTTGGAGCGCCTCGCGGCCCAGGCCCAGGACGCGGCCAACGTCGACCTGGCCGCCGAGATCTGGCGCTCCCTCGCCGTCGCCCTCGCCCACCCCGGACGGCCCGGCCGCGCCCTGCGTCCCCGTCCCCCGGCCTGATCCCACCCGGCGGACGGGCGGAGGCGATTCCGGCCGACGTGGTCCAAGTCCGCCCCGGCGCCGCCGGTGCGGCACTAACCTCGGCCGGGGGTACCGGCAGCGCCGAGGGGGGCACGGTGGAGGCAGCTCGGGAACGGGCCGGTCTGTACGAGCGCGAAGCGGAGACCAGGGCCGCGGACGAGGCGGTCCGGGCGCTCTGCGACCCCGCCGAGGGGGCCGGGACCGGCGGGCTGCTGGTCTACGCCGGGCCGGCCGGGGTCGGCAAGACGGCCCTGGTGACCGAGGTCCGCCGGCTGGCGAGGCGGGCGGGCTGCACGGTGCTCTCCGCCCGCGGCGGCGAGCGCCGTCGCAACGAACCCTTCCACGTGGTGCGCCAGTTGATGCAGCCTGCGCTGGCCGGGCTGGGCGAGGGCGGGCAGCGGCAGGTCACCGGCCACTGGCACGGGATCGTCGGCCCCGCCGTCGGGCTGCTGCCGCCCGCCGGGGAGCTCGACCCGCAGGGCGTCCGGGACGGGCTGGACTTCGTCCTGGTCCAACTCGCCCGGCTGCTGGAGCCGTTGATGGTGGTCGTGGACGACCTGCACTGGGCCGATCCGGAGTCCCTCGGCTGGCTGGCCGCCTTCGCGGGGCGGGCCAGGGAGCTCCCGGTGCTACTGGTGGCCGCCTGCCGGGACCGGTTCGACGAGTTACCCGGCGGGGCCCAGGACCTGATCCGGGGCATCCGGGGCACGGCCGACCGGCTGCACGAACTGCGCCCGCTGCGGCCGGACTCGGTGGCCGGGCTGGTCCGCGACTCGCTCGGGGACGGGGCGGAGGAGGACTTCTGCCGTGAGGTCTGGGCGGTCACCGGGGGCAACCCGTTCGCGACCGGGGCACTGCTGCGCGAGGTGCGCGACCAGGGGCTGGCCCCGGTCGCCGACAACGCCGGGCAGCTGCGCGAACTCGCCTCGGACGCCCTGGGCCTGACGCTCGATCACTGGCTGGGCCGGCTCGGTCCGAGCACCCTCAGGTTCGCCTGGGCGGCCTCGCTGCTCGGCACCGGCATCCGCCCGGACCTCGCGGCGGTCATCTCCGCCCAGGGGCCGGACACCTCCGCCGACTCGGTCCGCGAGCTGCGCAGGCAGCGGGTGCTGACCGGTACGGCCGACGGCCGGCTGGAGTTCGTCCACCCGCTGATCGCCACTTCCGTCTACCGCTCGATGCCGCCCGCCGTCCGCACCGGCATGCACGGCGTCGCCGCCACCGCGATCGAGAACGCCGGCCTGGGGCTGCTGGCCGCCTCCCGGCACCTGCTGGAGACCGAGCCGGACGGCGACCCCGAGACGGTCCGCCGCCTGCGCCGGGCCGCCGCCGAGCACCTGGCCACCGGCGCCCCCGAGGCGGCGCAGCGCTGCCTGCGGCGGGCGATGAGCGAGCCGCCGGAGGGGACGGAGCGCGCTGCGGTGCTGTACGAGCTCGGCTGCTCGGCGCTGCTGACCGACCCGGCCACCACCGTGAACCAGCTGCGCCTGGCCCTCGACGAGCGGCCCGGACTGACCGCCGCGCTCCGGGTGGACGCCACCTTCCGGCTCGCCCAGGCGCTGGCCCACAGCAACCGGCTGCGGGAGGCCGCCGCGGCCTGCGCCGAAGAGGCCGCGCGGACCGCCCCCGGGCCGGGGCGCGGGCGGCTGGAGGTGGCGGCCCTGATGTTCGCGGCGTTCCAGGCCGAGGAGGAGGACGGGCCCGGCCGCTTCCGGCAGTTGGAGGAGTACGCCCGCGACCACGCCAGGGCCGACGGGACGGACGCGGCCGTGTCGGTGCTGCGCTGCTGGGAGTTGGTGCTCCGGGGCGGCGACGCCTCCCGGGCGGTCGCGCTGGCGGAGTGGGTGCTGGAGGACGGCCGGCTCCCGCCCGAGCTCGGGTGGACCAACACCACCTGGGGCTTCGAACTGCCCGGCGTGCTCGGCATCGCCTACCTCTACGCGGACCGGGCGGACCGCGCCCAGGCACTGTTCGACGAGGCGGTGCTGGCCTACCAGGTGGCCGGTTGGAGCGGCGGGCACCTGGGGTTCGCGCTGTTCCTGACCGGCCTGCTGCGCTTCCGCTGCGGCGAGCTCGTCGAGGCGGAGCAACTGCTGCGGCGCTCGCTGCGGATCGCCGAGCGGATCGCGCCGGGCATCCCCTTGCAGTGGTTCGCCGTGGGAGTGCTGGCCGACACCCTGCTGGCCCGGGGCAGGCCCGAGGAGGCCTGGCAGCTCGCCCGGCGGTACGCCTTCGGGCCGCCGTACCCGACGGTGATGGTGCTGCCGGACGCCCCGACCCTGTACGGCCGGCTGCTGCTCGCCCGGGGGGACACCGCCGGAGCGGCCGAGGCGCTGGCCCGGGCCGGGGCGGCCCTGGACGCGCGCGGCTGGCGCAATCCGGTCTGGGCCCCCTGGACCGGCCACCTGGCCCTCGCCCTGCTGCCCGAGGACCCGGACCGGGCCCGGGAGTTGGCCGAGGAGTCGGTTCGCCGCGCCGAGGAGTTCGGCCCCGACGCGGCCGTCGGCAGCGCGCTGCGGCTCGCCGCCCCGGTGCACGGCGGTCCGCGTGCGCTGCCCCTGCTGGAGGAGGCGGTCCGGCGGCTGGAACGCTCCCCCGCCCGCTACGAGCACGCCCTCGCCCTGGTCGACCTCGGCGAGGCGCTGGCCGCGGCCGGCCATCGGGCCCGGGCGCGGCGCCGCCTGACGGAGGGTCTGGCGCTGGCCGTGCGCTGCGGCGCGGACGGACTGGCCGGACGGGCGCGCGCCGCACTGGCCGGGTGATCAGGCCGCTGACGCCGCCGTTGCCGCCGCTGCCGCCGCTGCCGCCGCCCGGCCGCGCTCGGCCGAACGACGGCCGTACCGGATGGTCCAGGTGACCAGGCCCGCCATCACCACGAAGGGCAGCACGGAGTTCAGGGTGACCATCACCGAGGTGGGCAGCAGGTACGCGAGGACGATGCGCAGCACGGCCTCGGCGGTGAAGGCGGTGCCCCAGACGGTGGTGATGATCTTCTGGGTGCGGCGGAAGCCGGCGAACTGCCAGAGCCCGTTCCACCAGGCGACCGCCTCCGGGGAGCCGTCGGTGGCGAACTTGCGGCCCATGTAGAAGCAGAGCGGCCGGGGCGCCAGCAGGCTGGCGAACATCACCAGGCCGAACAGGCCGGTCAGGGCGGAGTCCTTGACCAGGATCATCCGGGGGCTGTTGAAGGCCAGCGAACTGATCAGCGAGAGGCCGAGGAGGGTGAGCGTGAGGACCGCCATCTCGTCCACGTGACGCCGGATCAGCAGCATGGCGACCGTCTCGGCGGCCGGCCAGAGCGCGGAGAGCAGCAGCGCGGCGCTGACGCCGACGCCGTGGTCGATCAGCTGGTTGTAGGTGATCAGCGGCAGCACCACGCCGAACAGGACGAACGGACCCCACTGCCAGAGCGCGCTGCCGGCGCCACCGCGCTCGGGCGGCGTCGGAAGGGCCTCGACGGCCTCAACGGTCTCGGTGGCCCCGGTGGCCTCGGTGGCAGGTCTGAGCTGGGACTCGGTCATGGTCTCCCCCGTACTGGACGATCACGTTCATGATCAACAGCCAGGGAGGCTAACAGCCCGTCAGCTCCCGCACCAGGGCCAGTCGGTGGGCTGAGGTAGCGTCACCCCCACCGCCGTGCCAGGCCTCGGTCGGACGACGGCGAAGCAACGGCAGAGACGGCAGGGGGCGGCACGATGGCGGTCACGGCGGAGGTCGAGCAGGAGCTGGAGCAGTACCGGCGGGAGCTGACGGGCTACTGCTACCGGATGCTCGGGTCGGCCTTCGAGGCCGAGGACGCGGTGCAGGAGACGATGATCCGCGCCTGGCGCGGCCACCAGGGCTTCGAGGGCCGGTCCGCGCTGCGCTCCTGGCTGTACCGGATCGCCACCAACGTCTGCCTGGACGCCCTGAAGGGCCGTCAGGGCCGGGCCCGGCCGATGGACCTCACCAGCCCCGTCCCGGTCTCCGAGGCGTACGGGACCCAGCTGCCCGAGGTCACCTGGATCGGCCCGGTGCCGGACGCCTGGGTGCTGGCCGGGGACCCGGCCGAGCTGGCCGCGCAGCGCGAGTCGGTCCGGCTGGCCTTCGTCGCCGCGCTCCAGCGCCTGGCGCCCCGGCAGCGCGCGGTGCTGATCCTGCGCGAGGTGGTGGGCTGGTCGGCGGCCGAGGTGGCGGAGCTGCTGGAGACCACCGTGGCCTCGGTCAACAGCGCGATGCAGCGGGCCCGTGCGGCGCTGGCCGCGCAGCCGGGCGCCGACGCCGAGCCGGCCGAGCCGCTCGACCCCGGCCAGACCGAGCTGCTGGCCAAGTTCGTCTCCGCCTTCGAGAGCTTCGACCTGGACCGGCTGGCCGCGCTGCTGCACGAGGACGTGGTGCTCTCCATGCCGCCCTTCGAGATGTGGCTCCGGGGCCTGGACCAGTACCTGCTCTGGCTGCACGGCCCGGGCGGCGGCTGCCGCGGCTCCCGCCTGCTCCCGGTCTCGGCCAACGGCGCCCCGGCCTTCGCCCAGTACCGCCCGGACCCGGCCGGCGGGTACCTGCCCTGGGCGCTCCAGGTCCTCGACGTCCAGGACGGCCGGATCACCGGGCTGAACAACTTCCTGGACACCGACGCGCTCTTCCCGCTGTTCGGCCTGCCGCCCCGACTCGACTCCTGACCGCCCGTCACACTTCCGCGCTCCCGTCCGTCGGTGTGGTGAAGGCCCCCGACGACGAGGAGCACACCATGACGGAGCAGTCGATCTCCCGGATGCCCGACCCCGGCCGGTTCGTCCCTGAGCTGGCCGAGGTCAGCACCGCCCTCTTCAAGGCGACGGGCAACCGCTCGGTGCCCCGGACCACGATCAACCTGGTGCACCTGAGGGCCGGTCAGATCGTCCACAACACCTACCTGACCACTCTCAACACCGGTTTCCTGCGCAAGGCCGGCGAGACCGCGGAGCGCATCACCGCTGTCTCCTCCTGGCAGGACGCGCTCTGCTTCACCCCCGCCGAACGCGCCGCCCTGGCCCTGGTGGAGGCCACCCTGCAGCCCGCCCCGCCCGGCCGCGAGCGGGTCACCGACCGGCTCTACGCCGAGGTGGCCGCGCACTACGACGAGAAGGCGATGGCGACCCTGACCATCGCGATCGGCCAGATCAACTTCTTCGTCGCGCTGGCCGTCATCGGCAAGCCGATGCCGGTCACCTCGCTCGCCCAGCGCCAGTGGGAGTGAACCCGCGCAGAAACCTTCCCGCGGACCGATGAGTCCGGCCGGGGTCGGCGGTCTACCCCTGCGAGAGGCTCACCCGGAGCCCCCCGGAGCAGGGAGTACGACATGACCGACCTCGGCGAGCTCACCCTCGACCGCGTCTTCCACGCCGACCGCGCCGACGTGTTCCACGCCTACGTCACCCCGGAGCGCTTCATCGACTTCTGGGGCCCGGAGGGCACCCACGTCCCGCTGGAGAGCGTCACCATCGAGCCGTTCGCGGGCGGGCGCTTCGAGTCCACCATGGTGGTCGACGGCACCGACCAGAGCTTCCCGCTCAGCGCCGTCTTCGAGGCCGTCACCGAGCCCGAGCTGCTGGTCTTCCGGGTCCAGGGCACCACGATGCGCAGCGCGATCCACCTCACCGACCTCGGCGACGGCCGCACCGCCATCCGGCTGCACCAGACCGAGGTCCCGCCGCAGTACCTCGGCCCGCAGGCCGAGGCCGGCCTGAACTCCTCCCTCGACCGCCTGGCCGCCCACCTGGCCGGGTGAGCGGCGGGCGGGTCGGCCGTCAGTCCCCGGCCGGGGCACCGCAGTGGTGGCACTGCGGCTGCGCCGGCCGGTAGACGGCCCAGGTCTTGGGGGTCTCGGAGACCCGGACGGCGGCGAGCTCGGGGTACTCGTCGGCCCAGATGCCGAAGATCCACATCGCCAGGTTCTCGGCCGAGGGCGAGACGGCACCCATCGCGTCGTTCAGGTGCCGGTGGTCGAGGGTGTCGTCCAGCCAGGTCTTGAAGGCACCGAGCTCGTGGTAGTCGCGGACGAACCCGATCTCGTTCAACTCGTCGGAGCGGCAGGAGAGTTCCAACACCACGACGTAGTTGTGACCGTGCATCCTGGCGCACTGGTGCCAGGACGGCAGCCGGGACAGCACATGGCACCAGGGTGGAGAGCGCCTCGGGCGCGGACTGGGCCACGCCACGCCCTGCCCCGGTGAGCAGACGGCGGAGCAGACTGGGGCACTCGGGCTTCTCCTGGAGCTGGAGCAACAGGTCGTAGGCGGCCAGGTACGAGAGGCCCTCGCCGACCTGGGGCAGGCAGCGGATGGTCACCACCCGCAGCGGCGAGCTCGGCCCGGCGGCGGCCATCCGCCGGAATTCGCCCAGCAGCGCGGACTTCCCGATCCCGGAGCGGCCCTCCACCACCAGGACCCGGCCCTGACGTCTGGTCAATCCCCCCAGAACGTCGTGGAACTCCGACAGCTACTCGGCCCGGTCCACGAAATTCGTCGGCACCACTACCCCTACGGCCCACCGCCACCAGGTGCCACCGCACCCGCCGGGGAAACCCTAGGACACCGCAGCCGCAGGGGCGGGACGAACACGGACAGTCGCCGGGCCGAATTCCCCCGCCCATTCCCTCCCCCCACCTCGGCCGCCTCGGTCACCGGTGGTTGGTCGCCGGTGGTCCGGCGGCGGTCCGTCCGCGAGCGGCGGAGCGCGCCACCGCCGTTGCGGCATACGGGTGAACGAACGCTCACGGCGGTAGCCGACCGGCCGTGATGAGTACAAATGGCCCCGTACCGTACCCCCGGCCAGCACCCCTCCTCATATGATCGGAGCGACATGCGTCATCCTTGGTGATGCAAGTCATGACCGGATGCACCATCCACCACCAGCAGGAGGAAGCACGTGGACGACGTTCTGCGGCGTGCCGCGCTGTTCGCGGCTCTCGATGACGAGCAGGCCGGCGAGCTGCGTGCCTCCATGACCGAGGTGACGCTGGCCCGCGGTGAGTCGCTCTTCCACGAGGGTGACCCGGGCGACCGCCTGTACGTCGTCGCCGAGGGCAAGGTGAAGCTGCACCGCGCCTCGCCGGACGGCCGGGAGAACATGCTGGCCGTGCTCGGCCCCAGCGAGATGATCGGCGAGCTGTCGCTCTTCGACCCGGGCCCGCGCACCGCCACCGCCAGCGCGCTGACCGAGGTCAAGCTGCTCGGCCTCGGCCACGGCGACCTCCAGCCCTGGCTGCACGCCCGCCCCGAGGTCTCCATCGCGCTGCTCCGGGCGATCGCCCGCCGGCTGCGCCGGACCAACGACGTGATGTCCGACCTGGTCTTCTCCGACGTGCCCGGCCGGGTGGCCAAGGCGCTGCTGGACCTCTCCCGCCGCTTCGGCGTGCAGTCCGAGGAGGGCATCCACGTCGCCCACGACCTCACCCAGGAGGAGCTGGCCCAGCTGGTCGGCGCCTCCCGCGAGACGGTCAACAAGGCACTGGCCGACTTCGCCGGCCGCGGCTGGCTGAAGCTGGAGGCCCGCGCGGTGGTCCTGCTCGACGTCGAGCGCCTCTCCCGCCGCTCGCGCTGACGCGAGGTCCCGCGCTGACGGGACATCAGGAAGGCCCCCGGGACCGTGACGGTCCCGGGGGCCTTGCTGCGTCCGGAGACTGCCCCTCGGCCGGCGGGGCGTCAGATCAGGCCGTGGTCCTCCAGGTAGGCGAGCTGGGCCCGGACCGAGAGCTCGGCGGCCGGCCAGAGCGCGCGGTCCACGTCCGCGTACACCTTGGCCACCACCTGCTCGGCCGTCCGGTGGCCCGCCTCCACGGCGGTCTCCACCTGGGCCAGCCGGGCGGCCCGGTGGGCGAGGTAGTAGTCGACGGCGCCGAGCGCGTCCGCCAGCACCGGGCCGTGGCCCGGCAGCACGGTGCGGACGCCGTGCTCGGCGGCCATGGTGTGCAGGCGGCGCAGCGAGTCCAGGTAGTCGCCGAGCCGGCCGTCCGGGTGGGCCACCATCGTGGTGCCCCGGCCCAGCACGGTGTCGCCGGTCAGGATCGCGCCGTCGGCCGGGAGGTGGAAGGTCAGGGAGTCGGCGGTGTGCCCGGGGGTGCCGACCACCCGGATCTCCAGGCCGCCGACCTCGATCACCTGGCCGCCGCGCAGACCCTCGGAGCCCAGCCGGAGGGCCGGGTCGAGCGCGCGGACGTCGGTGCCGGTCAGTTCGGCGAAGCGGGCCGCGCCCTCGGCGTGGTCGTGGTGCCCGTGGGTGAGCAGGGTCAGCGCGATCCGCTTGCCCTGCTGCTCGGCGGTGTCGACGACCCGGCGCAGGTGGCCCTCGTCCAGCGGCCCGGGGTCCACCACGACCGCGAGGTCGGAGCCGGGCTCGGAGAGCAGCCAGGTGTTGGTGCCGTCCAGGGTCATCGGCGAGGGGTTCGGCGCGAGCACGCAGAACGCCCGGGGGGTGGCCCCGCCGCCGATCGCGGCAGCGGGGTCACCCGGGAGGAGACCGGTCACCGGCCGCCCTCGCTGACCCGGTACAGGCTGCGCAGCGGCAGCTGCCGCTCCAGGCGCCGCAGGGTCGGGTCCTCCGGCACGCGGTCGACCGGCCGGCCGGCCAGCGAACGGAGCGTCAGCGGACGCGCGGTGAGGGTGTTGTCGGTGAGCGCCGACCGGCGAGCCACGTCGTTGTGGGTCATCGGACAGTCCTTCCTCGGGATGAGCTGGTGCTTCTCGGTGGACGGGGGCGAGCGGCGTCCGGCCTCCCACGTCCCGGCGGGAGAGCGTGACGGCTACTCGGGAGGAAAAATACCTTCGATGGTCAGCTCTTCATACCCCGGCCAGCGAACTGTCAGCCGATCTCCCGAAGTCTCCGCCCGTCCAAGCACGGGTGTCACCTTCCGGTCGGCCCCCGCGGCCACCGCCTCGGCCGCCGAACGGACCGTCAGCAGCTCCCGCTGGACCGTCACGGTGGGCGGCATCATCCGGTACCGGCCCTCCCCGTAGCCCTCGACCACCTCGGACGGGGCGAGCCAGGCGACCCGGTCGGCCTCGCCCACGGTCTCGGCCGCCAGCTGCCCGGGCGGCATCGCGGCCACGAAGAACCAGGTGTCGAACCGGCGCTCCTCGAACTCCGGCGTCACCCAACGGGCCCAGGGCGCCAGCAGGTCGGAACGGAGCAACAGGCCGTTGGCGGAGAGGAAGTCGGCGAAGGCCAGCTCGTGCCGCTCCATCGCGGCGCGCTCCTTCGACCAGTCGCGGGGGTCGGCGGTGCGGTGCTCGTCCGGACCGGCCAGCAGCACCCCGGCCTCCTCGAAGGTCTCCCGGACCGCCGCGCAGACCACCGCCCGGGCGGTCGGCTCGTCGGTGCCCAGCCGCTCCGCCCACTCGGCGGGGGACGGGCCGGCCCAGCCGTAGCCGCCCTCGGCGTCACGCGGGTCCACCCCACCGCCGGGGTAGGCGTACTGCCCTCCGGCGAAGGCCATCGAGGTCCGACGGCGCAGCAGGTACACCTCCGGCCCGGCCTCGCCGTCCCGCAGCAGGACCACGGTGGCGGAGGGCTTGGGCACCGGCGGGGTCAGTTCACCCGCGGTGAGGGCCCGGATCCGGGCCGGCCACGACGACGGCATCGACATCATGGCCGGATGCTACCGGCCACCCCAACGCCTCCGGCAGGGCAGCGCCTCCAGCAGTGCAGCGACCGGCAGGGCGGCGGACCCAGGGGCGCGAGGAACCGCGCGAATCGGAAGGCAGCCCACCTGCGACTGAGGGCACGTCAGCCAGTTGCACGCGCTGCCGTGCCCCCTCGCGCAGTTCCTCGC
>NZ_JBVJLD010000029.1:95281-108522 GCF_055584905.1 Kitasatospora sp. NPDC088742 | reverse complement strand
GGTCGACCAGCCGATGGCCGCCGACGCCGAGGACCTGGCGCACGCCGTCCGGCTCCGCGAGACGATCTTCCGGCTGGCGAGCGCCGCGGCCGCCTCCGCACCGTACGGTGCCACCGACCGCCGCCTGCTCAATCGTCAGGCAGACGGACCGGGACTACGTCAGGAACTCCGCCCCGACGGCACCCTCCACCGCACCGGCACCGCCGAGGCCCTGCTCGCCACCCTGGCCCGCTCCGCCCAGCGCCTGCTCGCCCTGCCGCTCGCCGCCCAGGTCAAGGAGTGCGCCGCCGAGACCTGCAACCGCCTCTACGTCGACCACTCCCGCAAGGGGGCGCGGCGCTGGTGCGACATGACCCGCTGCGGCAACCGCGCCAAGGCCGCCTCCTTCCGGGTGCGGCACCTGGCCTGACGCGGCGTCGGGTACCTTCGTCCGCATGATGACGGGGGAACTGATCGGCACCGGGCGGACGGCGGACGTGTTCGCCCTGGACGAGGACCGGGTGCTGCGGCGCTACCGCGACGGCGCGGACGCCACGGGTGAGGCGGCGTTGATGGCCTACCTGGCCGGTCACGGCTACCCCGTGCCGCAGGTCCGGCCCGGGGCGGACCGCTCCGAGCTGGTGCTCCAGCGGCTGACCGGGCCGACCATGCTGGAGGCCCTGATGGCGGGTGGACTCACCGGTGAGGAGGCCGGCGAGATCCTGGCCGCCCTGTTGCTGCGGCTGCACGAGGTCCCGTCCCGGGGCGGGGGCGCGGACCGGGTCCTGCACCTCGACCTCCACCCGGGGAACGTCTTCCTCACCCCCGACGGTCCGGTGGTGATCGACTGGGACACCGCCCAGGAGGGCCCGCCCGGACTGGACACCGCGATGGCCGCCCTGATCCTGGCCCAGGCGGCCCTCAGCATGCCGGCCGCCGCCGACCTCGCCCGGACCGCGCTCCCGGCCCTGGTCCGCCGGCTCGGCGGCACCGACGGAATGCTGCTCGCCGAGGCCAGGGCCCGGCGGGCCGCCAACCCGACGCTCTCGCCGGCGGAGGTGGCCGTCCTGGACGAGGCGGTGGCGCTGATCCTGGCTTCCTAGCGCGGGTGCGGCGCTAGGCGGCGGCCAGGCGGGCGCGGGCCTCCATCAGGGCGAAGCCGAGGAGGTTGAGGCCGCGCCAGTCGGCGGGGCGGGCGGCGCGGTCGTCGTCGGCCGGGAGGCCGATGCCCCAGATCCGGTCCAGCGGGCTGGCCTCCACCAGGACGCGGCCGGCGGTCCCGAGGAGGTAGGTGCGCAGCGCCTCGTCCTGGCCGAACTTGGCGACGTTCCCCTCGACCACCAGCTCGAAGCGTTCGGCGTCCCAGCGGTCGCCGTCGAAGTCGCCGACCATCCGGCCGAACTTCTTCGCCTCCGCCGCGGACTGGGCAGACAGGATCCGGGCGAGCATCTCCTCGTCCCCGAACATCCGGGCCTTCCCCGCCATCATCCAGTGCTCCGCCGACCCGTAGCGGACCCCGTCCACCTCGAACGCCCCCGGCCACCACTGGCTCAGCGCCCCGGCCCCGATCCGCCTGTCCCGCTCCGGCCGGTGCCCCCAGAAGAACAGGTACTTCGGCCGCGCCCCGGCCGCCACCAGAGCGGCCAGCTCCTCGCGGTCACGGGTGTCGATGGGCAGCTGAGGTGTCGTCATGGACCGATCCTCGCACCTGTTCCGCGCGGCTGACCAGCGGTTTTGCCGACGTCAGGCCGGACTCACCACGGGAAGTCCTCGGTCCGCCGCGGCGGTCGCCAAGCGCTTGTCGTAGGTGACGAAGGCGGTGAGAGCGTGCTCCAGGTGCTCGGCGCTGGCCAGGTGGATCGCGTCCAGGCTGCGCAGGTGCTGCCCGGGGAGCAGGCGGGCCGAGCGGAGGACGGGATCGGAGAGCCGGACCCGGAGCAGGCGGTCGAGGGCGTCCTCCGCCGCTTCGAAGAGGTACGGGGGCGCCGCTACCCGCTGAAGTGCCCTCGGTACCTCGACCTGGGCCAGGGCGCTGGTGGCGTGACCCTCCGCGCCCCGGGCGGAGAGGAAGGTGCGCAGTGCGGGGGACTCGGCCTCCGGCACGATCAGCTTGAGCAGCGCGCACGAGTCGAGGTAGATCACCTCTCCTCTTCCTCCTCCCGCATCGCGGCCAGTGCGGCGCTGGGGGAGGCCAGGCCTTCCGCCGCCGGGGGCTCCCAGTGGGCGAGGCCGGTGGCGGTGGCCGCGTTCTCCGGGTCGATGGTCCCGTCACGGACCAGGTCCTCCAGGACCCGCTGCTCCGGGTCGGGCGGGGAGAGCACCGCGATCAGCCGCCCGTTCCGGGTGATCTCGATCCGCTCTCCGGCCGCGACCCGGTCCATCAGCTCACTGGCGTGCTGCTGGAGCTGACGGATCGGAACTCTGGCTGTCATACGACTCACGGTAGGACGATCCGTGCGTCGTTCGCGAGGTTCGTGCGTCGCAATCACCCGATCGAGCGGGGAAGGCCCAGGCTCAGGGCGAAGATGGTGGCGGAGCCGGCGGTCTGGATGGCCAGGATGACGGCGAGGGCGGGGAGGGCGCCGAGGGTGGGGGCGAGGGAGAGGTAGAGGGTGCCGAGGGCGGCGACGCCGAGGGCGAGGCTGGACTGCTGGGCGGTGGCGAGGACGCCGCTGCCGGTGCCGGCCCGGGCGGTGGGGACCTTGGTGAGGACGACGCGGAAGAGCGGGGTGCCGATCAGGCCCTGGCCGATGCCGGCGAGGGCGACGCCGGGGAGCATGCGGAGCGGGGAGAGGCCGGCGAGCAGGGCGGTGGAGGCGAGGGTGGCGAGGCCGAGGGCCTGGAGGGCGGCGCCGGTGGTGATCACGCGGGAGCCGTACCGGCCGATCAGGCGGGGCGAGGCGAGCGAGGCGGTGAAGTAGCCGACCGCCATCGGGACCAGGGCCCAGCCCGCCGCCACCGGGTCGAGGTGGAGCGACTGCTGGAGCAGGACGGCCACCACGAACATGAAGCCGCCGAAGCCGGTGAAGTAGGGGAGCGCGATGCCGAGCCCGCGCCGCATCTCGGGGATCCGCACCAGGGAGAGCGGGAGGAGCGGATCGCCGCCCCGCGCCTCCAGCCGCCGCTCGGTGGCGAGGAAGGCCCACAGCAGGAAGGGGAAGGCGGCCAGCGACAGCCAGGACCAGAGCGGCCAGCCGAGCGCGCGGCCCTCCATCAGCGGGACGAAGAGGGAGAGCAGCGAGAGGGAGAGCAGCAGGGTGCCGGGCAGGTCGATCCGGGCGGCCCGCTCGGCGCGGTTCTCCGGGACGTGGCGGAGCGCCAGCAGGGCGGTGGCCACGGCGAACGGGACGTTCAGCAGGAAGACCGAGCGCCAGCCGGTGCCGAGCACGTCGGCCGAGACCAGGAAGCCGCCGAGCACCTGGCCGATCACCACCGAGATCCCGCCGACCGCGCCGTAGACGGAGAGCGCCTTGGCCCGCCGGGCGCCGTCGGTGGCGGCGGTGATGGTGGCCAGCACCTGGGGGAGCAGCACCGCGGCCGCCGCACCCTGGAGCACCCGGCCCGCGACCAGCGCCCAGGCCGAGGGCGCGATGCCGCACAGCAGCGAGGCCAGCGCGAAGCCGAGCGAGCCGGCGACGAACAGCCGCCGCCGGCCGAGCGCGTCGCCGAGCCGTCCGCCGAGCACCAGCAGGACGGCGAAGGCGATGCCGTACCCGGCGGCGATCAGCTCCAGCACGGCGGGCCCGGCCGCGAGGTCGTGCTCGATGGTGGGGAGCGCGACGTTGACGATGAAGAAGTCGAGCATCGGGAGGAAGGCGCCGAGCAGGACGGTGGCCAGTCCGGCGGTGGAGAGGCCGAGGCGGCCGGTGGGCCGGGCGGCGGCGAGCTGTTGAGGGTGCGTCAGTTGCTGGGTCACGTCCATCAGAGTGCCGCGTGCCGCAGCCTGGTACCAGATGCTCCTTATCCTGGTACCAGCACCACCTGGCAACGGGACCTCCCACCCGTCATCCTGGTACCCATGACCACGACCACCACAGCCGCCCGCACCGAGCTGGCCGCCTTCCTGCGCAGCCGCCGGGAGCGGATCGCCCCTGAGCAGGTCGGCCTCCCGGCCGTCGGCCGCCGCCGCACCCCGGGCCTGCGCCGGGAGGAGGTCGCCCAGCTCTCCGCCGTGGGGGTCACCTGGTACACGTGGCTCGAACAGGGGAGGGACATCCAGGTGTCGGGCCAGGTGCTGGACGCGGTGGCCCGGGCGCTGATGCTGGACCGCAGTGAGCGGGCCCACCTGTTCGCGCTGGCGGGTAGCGAGGACCCGGTGGCGCAGCCGGCCTGCCACATGGTCACCCCGGCGATCCAGCTGCTGCTGGACCAGGTGGATCCGTATCCGGCCGCGGTGGTGAACAGCCGTTACGACGTCCTGGCGTACAACCGGGCCTACACCTGGCTGGCCGGCGACCTCGAAGCGCTGCCGTTCGAGGAGCGGAACCTGATGTGGCTGGCCTTCACCGAGAGCGTCTTCGGCTCCCGGCTGGTGGACAGCCGCACCGGCCGCCGCTCGATGGTGGCCCGCTTCCGCGCGGCGATGGCCGACCACACGGCCGAGCCGGCCTGGAAGGCGCTGCTGCACCGGATGCGCAGCTCCTCGCCGGAGTTCGACGAGCTCTGGCAGCAGCACGAGGTGTCCGCGCCGGGCGACGGCGAGAAGCGGTTCGTGCTCCCGGAGGAGGGGCTGCTCTCCTTCGCCTACACCAGCCTCTGGCTGGGCCCGCGCCCCAGCACCCGGCTGGTCACCTACACCCCGCTGGACGAGGAGACGGCCGCGAAGCTCGCCCGGCTGGGCGCTGCGCCGAGTGGGGGACAATGGGAAGTCCCGTCCGCCGAGCCCCGAGGAACCGTCGCGCCATGACCACCACTCCCGCTCCCGAGTTCAAGCCCCTGGACATCGGGCCGCTCCAGGTCTGGCCGCCCGTGGTGCTGGCACCGATGGCGGGGATCACCAACGCCCCCTTCCGCACCCTGTGCCGGGAGCAGAGCGGCGGCAAGGGCCTGTACGTCAGCGAGATGATCACCACCCGGGCGCTGGTCGAGCGGAACGCCAAGACCATGCAGCTGATCCACTTCGACCCGAGCGAGAAGCCGCGCTCGATCCAGCTCTACGGGGTGGACCCGGAGACGGTCGGCCGGGCGGCCAAGATGATCTCGGCCGAGGGGCTGGCCGACCACATCGACCTCAACTTCGGCTGCCCGGTGCCCAAGGTGACCCGCAAGGGCGGCGGCTCCGCGCTGCCGTACAAGCGGAACCTGCTGCGCGAGATCCTCAAGCAGGCGGTGGCCAACGCGGGTGACCTGCCGGTCACCATGAAGATGCGCAAGGGCATCGACGACGACCACCTCACCTTCCTGGACGCCGGCCGGATCGGGGCCGAGGAGGGCGTCTCGGCGATCGCGCTGCACGGCCGCACGGCCGCCCAGCACTACGGCGGCACCGCCGACTGGTCGGCCATCGCCCGGCTGCGCGAGTCCGTCCCGGACGAGGTGCCGGTGCTCGGCAACGGGGACATCTGGTCGGCTGACGACGCCGTCCGGATGATGCGGGAGACCGGCTGTGACGGCGTGGTGGTCGGCCGGGGGTGCCTGGGCCGGCCGTGGCTGTTCAAGGACCTGGTCTCGATCTTCGAGGGCGAGGTCGACTACGCCCGCCCCGCGTTCGCCGACGTGGCGAGCGCGATGGTCCGTCATGCCGAGCTGCTGGGCGAGTGGATGGGGGACGAGGCGCGCGGCGTGGTCGACTTCCGCAAGCACGTCGCCTGGTACACCAAGGGCTTCTCGGTCGGCTCGGAGCTGCGGGTGAAGCTCGCGATGTCGAGTTCACTGGCCGAACTCACCGAGACCCTCGCCCAGGTGGAGCAGAGCCAGCTCTGGCCGGAGAGCGCGGACGGACCGCGCGGACGGACCAGTGGCAACAACCGCGTGGTGCTGCCCGAGGGCTGGTTGGACGATCCGTACGACTGCGCCCTGCCCTCTGCGGACGCCGAATCGGACACCTCTGGCGGATGAGCACTACAGGGTGGCCAAATTGGCCGCTCTGGTGCACAGGCCGACGCGGACGAGCCCTCTTGGACATCCTGGCCAAGAGGGCTCCTTTGCGGCCGATTCCCGTGACGGTACGCACGGAACAGTCGACTCAAGGTGACGAAGTATCCGATCGGAGTACGCCCGTTGACTGAGATGCGCCCGTGACGCTGGCCACATACGGTGGCCACTGACGGTCGGTCAGGCCGCCGGACCGGCCCCGAGGGGGTGGATCGCTTCCCGAAGGGCCCGGGCGCCGGAACCGCCCGACTGGCCACAGGAAATCAAGCCGGGGCAACATCGTGGGCGATCCGCCGCTACGCTCCGTCCGGTTCAGGTGATCTTCGCGTTCGTTGCCTTCAAGACTTGAACACAAGCTAGCGTCAGCCGGACGATTTCAGCAACAGAGGTGAACGCCAGACCGGGCTTTCGATCTGTCGGGTCGTCAGGCTTCGGCGGGATCGGAGGGCCTGTCGACGGCGCGAAACCGCCTTCGAAATGGGTATGTTCTCCGGCGTCAGGGCAACCGTGTGCGAGGAGACCGACCGTGCCGTCGCAGCAGAAGTTCGTTTACTCCTTCACCGAAGGAAACAGGGACCTCAAGGACCTTCTTGGCGGGAAGGGTGCAAACCTCGCCGAGATGACCAACCTGGGCCTCCCCGTCCCTCCCGGCTTCACCATCACCACCGAGGCCTGCAAGGTCTTCCTGCAGACCGGCAGCGAGCCCTCCTCGCTGCACGAGGAGATCAGCGCCCACCTGGAGGCCCTTGAGGCCGAGATGGGCAAGAAGCTCGGCGACGCGGGCGACCCGCTGCTGGTCTCGGTCCGCTCCGGCGCCAAGTTCTCCATGCCCGGCATGATGGACACGGTCCTGAACATCGGCCTCTCCGACGTCTCGGTGCTCGGCCTGGTCGCGCAGTCCGGCAACGAGCGCTTCGCCTGGGACTCGTACCGCCGCCTGGTCCAGATGTTCGGCAAGACGGTGCTGGGCGTCGAGGGCGAGCTGTTCGAGGACGCGCTGGACGAGGCCAAGCACGCCAAGGGCACCCAGGACGACCTCGACCTGACCGCCGAGGACCTCAAGGCCCTGGTGGAGACCTTCAAGGGCATCGTCCTCAAGGAGACCGGCCGGGCCTTCCCGCAGGACCCGCGCGAGCAGATGGACCTGGCCGTGCACGCGGTCTTCCACTCCTGGAACGGTGACCGCGCCCGCCTGTACCGCCGGCAGGAGCGCATCCCGAACGACCTGGGCACCGCGGTCAACGTCTGCTCGATGGTCTTCGGCAACCTCGGCGAGGACTCCGGCACCGGTGTCGCCTTCACCCGCGACCCCTCCACCGGTGCGGTCGGCGTCTACGGCGACTACCTCTCCAACGCGCAGGGCGAGGACGTGGTGGCGGGCATCCGCAACACCCTCCCGCTCGCCGACCTGGAGGGGCTCGACAAGAAGTCGTACGACGAGCTGATGGCGATCATGCAGAAGCTCGAGAACCACTACCGCGACCTCTGCGACATCGAGTTCACCATCGAGCGCGGCAAGCTGTGGATGCTGCAGACCCGGGTCGGCAAGCGCACCGCCGCGGCCGCCTTCCGGATCGCCGTCCAGCTGGTCGACCAGGGCCTGATCGACCTGGACGAGGCGCTGCACCGGGTGAACGGCGCGCAGCTCTCCCAGCTGATGTTCCCCCGCTTCGCCCCCAACGCCGAGTCCAAGCAGGTCGCCTGGGGCATCGCCGCCTCGCCGGGCGCCGCGGTCGGCAAGGTGGTCTTCGACTCCTACACCGCCGTCAAGTGGTCCCGCTCCGGCGAGAAGGTCATCCTGGTCCGCCGGGAGACCAACCCGGACGACCTGGAGGGCATGATCGCGGCCGAGGGCATCCTCACCTCGCGCGGCGGTAAGACCTCGCACGCGGCCGTGGTGGCCCGCGGCATGGGCAAGACCTGTGTCTGCGGCGCCGAGGAGCTCGAGGTCGACACCAAGCGCCGCCGGATGGTCACCTCGGACGGCCTGGTGATCGAGGAGGGCGACCTGGTCTCGATCGACGGCGCCAACGGCCGGGTCTACCTCGGTGAGGTCCCGGTGCTCCCCTCCCCGGTGGTGGAGTACTTCGAGGGCACCCTGCACGCCGGCGCCGACGTCCAGGGCGGTCTGGTCCAGGCCGTGCACCGCCTGATGGCGCACGCCGACGTCCGCCGCCGCCTGGCCGTGCGCGCCAACGCCGACAACGCCGAGGACGCGAACCGCGCCCGCCGCTACGGCGCCCAGGGCATCGGCCTGTGCCGCACCGAGCACATGTTCCTCGGTGAGGAGCGCCGCAAGGAGGTCGAGCACCTGATCCTGGCGGACAACGACAAGGACCGTGAGCTCGCGCTCTCCACCCTGATGCCGCTGCAGAAGGGCGACTTCCTGGAGCTCTTCCAGTCGATGGACGGGCTCCCGGTGACGGTCCGTCTGCTGGACCCGCCGCTGCACGAGTTCCTCCCGGACATCACCGAGCTCTCGGTACGAGTAGCCCTCGCCGAGGCCCGCAAGGACCCGAACGAGAACGACCTGCGCCTGCTCCAGGCCGTGCACAAGCTGCACGAGCAGAACCCGATGCTGGGTCTGCGCGGCGTCCGCCTCGGCCTGGTCATCCCCGGCCTGTTCGGCATGCAGGTCCGGGCGATCGCCGAGGCCGCCGCCGAGCGCAAGCTGGCCGGCGGGGACCCGCGCCCCGAGGTGATGATCCCGCTGGTCGGCACCGTCCAGGAGCTGGAGCTGGTCCGCGACGAGTGCGAGCGGGTGCTCGCCGAGGTCGCCTCCTCCACCGGTGTCCAGCTGGACATCAAGCTGGGCACCATGATCGAGCTGCCCCGCGCCGCCCTGACGGCCGGTCAGATCGCCGAGGCCGCGGAGTTCTTCTCCTTCGGCACCAACGACCTGACCCAGACCGTCTGGGGCTTCTCCCGGGACGACGTGGAGGCCTCGTTCTTCACCGCGTACCTGGAGAAGGGCATCTTCGGCGTCAGCCCGTTCGAGACCATCGACCGCGACGGCGTCGGCTCGCTGGTCAAGAGCGCCGTCGAGGCCGGCCGGGCCACCCGCCCCGACCTCAAGCTCGGCGTCTGCGGCGAGCACGGCGGTGACCCGGACTCGGTGCACTTCTTCCACGAGGTGGGCCTGGACTACGTGTCCTGCTCCCCCTTCCGGATCCCGGTGGCGCGCCTGGAGGCAGGCCGCGCCGCCCTCGAGACTGCGGGCAGCGATTCGCGCTGACACGAATCAGCGCGGTCCCATCGCTGACCGCACCCCCTCCACTCCGACCAAGTTATGGAGGGGCGCACGGCGGAGCTCGGCGCAGGAGAGCCGCCGTGTGTAACAGCTGGGCCCGGTACGGACAATGGCGTCCGTGCCGGGCCCAGCGGCGTTTTGCGGGCCCGCTCCGGGAGCATCCCGGCAAGCTGGGGCCATGAAGCACCGTCACCACCTGCTGGCCGTCGCCCTGTTGCTCGCCCTCGCCCTCGCCCTCGCCCTCGCCCTCGCCGGCTGCGGCAAGTCGGCCGGACCCACCGCGAGCGCCCCCACTGCGAGCGCCCCCGCCGCGAGCCCCACCGGCTGGGTGCCGACCAGCGCCGCGTACCCGGACGTCTGCCGCTCCGCGCTGCCGCAGCAGGCCCGCGACACCCTGGGGCTGATCGCCAAGGGCGGGCCGTACCCGTACCGGAGCGACGGCATCGTGTTCGAGAACCGGGAGGGGCGGCTGCCCAGGGAGAAGGGCGAGTACTACCACGAGTACACCGTGGTCACCCCGGGCGCGCCGACCCGCGGGGCCCGACGGATCGTCACCGGTTCGGCGGGGCAGCAGTACTGGACGCCCGACCACTACGACACCTTCTCCGAGATCGACTCCCGCTGTTGAGCGAAAGTACTTTCCAATTGGGAAAGTAGATGCCACCATGGAAGCACTTGCCGAACCAAGGGGGAACCATGGACAAGCCGCTCACGCCTGCCGAAGCGCTCGAACTCGCCGGCCGCGCCACCGCCGCCGCCTCCCGCCCGGTGCCGCCGCCGGGCTGGTACGGCCCCGCGATCGGGGCGGTGTTCCTGGTGCAGGGGCTGGTGGTCGGCACCGCCATGCAGTTCGACCTGGAGTGGCTGATGATCGTCGGCTGCGCGATGGTCGGCCCGGTCGTCGGCGGGCTGGCCGGTGCGGTCAGCCGCCTCCAGGGGGTGGTCAACCGGCCCTCGCCGGCCGCCGCGAAGGTGGCCGTGCTCACCGCGCTGACGATCGCCGCGGTCGAGCTCGGGCTCGGCGGGTTCGGGTGGTGGGCCGGGCTGCCGATGCTGCTGGTCGGCGCCGTCGCCGGGGCGGCCGCCGGCGGGGTGTTCTGGCAGGTCATGCGCCGGGTCACCCGGCAGCTGCGCGGTGCGGTCCCGGAGGACGTCCGGTGACCGGGCTCGACCCCCAGCTGAACAACCCGACCAGGCTGACCGTGCTGGCCTTCCTGAGCGGCTGTCAGGAAGCCGAGTTCGGCGCCGTCCGGGACTACGCGCAGGTCTCCGACTCGGTGCTCAGCAAGACCGCCTCGGCGCTGGAGGAGGCCGGGTACGTGCGGGTCAAGAAGGGCTACGTCGGCAAGCGCCCACGCACCTGGCTGGCCGCCACCAAGGACGGGCGGACCGCGCTGGCCGGGCACCTGACGGCCCTTCAGGAACTGGCCGCCGCTGCCACCGAGGCCGCCGGAGCCGCAGGCTAGTGCCGTGCCCGGCAAGGTCTGCCCCGCACGGCACTAGAGTTCCCTCGCAAGATCGTTTTCATGAACGAGGGGGAAAAACCATGCGACTGCGTCGCACCACGACCGCCGCCGCCGCGCTGGCCCTGGGCGTCTCGCTGCTCGGCGCCCCGGGCGCGCTGGCCGGCACCACCGTGCCGCCGGCCGGGGACATCATCACGCCGACCGCGACCTTCAACGACCCGACCAGTGCGGAGCCGCTGCGGCAGGACGCGATCCGGGACCACCTGCTCTCGCTGATCAAGGCCACCCCGGCGGGCGAGGAGATCCGGGGCACCGTCTTCCAGTTCACCGACGGCCCGGCGCGCAACGCCCTGCTGGACGCGGCGAAGCGCGGCGTGAAGGTCAAGCTGGTGCTGGACGCGGAGTCGGCCGACACCGCCGGGGGCGGTGAGTTCGAGGCCCTGCTGAACGGCACCAGGAACGCGAGCGGGGCACTGACCCGCCCGGGGCTCGGCGGCGACCTGACGGCCGGCTCCTGGGTGATGACCTGTCCGCCGACCAGGGGCTGCATCGGCAGCCGGGACCTCGACACGGAGGACACCAGCCGCCCGATCAACCACAACAAGTTCTTCCTCTTCTCACGGGTCGGCCCCACCTCGAACGTGGTCTTCCAGACCTCGGCCAACCTGACCACCACCCAGCGCACGACTTACTTCAACAACGCCGTCACCCTGCCCGACGCCGCGCTGTACGCGAGTTACGCCGGGTACTTCGAGGACCTCAAGACGTACGGCAAGGCCGCCGCCGGCCTGGACGACTACCCGGTCACCAAGGAGACCGGGCCGTACACCGCGTACTTCTTCCCGCGCCGGGAGAGCACCTCCGACCTCAAGGACGTGACCACGGACCCCGTGGTGGCCGCGATCGACGACCTGGACTGCGCTGCCGGGAGCGGCCGCGTCCGGGTCGCGATGTACGCCTTCACCCGCCCGCCCGTCGCGGCGGCCCTGGCCAGGGCGCAGCGGAACGGCTGCCAGGTCGAGGTGCTGGCCACCGCGGAGACCACCGGGGCCAAGTCGACGCTCGGCACGGCGGTCCGCAACGCGCTGCAGGACGGTCAGGTGGCCCACTTCGCCGCCTGCTTCGGCCAGGCGGGCGACGGCCGGCGGCTCGCCATCCACTCGAAGTACATGCTGATCGAGGGCACGTTCCGGAAGACCGCCGGCAAGAAGATGGTCTTCACCGGTAGCCACAACTACACCTACCCGAACCTGCGCTCCAACGACGAGACCATGCTGAGCATCGACAGCCCGGTTCTGCACGACGCCTACCTGGCGAACTTCACCACGATGAAGGCCAACTCGATCTGCAACTCCTGACACCCGGTCAAACCGCTTTGCCCTCGGCGCCGGGGGCGGAGAGGATCGGTGCATGCCTACCTTCTCCGCCCCCGACGGCACCCTCCTGACGTACCACCAGGAGGGCACCGGGGCCCCGCTGCTCTGCCTGCCCGGCGGCCCGATGCGCGACTCCGCCTGCCTCGGCGGGCTCGGCGGCCTCGCCGCCCACCGCACCCTGTACCGCCTGGACCTGCGCGGCACCGGCGACTCCGCCGTCCCGGCCGACCCCGAGACCTACCGCTGCGACCGCCAGGTCGAGGACGTCGAGGCCTTCCGGGCCGCGCTCGGACTCGAGCGGGTGGACCTGCTGGCGCACTCGGCCGGCTCCGACCTGGCCGTGCTCTACGCCGCGCGGTACCCCGGGCGGGTCGCCCGTCTGGTGCTGGTCACCCCGGCGGCGGCCGCCGTCGACGTGCCGTTCACGGTGGAGGACCGTACCAAGGCCGCCGCGCTGCTGGCCGACGAGCCCTGGTACCCGCGGGCCGCCGCCGCGCTGGAGGACACCAAGCGCGGGATCTTCGACTTCGACGCCATCGCCCCGCTGATCTACGGCCGTTGGGGCGTGGCCGAGCAGGAGCACGTGGCCGAGCGGGCCGGTCAGATCCACCCGGAGGCCGCGCAGTCCTACTACCAGGAGGAGGCCTTCGACCCGGCCGCCACCCGGGCCGCGCTGGCCGCCCTGGAGGGGCCGGTGCTGGTGCTGGCGGGCGAGTTCGACGGCGGGCCGACCCCGGCCCGGGCCGCGGAGATCGCCGCCGCCTTCCCGAAGGGCGAGCAGGTGGTGCTGCCCGGCGTGGGGCACTTCCCGTGGATCGGCGAGCCGGGGCCGTTCGTCGAGGCCGTGGTGGACTTCCTGGACCGCTGAGCGCTCCGGCTGGCAGCATCGGGGGCAATGACCCCTTCCTACGACGCCCTGCTGGGCCTCAGCACGGGCGACTCCTTCGGCGCCCAGTTCTTCGTCCCCGACAACCGCGAGCACCTGACCCGACGTCAACTCCCGCCCGGCCCCTGGCCGTGGACGGACGACACCGAGATGGCCTGCTCGGTGCACGCGGCCCTGAGCGAGCGGGGTGA
>NZ_JBVJLD010000029.1:0-95183 GCF_055584905.1 Kitasatospora sp. NPDC088742 | reverse complement strand
ACCTGACCCGACGTCAACTCCCGCCCGGCCCCTGGCCGTGGACGGACGACACCGAGATGGCCTGCTCGGTGCACGCGGCCCTGAGCGAGCGGGGTGAGGTCGACACCTTCGACCTCACCCACGCCTTCGCCCACCGCCACGACTTCGACCGCGGCTACGGGCCTGCCGCCAACCGCCTGCTCCGCCTCGTCCGCGAGGGCGGTGACGCCCGGCGGTTGGCCGCCGCGCTCTTCGACGGCCAGGGCTCGTACGGCAACGGCGCCGCGATGCGGGTGGCCCCGCTGGGCGCCGCGTACGCGGAGGATCCGGCGCGGGCGGTGGAGCCCGCCGCCGCTACGGCCGTGATCACCCACACCCACCCGCAGGCCGTGGCCGGGGCGGTGGCCGTCGCGGTGGCGGCCGCGTACGCCGTGCGGGCCCGGACCGAGCCGACCACGCCGGAGGGTCTGCTCGGCGACGTGCTGGCGCTCACCCCGGACGGGGCGGTGCGGCGCGGGATCGCCGAGGCCGTGACGCTGCTGGGGGAGGCCGACCACCGGACGGCCGCCCGGCTGCTCGGCAACGGCAGGCTGGTGAGCGCCGCCGACACCGTCCCGTTCGCCCTCTGGGCCGCCGCCCGCAACCTCGGTGACTACCCGGCAGCCCTCTGGGAGACCGTCTCGGCCGGTGGGGACGTGGACACCACCGCCGCCATCGTCGGCGGCGTGGTGGCCGCGCACACCGGGGCGGCGGGCATCCCGGCCGCCTGGCTGGCCGCCGCCGAGCCCCTGCCGGACTGGGCCACCCCCGAGCCGGGCGGCGTGGCCGGCCCGCGCGGGCGGGCGATGCTGCGGCCGGAGCCGGTCGCCTTCCCGGAGCTGGAGTGGACGGCGGAGGACTGGCGGCGCGTCAGGTCCCGCGAGCAGCGGCCCGGTGACTGGTACCGCTACACCCGGGACGGCGTGCTGCACCTGGTGAGGGAGGGGGACGCTCTCTTCGCCGTGCTGGTGCGGCCGGTGCGCGGCGGTGGCTTCCGGCCGGTGGCGGCGATGGTGGAGACGGACCCGGGCCGGGCCGTCCTCAGGGACCCGGCCGGGGTGCTGGCCGGGGTGCTGCCGGCGCTCTGAAACGGGGGTGCGGGCGCGCGGGAGGGGGTCGTACGCTGCGCCACATGGCTCATCTACGCTCCCTCAACCTCGCCCGCCCGCGCCCCAACCCGGCCAAGCCGGAGGCGGGCAGCACCGGAATCGACAAGCGCCCCACCGGCCTCGCGGTGCTGGTCACCGCCCCCGGTGAGGGCGGCTCCGGCCTGTCCGGGGACGCGATCTTCGACACCGCCCACCACGGCGGCGCCGTCCAGGCCGTCTACGCCTACGCCGGGGAGACCCTGGACGCCTGGGCCGCCGAGCTCGGCCGGGAGCTCCCCGACGGCTGCTTCGGCGAGAACCTGACCACCAGCGGACTGGAGGTCGACGGCGCCCTGATCGGCGAGCGCTGGCGGGTCGGCGAGCGGCTGCTGCTGGAGGTGACGGTGCCCCGGATCCCCTGCTCCACCTTCGCCGACTGGCTGGAGGAGCAGGGCTGGGTGAAGCGCTTCACCCAGCGCGCGCTGCCCGGGGCCTACCTGCGGGTGCTGGAGCCCGGCGAGATCCGGGCCGGGGACGCCGTCACGGTGGAGCACCGCCCGGCGCACGACCTGACCGTGGCCGAGACCTTCCGCGCGCTGACCACCGAACCGGCGCTGCTGCCCCGGCTGGTGGGCGTCGAGGAGCTCCCCGCCAAGACCCGCGACCGGGTCCGCGCCCGGCTCGCGGGGCGCTGACCCCGCGAGCCGACGGGCCGTCAGGCCGAGAGCAGCGTCGTGCCGGCGCCGAGGCACTCCTGCGGGAGTGCCCGGTCCGGCGCGCTCGGCGAGGTGGCGGCGGCGATCCGGAGCTCGATGATGTCCCGCACGGCGGGCCACTCCTCGTCCAGGATCGAGTAGAAGGCGGTCGAGCGGACCACGCCGTCCAGGCCGCGCGAGTGGGCGCGCCGCACGCCCTCGCAGGTGGCGCCGAGGCGTTCGATCGCTGTGCGCGAGCGCAGGTTCCGGGCGTCCGCCCGGAGCGAGATCCGCTGCACGCTCCAGTGTTCGAAGGCGTGACGGAGCATCAGCAGCTTGGCCTCGGTGTTGATCCCGGTGCCCTGCGCCTTGGCGGACAGCCAGGTGGCACCGATCTCGGCGGCGTCCGGCACGGCGTGCAGCGGATCGCCGACCGGCACGCCCGGGGTGGGCGGCCAGACCACCGGGCCCTGCCAGTAGTCGAGCTCCTGGAAGCGGGTCGAGCCCACCACCCGGTTGTCCGCCACCGCGACGGTCGCGAACGGCACCGAGCGGCCCGCCGCCTGGTCGGCCAGGGCGCGCGCGATGTACTCCCGGGCGGCTTCGAGGCCGTGCGGGACGGGTGTGAAGGCGTAGGTCGTACGGTCCTCGGCGCCGGCCTCGGCAAGGGCCGCGGCGTGGTGCTCGGCGAGGGGCTCCAGCCGCACGGTGCGGCCGATGAGGGTGACGGGTACGGGCACGGAACCTTCGGTCCTTCGGCTGTCGTAGGAGCCCGGGCACCGTGGTGCGGCACTCGGGCGGGACGTTTCGCCCCGGAAAGCCGGGCCCGTCGGTCACTTCTGCGTAGCCGGGAACGCCGGCGGTCGTGAGTGCAGGGGTGGCGACGGCCCGTGTCCGGGCAGCGCGGTGCCGGAACGGACTCGGATCAACGGACCGGTCCGGCGGGGATGAGCGAGGGGACAGTGTGCGTCCGCGAGATGGCCGAAAGAGTTGAGAGTGCGCGAAGAGAAACAGGCGGCCAAGTGAAGGCAAGGTGCAGTGGGGGTGTCTGCCCGCAGCGTATCCGGGCCGGACCGACGGCGTGACAGACGACCGTGGCGACGACGCGGCGATGCGAGGCAGCGAGAGGACGATACCCGCCCGGAGGCAATGCGTCACTTCACGGCGCGTCATCCGTGGCGCGTGCTGTCAGGTCGCCCGCCGTACTCCATCCGACGGGCCGTCCGGCACGCCCCCCACCTGCGGTTTCCTGCCGGGATGCGATGATTCTGGCGCGTTCGCCCAGCACGGGGGCCGGGGGGTCGGCAGAGTGGGAATGCCGGGGCTGCCGGGTGTGCTGGACTGAGCGGGTAGACGGATACGACGACACGAACGGGGTTGGGTGCGCGGTGCGGGATCCCAAGGAGCTGTACACGCTGGAGCAGCAGGGCGTGGACGCGCTGGCCGCCGCCGGTGCCGCCATCGGCCCGGACGGTGTCGGGCTGGTGCTGCTGTACCACTTCGAGGGCTTCATGGACGCCGGTGAGGCCGGCGGCCAGGTGGTCACCCACCTGCTGGAGCAGGGCTCCCCGCAGGTGGTCGCCCGCTTCGACCACGACCGCCTGGTGGACTACCGGGCGCGCCGCCCCGCGATGACCTTCGACCGCGAGAAGTGGACCGACTACGACCCGCCGGAGCTGCTGCTCCAGCTGGTCCACGACTCCGTCGGCACCCCCTTCCTGCTGTTCACCGGCCCGGAGCCGGACACCGAGTGGGAGCTCTTCGCCGCTGCCGTCCGGGAGTTGGCGGTCCGCTTCGAGGTGCGCCTGGCGGTCGACTTCCACGGCATCCCGATGGGCGTGCCGCACACCCGCCCGGTCGGCCTCACCCCGCACGGGAACAGGCTGGACCTGGCCGCCGGGTACCCCAAGTGGTTCGACCAGGCCCAGGTCCCGGGCAGCGCCCAGGCGCTGGTGGAGTACCGGCTGGCCGAGTCCGGGCAGGAGGTGCTCGGCTTCGCGGTGCACGTGCCGCACTACGTGGCCCGCTCGCCCTACCCGGCGGCGGCCGTGCTGATCCTGGAGGCGGTGCAGTCCGCCACCGGCCTGGTGCTCCCCGGCACCGAGCTGCGGGACCGGGTCGGTGAGGTCTACGCCGACATCGAGGAGCAGCTCTCCCAGGGGGACGGCGAACTCGCCGCGGCCATCCGGGGGATGGAGAGCCAGTACGACGCGGTGGCCGGGGCGGAGGGCCGGGACAGCCTGCTCGCCGAGGCGGCCGAGCTGCCCTCGGCGGACGAACTCGGCCGCCGGTTCGAGGAGTTCCTCGCCGAGCACGAGCGCGGCGGGGAGTAGCGGCTTGCGGCGCAGCCGGCCCGGGGCACTGGCGGCCCCCGTACTGCTCGTCCCGGTCCTGCTCACCGGATGCACGGCGGGCGGGGCCGGCGCCTCCTCGGCCGAGGGCACCCCGGCCGCCCCGGTGGGGCGGTACGTGGCGATGGGGGACTCGTACACCTCGGGCCTGGGCGTGCCGCCGCAGGGCGGTGACCCGGCCGGGTGCTTCCGCTCCGGGGTCAACTACCCGGCGCTGGTGGCGAAGGAGCTGGGGGCGGCCGAGTTCGCCGACGTCAGCTGCAGCTCGGCCCGGACACCGGACCTGACGGCCCCGCAGAAGGTGAAGGGCGGGGTCAACCCGGCGCAGTTCGACGCGCTCTCGCCCGGGACGCGGCTGGTCACCCTGGGGATCGGGGCCAACGACGCCGGGTTCATGGAGGTGCTGACCCGCTGCGGCCTGGCCAGCTTCACCGGCCGGGGCTGCCGGGCCGAGTTCACCGCCAAGGGCGGGGCGGACGAGGTCTCCGGGCGGATCGCGGCGGCCGGCGAGAAGGTCGGCACGGCACTGGCCGAGCTGAAGCGGCGGGCGCCGCAGGCCCGGGTGCTGGTGGTCGGGTACCCGGAGCTGTTCCCGGCCGATCCGGCCCGCTGCGCGCAGACCCTGCCCGGGGTGACGGCCGCCGACGTGGCGTACCTCACCGAGAAGCAGCGGGAGCTGGCGGGCGAGCTGCGCCGCCGCACCGAGGCGGGCGGGGCCGCCTACGTCCCCACCACGGCCCCGGGGCGCGACATGTGCGCGGGGCCGGCGGCCCGCTGGGTGGAGCCGCTGGATCCGGCCGACGGGCTCTCTCCGCTCCACCCGAACGCGGCGGGCGAGCGGGGCATGGCCGACGCGGTGCTCGCCGCCGTGCGCTGAGCCCGCGCGAGGCTTCGGTGAGCAAGAGAGCCGGTGGCCGCAGATCAGGGCTGTGACTGCGGCCACCGGGGTCTTGACGGCGGGTCAGGCGACCCGGGTGGGGTGGACGGTGACGGTGACGGTGTCGTCGTCCAGGCACTCGCCGGTGGCGAGGTCGAAGCGCTGCTTGAGGAGCGGCGAGGCGACGTAGACCCTGCCCTCCGGGGTGGAGCCCAGCAGGCCTCGGGAGAGCACGTAGGCGCCGGTGAACGGGTCCCGGTTGGCCAGGGCGTAGACCCGGCCCTGACGGTCCGTGAAGACGGCGGCCTGGCTGCCGTCGGGGAGCAGGACGGCGACGCCGCGGCCGGCGGTGAGGGCGGCCCGGTCGCAGACCGGGAACCAGCCGTCGGGGGTCTGCAGTTCGACCCGGGCGGTGGCGAGGGCGGTGGTCATCGGACCTCCAGCAGGTCGGCGGAGAGCTTGGCGAGCAGCTGCTCCGGGGTGGCGAGGATCTCCAGGTCGGGCTTGACCTGGTCGCGCTCGGCGGTGAACCGGACGCTCGGGTCGGGCACACCGGGGGCGTTCACGAAGGAGACGAAGCGGGAGAGCCGCTCCGGGTCGGCCAGGGTGGCGGCCCACTCGTCCTGGTAGTCGGCGACGTGATGGGCCATCAGCGCCTCCAGGTCGGCCGCGATGCCGAGCGAGTCGTGCACCACCACGTCGCGGACGTGGTCGAGGCCGCCCTCGATCCGGTCCAGCCAGGTGGAGGTGCGCTCCAGCCGGTCGGCGGTGCGGATGTAGAACATCAGGAAGCGGTCGACGTAGCGGATCAGGGTCTCGTCGTCGAGGTCCTGGGCCAGCAGGTCGGCGTGCCGGGGGATCGCGCCGCCGTTGCCGCCGACGTAGAGGTTCCACCCGTTGGCGGTGGCGATCACGCCGAAGTCCTTGGCCTGTGCCTCGGCGCACTCGCGGGCGCAGCCGGAGACCCCGGACTTGAACTTGTGCGGGGAGCGCAGGCCCCGGTAGCGCAGCTCCAGCTGGATCGCCATGCCGACCGAGTCCTGCACGCCGTAGCGGCACCAGGTGGAGCCCACGCAGGACTTCACGGTGCGCAGGGACTTCCCGTACGCGTGGCCGGACTCGAAGCCGGCCGCCACCAGGCGGTGCCAGATCTCGGGGAGCTGGTCCACCCGGGCGCCGAACATGTCGATCCGCTGACCGCCGGTGATCTTGGTGTAGAGCCCGAAGTCCCGGGCCACCTCGCCGATCACGATCAGCTTCTCGGGGGTGATCTCGCCGCCGGGGACGCGCGGGACGATCGAGTAGGAGCCGTTCTTCTGGAGGTTGGCCAGGAAGTGGTCGTTGGTGTCCTGGAGGGCGGCCTGCTCGCCGTCCAGCACGTAGCCGGAGGCGGCCAGCTCGGGGGCCAGGGTGGCGATGATGGAGGCCACCGTGGGCTTGCAGACCTCGCAGCCCTCGGCGTCCGTCAGGCGGCCGTGCTCGGCCAGCAGCTGACGGTGGGTCGGGATCCGCTTGACCCGGACGATCTCGTACAGCTCGGCGCGGGTGTGGGCGAAGCAGGGGCACAGGCCCTTGTCGACCACCACGCCGGCGGCCTCCAGCTCGTCGTTGAGCAGGTTGCCGAGCAGCTTGACGCAGGAGCCGCAGCCGGTGCCCGCCTTGGTGCACTTCTTCACCTCGGGGACGGTGGTGCACTGGTGGTCCGTCACCGCGGCCCGGACGGTGCCCTTGGTGACGTTGTGACAGCTGCAGACCACCGCGTCGTCGGGCAGTGCGGAGCTGCCGAGCGAGACCGCGGCGCCCGCGCCGGCCGGGAGGACCAGCGACTCGGCCGGGACGGGCAGCGGGTTGCCGGTGCCGGCCAGCGGGCGGAGCGAGGAGTAGGCCTCGGCGTCGCCGACCAGGATGCCGCCGAGCAGGGCGCCCTCGGAGGTGACCACCAGCTTCTTGTAGATGCCGGAGCGGGCGTCGGAGTAGACCACGTCCAGCGCGCCGGGGGTGGTGCCGAAGGCGTCGCCGAAGCTGGCCACGTCCACCCCGAGCAGCTTGAGCTTGGTGGAGAGGTCGGCGCCGGTGAACTCCTTCGCGGCCTGCCCGGCCAGCTGGTGCGCCACGCTGGTGGCCATCTCGTAGCCGGGGGCGACCAGGCCGTAGACCCGGCCGTCCACCGCGAGGGCGCACTCGCCGATCGCGTAGACCCGCTCGTCGGAGGTGCGGCAGAGGGCGTCCACCGCGATGCCGCCGCGCTCACCGACCGTCAGGCCGCAGTCCCTGGCCAGCTGGTCGCGGGGGCGGATGCCGGCCGAGAAGACCACCAGGTCGGTGGCGATCGACGAGCCGTCGGTGAAGGTCATCCCGTTGGCGGCGCCGTCGGCGGACAGGATGGCGCTGGTGCCGACGCCGGTGTGCACGACGACGCCCATGTCCTCGACGGTGCGGCGCAGTGCCTCGCCGCCGCCCTCGTCCACCTGGACGGGCATCAGGCGCGGGGCGAACTCCACCACGTGGGTCTCCAGGCCCAGGCCCTTGAGCGCCCCGGCCGCCTCCAGGCCGAGCAGCCCGCCGCCGACCACCGCGCCGACCTTGGCGCCGGCCGCGTAGGCCTCGATGGCGTGCAGGTCCTCGATGGTGCGGTAGACGAAGCAGCCCTCGGAGTCCTTGCCCTCCACCGGCGGGACGAAGGGGTAGGAGCCGGTGGCCAGCACCAGGGTGTCGTAGGCGACGGTGTGCCCGGCGGCGGTGGTGACGGTCCGTCCGGCGCGGTCGACCGCGGTGACGGGGGAGTCCAGGTGGACCTCGAAGCCGTGGGTGTCGAGGAAGCCGGGCTCGCCGAGCAGGAGGTCCTCCGGGGTCTTCCCGGAGAAGTACGAGGTGAGGGCGACGCGGTCGTAGGCGTGCCGGGGCTCCTCGGCGAGCACGACGACCCGGAAGCGGTCGGCGGCGCCGTTGTCGGCCAGGGCTTCCAGGAAGCGGTGGCCGACCATGCCGTATCCGACCAGGACGACGGTCGGCTTGGTGGTGGTCATCGGTGGGTCCCTCCGTGGTTCGTGCCCTGCGAGCTCTGGGTCCGAGCTTGATTCGCGGGTGTTTCCCGGTGGGAGCAGCGCTGTTTCACGGCCGGAACTTCGGTCTCAGCGGCGGTGGAGGGGCGGTGTGAGCCCCGGCCGGTGGCCGGGGTCAGCGAGTCCGGGACGGCAGGCCCAGTGCGTCGAAGAGCTGAAGCGCCTCGAAGCGCCAGAACGGCGGCACGTCGAACCGCAGCGGCGCGGGCTGCCCGGGGAACTGCAGCACGAAGGTGGGGGAGAGCAGCCCGGCCCGGGCCTCCAGCAGGACGGCCCGGGCCTGCCCGCGGGGGACCAGTTGGACGGCCGCCCCCGGGATGCGGCTGAGGGCCCCGGCCCGGTGGAGCAGCAGGTGGTGCTCGGTGAGCGCCAGGAAGTGCGAGCCGCGCATCAGCGGGGCGCTGACCAGCAGGCCCGGCCCCTGCCGGGCGTAGGTGCCGGCCTCCAACTCCTCGCCCGGAAGGGCCTCCAGGACCCGCTCGCGGAGCTCCGCCATGAGCCGCATGTTGTACTCGGTCTGAGACCGCATCCGTTCCCGCCCCCCGTCACCGGCCCCTGGGCGGGGCCCGCAGCAGGCTACTGCGTGGCCGCCGGGGTCCGGAAGGCGTGGCGGTAGGCGAGGGGGGCGACGCCGATGGTGGCGGCCAGGTGTTGGCGGAGGGAGACGGCGGTGCCGAAGCCGGCCAGGTGGGCGACCTGGTCGACCGGGAGTCCGGTGGTCTCCAGCAGGCGGCGGGCGTGGTCCACCCGCTGCTGGATCAGCCACTGGCCCGGCGGCAGGCCGGTCTCGTCCTTGAAGCGGCGGCAGAAGGTGCGCACGCTCATCCGGGCGTGCGCGGCCAACTCGGCCAGCGGGAGCGGCCGGTCGAGGTGGGCCAGGGCCCAGACCCTGGTCGCGGCCGTGGTGGCGGCCTCCGGTTCGGGCATCGGCCGCTCGATGTACTGGGCCTGCCCGCCCTCCCGCCAGGGCGGCACCACGCAGAGCCGGGCCACCCGGTTGGCCACCTCGCTGCCGTGGTCGCGCCGGATCAGGTGGAGGCAGAGGTCGATCCCGGCCGCCGAACCGGCGGCGGTGAGCACCTGCCCGCCGTCCACGAAGAGCACGTTGGCGTCCACCCGCACCTGGGGGAAGGCCCGCTGGAATTCGTCGGCCTCGTTCCAGTGGGTGGTCGCGGGGAGGTCGTCCAGCAGCCCGGCGGCGGCCAGCACGTAGGCGGCGGTGCAGATCGACACGATCCGTGCCCCGGGCCGCAGCAGCTTCAGTGCCTGCGCCAACTCCCGTGGCAGCCAGTCCTGTTCGGCAGGGCTCTCGCAGGGGGTGAAGGGCGGGATGACCAGGGTGTCAGCGGTCCGGATCGCCTCGGCGCCGTGCGGCACCCCCACCGTGAAGTCGGCATCGGTGCGCACCGGCCCGCCGTCCAGCGAGCAGGTCACCACCTCGTAGAGCGGGGTGCCGTCGGGGGCCGCGGCCACGCCGAAGATGCGGTTGGGGATGGAGAGTTCGAAGGGGTAGACGCCGTCCAGGGCGAGGGTGACCACACGGTGCATGGCGAGATCCTTTCAGATATCGGCAATCTTGCCACTCGTCCGGCGCGGCCGGCTGCGGGATCTTGGTGTCAGGCGGCCGGACGGTCCGCCGAACACCCCTTCCGAGCAGGAGAGATGACGATGCGTGCGATCAGCCAGGACGAGTTCGGCGGCCCCGAGGTGCTCAAGCTGGTGGCGGCCGAGCGGCCGGAGCCCGGTGTGGCGGAGGTGCTGGTGCGGGTGCGGGCCACCTCGGTCAACCCGACCGACATCTGGCACCGGAGCAGCGGCGGGCTGGGCGGCCGGATCGTGCCGCTGGGCTGGGACGTCTCCGGCGTGGTCGAGGCGGTCGGCATCGGCGTCACCACGCTGGCCGTCGGCGACGAGGTCTTCGGGATGCCGCGCCACCCCGCCCCGGCCGGGACGTACGCCGAGTACGTCACCGCCCCCGCCCGCCACCTGGTGCGCAAGCCGGACGCGCTGACGCACGTTCAGGCGGCGGCCGTGCCGCTGGTCGGCATGACGGCCTGGCAGGCGCTGGTGGACACCGCCGCCGTGGAGCCCGGGCAGCGGGTGCTGGTGCACGCGGCGGCGGGCGGGGTCGGCCACCTCGCGGTGCAGATCGCCAAGGCCCGCGGCGCGTACGTGATCGGCACCGCCCGGGCCGCCAAGCACGAGTTCCTGCGCGGCCTCGGCGCGGACGAGGTGGTGGACTACACCGCCGTCGACTTCGAGACGGTGGTGGAGCCGGTGGACGTGGTGGTCGACCCGGTCGGCGGCGAGTACGGGCCGCGCTCGCTCAAGGTGCTGCGGCCGGGCGGCATCCTGGTCTCGCTGGCCTCCCCGGCCGAGCAGTACCTGGCCGAGCAGGCCGCCGCGCTCGGCCTGCGGGCCGGCTTCATGGCCGTCGAGGCGGACCAGGCCGGACTGCGGGAGCTGGCCGCGCTGGCCGGGGCGGGGCTGCTGCGGCCCTCGGTGAGCGCTGAACTCCCGCTGGAGCGCGTCGCGGAGGCGCACGAGCTCAGCCAGAGCGGGCGGACCTCCGGCAAGATCGTCCTGACCGTCGGCGCCCGGCCGTAGCCTGCACGGCATGACGACGACGCTCGACGGACTGGACGACATCCCCTGGGCGGGCCTGCGGGTGCCCGGCCCGGGCTTCGACGCCGGGAACATCCCGGCCGCCCTCCGGGCGATGGCCGCGGGGGAGGAGGGCAGCACGGACATCTGGGGCGCCGCGCTGGACGTCGCGCACGAGTACTTCGGCGGCCGCGGCGACCGGTACTCCGAGGCGGCCGAGTACGTCGTCCCGTTCCTCACCGCGCTCTGCGCCCCGTCCACGGGTTCGTCCGCCGGTTTGTTCACCGCCGAAGCCGCCGCCGAGGCGGCCGACCTGCTCCGGGAGATCGCCCTGGCGGAGCCCGACGAGTCGGAGGCGGCGGCGGGGAACGCCGGGATGCTGGAGCGCGTCAGGGCCGCCCTGCTGGCGGGGCGCCCGGCGTACTACGCGCTGCTCGACCACCCCGAGCCGGCGGTGCGGCGGGCCGGCCTGGAGCTGGTCTACGCCGTCGACTGCGGAGCACCGCACCACGCCGCCGCGCTCGAACGGGCCTGGCGGACCGAGACCGACGAGGAGACCCGCGGGACGCTGCGGCACCACCGCGAAGCCCTCGCGGCGGAGGCCGACGACCCGATGTTCGGCGCGAACGCGCCGCTCTAGACCGACCCGACCCCTCATCAGGAGTGTTCTCCGCATGACCACCTACGTCCTCGTCCCCGGTGCCTGGCACGGTGCCTGGACCTTCGAGCCGCTGGCCCGCGCGCTGCGCGCGGCCGGGCACCACGCCTACCCCGTCACCCTCACCGGTGTCGGCAGCCGCCGTCACCTGCTCAACGCCTCGGTCAACCTGGACACCCACATCGCCGACGTGGCCAACCTGATCGAGGAGGAGCAGCTGGAGGAGGTGGTGCTGGTCGGCCACAGCTACGGCGGCATGGTGATCACCGGCGCGGCCGACCAGGTGCCGGAGCGGATCTCCGGCCTGGTGTACCTCGACGGGCTGCTCCCCGCCGACGGGGACTCCTGCTGGTCCCTGGTCACCGACAACGAGCGCGAGTGGTACCTCGGCGGCGTCGGCGCCGACGGGCTGACCAGCGCCCCGCTCCCGTTCTTCGACCCCCGCGCCACCCCGCACCCGCTCGCCTCCCTGCTCCAGGCCGTCCGCCTGGAAGGGGACCTGGACCGCTTCCGGACCCGCGACTACGTCTACGCCACCGGCTGGCCCACCCCGTCCCCGTTCGCCCCCACCTACGAGCGCCTCACCGCCGACCCGCAGTGGCGCACCCACGCGGTCGACTCGGGCCACAACCTGATGCGGGACGCTCCGGACGCCCTGCTGGAGATCCTGCTGACGGCGGGTCAGGGCGGCGCCCTTGGGCCGGTGGGTCACGGCCGGGGCGGCGCGCTGTGAGCTCCGGTTAACGACGGGTTGATCCGGGAGGGCCCGGGGTGAAACAGGTGCCGGGCAGGCTGGGCCCATGACGACGACCTCCACCACCGGCCCGGCCGCCGTCCGGGTGCTGCACGCCGCCCGCCGCCCGGCCCTGGTGCTGGCGGCCCACGGCTCGCGGGATCCGGAGACGCTGGCCGAGATCCACCGGCTGGCCGCGCTGCTGCGTGCCCGCCGGCCCGAACTCGACGTCCGACCGGCCCACTTGGGACTGAACGCGCCGCTGCTGCCCGAGGTGCTCGACCGGCTGCGCGGGCCGGCCGTCCTGGTGCCGCTGCTGCTCAGCCGGGGGTACCACGTCAAGGTGGACCTGCCCGCGCTGCTGGCGTCCGCGCCGCAGGTGACCGGGGTGGTGACGGCTCCGCTGGGGCCGGACGCGCGGCTCACGGAGGTGCTCGACGCCCGGCTGCGGGAGGCCGGCTGGGGCCCGGAGGGGGACGCGGTGGTGCTCGCCTCGGCCGGTTCCCGGGATCCGGACGCCGCCACCGACACCGAGGCCCAGGCGGCCCTGCTCGCCGCCCGGCTCGGTGTCCCGGTCCGGGTCGGCACCGTCGCCGCGGGCGGCCCGAGCGTGACCGAGGCGGTCGCCCGCCTCACCGCCGAGGGACACCAACGGATCGCGGTCGCCTCGTACTTCACCGCCCCGGGCGACTTCGCCCGCCTCGCCGCGGCAGCGGCCCCGTGGATCACCTCGGCCCCGCTGGGCGCCCACCCGGGCATGGCCGAGCTGGTGCTGGCGCGGTACCAGTCGGTGGTCCGGGCCGCGGTGGCCGTCGGACGGTGAGGACCGCCCGGCGCCGGGCGGCGTCCGCCCGTCGTTCGGTGCGCGTTCTTGTGTGGTGCTGAGGGAATGTCGGCTGTCCGGCGTACGGTACTTCCATATGGACGACACCGCGTACGACCCCGCAGCCGAAGCCCGTTGGGTGCCCGAGCCGGACAAGCGGCCGGGCCGGACGGCGTTCCAGCGAGACCGGGCGCGGGTGCTGCACTCCGCAGCGCTGCGCCGGCTGGCCGGCACCACCCAGGTGGTGGCCCCGATGCGCAGTGACTTCCCGCGGACCAGGCTCACCCACTCGCTCGAATGTGCCCAGGTGGGGCGGGAGTTGGGCGCGGCCCTCGGGTGCGACCCGGATCTGGTGGAGACGGGCTGCCTGGCCCACGACATCGGCCACCCGCCGTTCGGCCACACCGGCGAGGAGGCGCTCGACCAGGCCGCCCGCAGCTGCGGCGGCTTCGAGGGGAACGCGCAGTCGCTCCGCATCCTGACCCGCCTGGAGCCCAAGCGCTTCGCCCCGCTCGGTGAGCCCGTCTCCGTGCTGGCCCCCCGCCCGGGCCACGGCGTCGGCCTCAACCTCACCCGGGCCGCGCTGGACGCCGCCACCAAGTACCCCTGGCCGCACGGCGCCCACCCCACCGACCCGGGCTCCACCAAGTTCGGCGTCTACGCCGACGACCTCCCGGTCTTCCGCTGGCTGCGCACCGGTGCGCCCGAGCTGCGCAAGTGCTTCGAGGCCACCGTGATGGACTGGTCCGACGACGTGGCGTACTCCACCCACGACGTGGAGGACGGCATCCAGGCCGGGCACGTCGACCCGGCCGCGCTGCGCTCCGCCGAGGAGCGGTCCGAGCTGTTCAAGATCGCCGACCGGTACGCCGAGGCGGAGCCCGAGGAGTTCGGCGCCGCGCTGGACAGGCTGCTGGCCGAGGAGTGGTGGCCGCGCGGCTACGACGGTTCGGCCCGGGCCAGGGCCGGGCTCAAGGACCTCACCAGCCAGCTGATCGGCCGGTTCTGCCTGGCCGCCGAGCAGGCCACCCGGGCCCGCTACGGCCCGGGCCGGCTCACCCGCTACGCCGCCGAGCTGGTGGTCCCTCAGGAGGTCCGGGTCGAGGTCGCGGTGCTCAAGGCCGTCGCCGTCCGGTACGTGATGCAGCGTGACGAGCAGGCCCAGCTCCGCGCCCGCCAGCGGATCGTGATCGCCGAGCTGGCCGACACCCTGGCCCGCACCGCCCCGTACGGGCTGGACCCGGTCTTCGCCGCCCTGTACGAGGAGGCCGAGGACGACCGGGCCGCCCTGCGCGCGGTGATCGACCAGATCGCCACCCTCACCGACGCCTCGGCCCTCGCCCTGCACTCCCGCCTGGCCGAGTCGAAGGCGACGTAGACTTCCGGGGTGGCAGGCCGGATCAGGGATGAAGACGTACAGCGGGTGCGCGAGGCGCTGCCCATCGACGCGGTCGTCAACGACTACGTCCAGCTGACCAACGGGGGCGGCAGCCAGCTCAAGGGCGTCTGCCCGTTCCACGACGAGAAGTCCGCCTCCTTCTACGTACACCCGGGCAAGGGCGTGTTCCACTGCTTCGGCTGTGGCGAGAGCGGCGACACGATCACCTTCCTGATGAAGATCGAGCACTTCTCGTTCGCCGAGGCCGTCGAGCGGATGGCCGCCCAGGCCGGGATCACACTGCGGTACGAGGAGGGCGGCTACTCGCCCCGCCAGCAGCAGGGCGAGCGCACCCGCCTGGTCGAGGCGCACAAGGTGGCCGCCGCCTGGTACCAGGAGCAACTGGAGTCGCCGGAGGCCGAGATCGGCCGCAGTTTCCTGGCCGAGCGCGGCTTCGACGCCGAGGCCGCCAAGCACTTCGGGGTCGGCTACGCCCCGGTCGGCTGGGAGCACCTGGTCCGCTACCTGCGCGGCAAGGGCTTCTCCGACAAGGAGATCCTGCTCGGCGGCCTGGCCTCGCAGGGCCAGCGCGGCGGCCTGATCGACCGCTTCCGGGGCCGGCTGGTCTGGCCGATCCGGGACAGCGGCGGCGAGGTGATCGGCTTCGGCGCCCGGCGGCTGCGCGAGGACGACAACGGGCCGAAGTACCTGAACACCCCCGAGACGCCGATCTACAAGAAGTCCAACGTGCTCTACGGCATCGACCTGGCGAAGAAGGAGATCGCCAAGTCCGGCCGGGCGGTGGTGGTTGAGGGCTACACCGATGTGATGGCCTGTCACCTGGCGGGCGTCACCTCGGCGGTGGCCACCTGCGGCACCGCGTTCGCCGAGGACCACATCAAGATCATCCGCCGGCTGCTGATGGACACCTCCACCTACCGGGGGGAGACGGTCTTCACCTTCGACGGCGACGCCGCCGGCCAGAAGGCCGCGCTGCGGGCCTTCGAGGACGACCAGAAGTTCGCCGCCCGCACCTCGATCGCCATCACCCCGGGCGGCATGGACCCGTGCGAACTCCGCCTGGCCAAGGGCGACGAGGCGGTCCGCGAGCTGATCGACAATCCGGTGCCGCTCTTCGAGTTCGCGCTCCGCTCGGCCGTCGACCGGCACCGGGTGGACAGCCCCGAGGGGCGGGCCGCGGCGCTGGAGGAGGCCTCGGCGATCATCACCAAGATCAAGGACCGCTCGATCCAGCACGAGTACGCCGTCCGGCTGGCCGGCATGCTGGGCATCCTCGACGAGCAGTTCGTGATCCGGCGGATCTCCCAACTCGCCCGCTGGCAGCGGGAGAACCAGCAGAACGGGAACCGCCAGCTGCGCCGCCCCGGCACCCCGGCCGCCGCATCCGTCCCGGACCGGCCGGCCCGCCCCGCCTACCGCTTGGACCCGCGCGACCCGGCCCAGTTCGTGGAGCGCGAGCTGCTCAAGCTCGCCCTCCAGCACCCGGACCTGGTCAGCCCGGCCTTCGACAACTACGGCGACGACGAGTTCACCACCCCGCCGTACACCGCCGTCCGGCAGGCCATCAGGGTCGCCGGCGGCGCGGCCTACGGGGCCACCCTGTCGGACTTCACCGCGGTCGTCCGGGAGGCCTGTCCCGACGACCAAGTGCGCTCCCTGGTCACCGAGTTGACGGTGGAGCCGATCCGCACCCGGCGGGCCGCCGACACCATCTACGCGGGGGAGTTCCTGGTCAAGCTCCGCCTCCAGGCGGTGGACCGCCGGATCACTGAGGTTCGCAGCCACCTCCAGCGGCTCGACCGCCGCGGCACCCCGGAGGAGCTCAACGCCGTGCAGAGCGAGCTGTTCGCCCTCCAGCAGTACAAGGACCGGCTGAAGACCCTCGGCGCCGCCGGCCTCTGACGGCACCCGGGGCACTGCGGAGTGACCTGAGTCACAGTCATCCGAATCCCCGGGCGCCGACCTGGGTATCCCAACCCTTGTGGCACGGCCTCCCCCACGGCCGTGCACCGCCGAGGGAGGACGCCCGTGGAGCTCTCCGCTGCGCAACCGGCCGTCGAGGTGGCGGAGTTCGCCGAAGTGGCGGATGCCAGGCCCGTGCCCGCCGCCGCGCTGGACGAGGCCGCCGGGCCGGCCGCCGACCTGCTGCGGCAGTACCTGCGCGAGATCGGCCGGATCCGGCTGCTCACCGCCGTCGAGGAGGTCGAGCTGGCCCGCCAGATCGAGGCCGGCCTCTTCGCCGAACAGGCGCTGCAGCAGGGCGGGTTGGACGAGCGGCTGACCGTCGAGCTGGCCGTCCTGGTACGGCTCGGCCGCCGCGCCAAGCGCCGCCTGATCGAGGCCAACCTCCGCCTGGTGGTCTCGGTCGCCAAGCGGTACGTCGGCCGGGGCCTCACCCTGCTCGACCTGGTCCAGGAGGGGAACCTCGGGCTGATCCGCGCAGTCGAGAAGTTCGACTACGCGCGCGGCTACAAGTTCTCCACCTACGCCACCTGGTGGATCCGGCAGGCGATGAGCCGGGCGCTGGCCGACCAGGCCCGCACCATCCGGGTGCCTGTGCACGTGGTCGAGCTGATCAACCGGGTGATCAGGGTGCAGCGCACCATGCTCCAGGAGCGCGGTACGGTGCCCAGCGCGGCCGAGGTGGGCGCGGCGCTGGAGCTGACCGAGGCCCGGGTGCTGGAGATCCTGCGGCTGGCCCAGGAGCCGGTCTCGCTGCACACCCCCGTCGGCGAGGAGGACGAGGTGGCCCTCGGCGACCTGATCGAGGACGCCGACGCCGCCTCACCCGTCGAGACCGCCGCCTTCCTCCTGCTGCGCCAGCACCTCGTCGCCGTCCTGGACACCCTCGGCGAGCGCGAGCGCCAGGTCGTCCGGCTCCGCTACGGCCTGGACGACGGGCACCCCCGCACCCTGGAGGAGATCGGCCACCTCTTCGGCGTCACCCGCGAGCGCATCCGCCAGATCGAGGCCAAGACCCTCAGCCGGCTGCGCGCCCACGCCTTCACCGCCCAGCTCCGCGCCTACCTGGACTGAGCCTTACCCCGGAGGTGATCGCGCGGAGCGCCGGACGCCGGACAGAATGACGGCAACGCCGCACCAGCCCGGTCGCGGCACCGAGGCAGGGAGACCCGCCATGCCGTCAACTTCCTTCCCCGGCACCCGAGTCGTGGCCGAGGAGCTGCTGCGCCGGATCGGCGCGGGCGACCCCGAGCGGATCGCGGAGCTCTACGCCGAGCGCGGCGACTGGAAGCTCTCGTGGCCCGCCGCCGAGCACGGCCGACCCGCCAGGCCGTGGATCCGGCGCCGCGCCACCGGCCGCCCCTACCGGGCCCGCTCCGCCCTGCACCTCACCGTGGAGGCGGGTCTGATCATCCGTCACCACGTCTACGAGGACAGCCTCGCGGTGGCCGCCGCGTTCGAGGGCGAACTGCCCGGGCAGCCTCAGGACTTGGGCAGGGTGTCCACGAAGTCGGTGCCGGCGGCGTAGAAGCCGTCCACGGTCTTCTGGACGTCCGCGTAGGAGACGGCCGCGGCGTCCTTGTAGTAGAACCAGTTGACCTTCAGGTCCCAGGCGCGCTGTCCGCCGAGCGAGGGCAGCAGGTCGACGAACCAGTTGCTGAAGTGGACGTTCATCTTCTCGCGCGGCACGTAGTTCCCGGTGCTGGTGAACAGCTCCTTGCCGTCCATGGAGTACGTGGCCTTCCCGTTCACGGCGGTGACCATCATGAGGTGCCAGCCCTCGAGCCGCTGCTTGTGCGGCTTGGTGACGCGGTCCACCGGGTCGGCCTTGAACCAGCTGGTGGTGTCGAGCTGAGGGCCCGGGTTGCCCCAGCCGCCGTTCGGCATGTACTCGAAGTCGAGCTCGCTGTAGTTCGGAGAGTCGTCGGAGGAGGAGATCGGGAAGTAGGACTGGACGACGTGGTCACCGTTCTTGCCGGCGGCCGGCTTGTCGCTCAGGTAGATCCTGGCGGCGAAGGTGCCGTTGAAGAGCTTGGCGGTGGTGGTCTGGACCTCGACCTGCTTGGTGCCCTTCGCGGTGCCGTCGGTGGTGGCCCGCAGCTGGAGGGTCCGGCCGCCCTGGGCGGTGGTGTCGGCGGGGAAGCTCGCGCCGGCCTCCGACCAGGTGTCCTTGACCCCCGGGCCGCCCTCGCCGGTGCGGACCTCCCAGCCGTGCGCGGTGAGCGCGGGATCGGCGGGGCCGGTGTAGCGGAAGCTGTCGAAGAGGGTTCCCGGAGGGCCGGTCGGGGTCGGCGTGGCAGCGGCCGAGGAGCCGCCCTTCGCCGTCGTGGCGGGGCCGCCGCCGGAGGCACCGGAGACCGGACCGCCGGAGCAGGCGGCGAGCGTGCCCAGCAGGACCGGCAGGGCGAGGAGACTCCACCCGCGGTGACGGCGGGGGCGGCGGGGCTGACTCACGCGGGCTCCTCGGGGCGTACCGATCGCACGCGCGTGCCGATCGGGTGGGAGGCCACATCCTAACGGGGTACGAAGGGCCCGCTCGAACACGTCGGCGGGCATTGCGATCCGGTTACAGCCCCCTCTCGGAACAGGTCAAATCGCCCCATCGCGGCCAATTCGCTCTGAGGGTTGCACTAGCGTTCGCCTTAGGCTCCGGTGGTCTACGTACCCTGCACTGAAAGGCGTGGCAAGGTGCGCCCAGTCGTCACCCCCGTCGAAGGCGAATCAATCCGGCCGTCGCAGCCCGACGTACCCTCGTCGAACCTCGAAGAGGTCGACCCCGCACCGGTGTTCGTCTCCCAGTCGGGTCGGCGAGGCCGGTTGCTGCGCGGTCTCGGCTGGCCCGTCTCGGTGGTCGGCGCGATCCTCGCGGTCGTCATGGCCGGCACCATGGTCGGCATCCAGGCCGACGCCCCGGCGATGGGGATACCCGCTCAGCCGGCGGCTCAGCCGGTCGAACCCGTGACGACGCCCACCCCCGCGCCGTCACCCACCCCGTCGCCGAAGCCGTCGACGTCGACCTCCAAGGCGCCCTCGCGCCCCGCGACCCCCGCGGGCAAGCAGACGGCGAAGCCGACCGGAACGACCGGCACCACCGGTGCACCGCACGGCGTCACGCCGTCCGCCCGGTCGACGAAGCACCCCTGAACCGCAGCACCGCCCATCTCCAGGAGCACCATTGTCCCGCCACCAGCGCCGCCGGCAGTCTTCGCGCAGGCCGCGCCGACTGGCCGCGCCACCACTGCGCTTCTTCATGCCGCTCTCCCTGCTGGCATGCCTGCTCGCGCTGCTCGTGCTGCGCGGCCTGGCCACCAACGAGGTGTTCCACGACGCCCGGGTCGCCGACTCGGCCGACAAGGAGACCGTGCCGGAGGAGCTGCTCAAGGGCGGCCCGGTCATCGACGCGCGCGGTGAGCACAACGACGACCCGGTGAGCTACCGCATCCCGGACCGCACCGTGGTGCTGAGCTTCGACGACGGCCCGGACGAGGAGTGGACCCCGAAGGTCCTGGACGTGCTGGAGTCCCGTGGCGTGCGTGCGGACTTCTTCGTGACCGGCGGCATGACGGCCCGTCATCCGGAGCTGATCCGCCGGATCGTGGACGAGGGGCACGAGATCGGGCTGCACAGCTTCACCCACCCGGACTTCGCCTTCCAGTCGCACGCCCGGATCACCTGGGAGATGGCCCAGACCCAGCTGGCCCTGGCCGGGGCGGCGGGGGTGCACAGCTCGCTGTTCCGCCCGCCGTACTCGTCCAACTCGGCGGCACTCGACGACTGGACCTACCCGGTGATCAAGTACCTGGGCGCCCGGGGCTACGTCACCGCCTTCATCGACCACGACACCGACGACTGGAAGCGGCCGGGGGTGGACGCCATCGTCAAGGAGGCGATGCCCACGACGCCCGGCGCCGGCGAGCTGATCCTGCTGCACGACTCCGGCGGTGACCGCTCCCAGACCGTCGAGGCGCTCGGCATCCTGATCGACAAGCTGAAGGCCGACGGCTACCGCTTCACCACCATCTCCGAGGCGCTCGGCGCGTCCAGCGCCACCACGCCGGTGACCGGCTTCCGGCTGTGGGCGGGCAAGGGCTACGTCTGGGCCACCCAGCTGGCCGTGCACACCCTGCCGACGCTCATCGCGCTGCTCGCCGTGGTCGGCTTCCTGAACTTCGGCCGGTTCGCCCTGATGCTGGTGCTGGCCCCGATCCACGCCCGCCGTTCCAAGCGGCAGGACCTCTGGGGCGAGCCCGTCACCCGCCCGGTCACCGTCCTGGTGCCCGCGTACAACGAGCGCGAGTGCATCGCCCACACCCTCAACTCGCTGGCCGCGAGCGACTACCCGATCGAGGTCATCGTCATCGACGACGGCTCCTCGGACGGCACCGCGGACATCGTGGAGGAGATGGCGATGCCGTTCGTCCGCCTGATCCGCAAGGTCAACGGCGGCAAGCCCAGCGCGCTGAACGCCGGCATCGCGGCCGCCTCGCACGACATCGTCGTGATGATGGACGGCGACACCGTCTTCGAGCCCTCCACGGTGCGCGAGTTGGTCCAGCCCTTCGCGGACCCCTCGATCGGCGCGGTCTCGGGCAACGCCAAGGTCGGCAACCGGGACACCCTGATCGGCTCCTGGCAGCACATCGAGTACGTCCTCGGCCACAACCTGGACCGCCGGATGTACGACATGCTCGGCATCATCCCGACCATCCCCGGCGCGGTCGGCGCCTTCCGCAAGGAGGCCCTGGACGCGGTCGGCGGGATGAGCGACGACACCCTCGCCGAGGACACCGACATCACCATGGCGGTGCTGTGCGAGGGCTGGCGGGTGGTCTACGCCGAGCGCGCCCGCGCCTGGACCGAGGCCCCCGCGAGCATCCAGCAGCTCTGGTCCCAGCGGTACCGGTGGAGCTACGGCTCGATGCAGGCGATGTGGAAGCACCGCCGAGCCGTCACCGCCAAGGGGCCGGCCGGGCGGTTCGGCCGCCGGGGCCTGCCGCTGGTCGTGATGTTCGGCGTGGTCGCCCCGCTGCTGGCGCCACTGGTCGACATCTTCCTGATCTACGGCGTGCTGTTCGCGGACGCGGCGACGACCATCACCAGCTTCGCCGGCTTCCTGGGCATCCAGGCCGTGCTCTCCTGGTACGCCTTCAAGCTCGACCGCGAGAAGCCCTGGCACCTGATCAGCCTGCCGACCCAGCAGCTGGTGTACCGGCAGCTGATGTACATCGTCCTGCTGCAGTCGGCGATCACCGCGGTGACCGGCGGCCGCCTGCGCTGGCAGAAGCTCCGCCGCACCGGCGAGGTCTCCGCCCCGGTGGAGGCCTGACAGCGGGTCGACGGCGGTGCGGTCGCCGCCGACGGCCCTGACGGCCGCTCAGTCCTCGGCCAGCTCCGGGTGGATCTGGTCGCGGATGGTGCGGTACTGCTGGCGGACCGCGTTGCCGACGGCGAGGTCGTGCTCGTGGTCGGCGACCAGTGTGACGGCGTCGGGAAGCTCCCACTCCGGCGGCTCGGAGGTGCCGGCCAGGGCCCAGGCGGCCTGGCGGGCGGCGCCCCGGGCGGCGTGGTCACCGGCGGCCGGTATCACCACGGGCAGGCCGAAGAGCAGCGGTGCGATCTCCTTGACGGCGGGGAGGCGGCCGACCGCGCCGAGCAGGAAGATCCGGCGCAGCTCCACCCCGTGCCCGCGCAGCACGTCCAGGGCGTCGGCCACGTTGCAGAGCATGCCCTCGACGGCCGCCCGGGCCAGATGCTGCGGGGCCATCGACTCGGCCCGCAGGCCGGTCAGGGTGCCGGCCGCGGCGGGGAGCTTCGGGGTGCGCTCGCCGTCCAGGTAGGGCAGCAGGACCAGCCCGTAGGAGCCGGCGGTGGACCGCAGGGCCAGCTCGCTCAGGCCGGTGAGGTCGGTGCCGAGCAGGCCGGCGGTGGAGCGCAGCACCTGGGCCGCGTTCAGGGTGCCGACCATCGGCAGGTGGCGGCCGGTGGCGTCGGCGAAGGAGGAGACCGCGCCCGTGACGTCCACCACGGCCTGGTCGTGCACCGCGAAGATGGTCCCGTTGCCGCCGAGCGAGACCACGGCGTCGCCGGGCTGGAGGCCGAGGCCGAGCGCGGCGGCCATGTTGTCGCCGGTGCCGGCCGAGATCAGCAGGCCCTCGGGGGTGTGCCCGGCGGGCTCGGCCGGGCCCAACACGTCCGGCACGCGCAGCTGGTGACCGAGCGCCAGCTCGATCAGGTCCTGCCGGTACTCGCCGCTGACGGGGGACCAGTAGCCGGTGCCGGAGGCGTCGCCCCGGTCGGTGGTGCGGCGCTTGGGGTGGCCGAGCAGCTGCCAGACCAGCCAGTCGTGCGGCAGCAGCACCTCGGCGATCCGCTTGGCCGAGGCCGGCTCGTGCTCGGCCAGCCAGCGCAGCTTGGCCACCGTGTAGGTCGGCGCCGGGACGGAGCCGATCGCCCGCACCCAGGCCTCGGGGCCGCCGAGCGCGTCGATCAGCTGCGCGGCGGCCCCGGCGGACCGGGGGTCGTTCCAGAGCAGCGCCGGCCGCACCAGCACGCCGCCCGCGTCCAGGCCGATCAGGCCGTGCTGCTGGGCGGAGACGCCGATCGCCCGGACGCCCTCCAGCAGGCCGCCGGTGGCCGCCTCGCCGAGCGAGTGCAGCCAGAGCTGGGGATCGATCTCGGTGGCCCGGGGGTCGCTGCCCTCGGGCGTCGGGTGCGGCGCCTTGCCGTCGCGCAGCACGGCGCCGGTCTCGGCGTCGCACGCGACGATCCGGGTGCGAGTGGTGGAGCTGTCGATGCCCGCGACGATGGCCATGTCGAGATCATGCCTCAGCCCGGCAGCCTTACACCGCCGCCCACCCGAAGTGTTGCCCGTTCGGCACGCGGAGCGGACTCCTCCGGGACCGCCGGTGATGCGGGCGGTGCGGCCGGTGCGTGCCGGGCCGTGCGTGTCGGACGGGCTCTAGGGGCGGTAGGTGCCCCAGCTGTCGTCCTGCCCCGCCGCACGGCTGCCGCTCAGGTACGGAACCCGGTCGGTGATCGCGTTCGGCAGGTGGTCGCCGACCCGGCCGGCGACGGCGCCGGCGGCCTTCCCGGCCACCGCTCCGGCCTGCTGCCGGGCCTTGCCCGCCACGTCCTGCACCTTGGGGTTCTGCGCGACCTGCCGGGCCGCTCCCGCCAGCTGCTCGTACCGCTCCCGGCCGGCCTTCGAACCGAGGACGTAACCGACCCCTACTCCCACCACGAACGTCAGCTTCCACATGACCGGTCTCCACCCTTCCTTGCGGACCCTGCCGCGTTGCCCTACCCGCCCCGCCCCGCGGCGAACCGTGGGACCAGCATCCCCGCAGGCCCCCGCCCCTGCCCACCGGGCACGCCGAACGGACGGCGATCGGAGCCCCGCGTACCTCCCCGGGGAAAGCGATTGGCGGACCACCCCCCTGAGTGCGCTAATGTATGACCCGCAGCCGACGCCGCGGACCGGAAGATCCTTCCGGAGCGAGGCGGGAGCTCGGTCCCCCATAGCTCAATTGGCAGAGCAGCCGACTGTTAATCGGCAGGTTATTGGTTCGAGTCCAATTGGGGGAGCCCGGAAGGGTCGTCAGGCCGTTCCGTACCCAACTGCAGTCCCCCATAGCTCAATTGGCAGAGCAGCCGACTGTTAATCGGCAGGTTATTGGTTCGAGTCCAATTGGGGGAGCTTCACCGGTAGTCACGGTGAGATGCGCAGAGCGAGGGCCCTTCGGACATCCGAGGGGCCTTCGTGTTTCCCGGGTCCGGCGCGGGCCGTAGCCCGGCTCAGGCCGCGCTGGTCGCCCGCCGGTAGAGCTCGGACACCCGGTGGTCGAAGGTGATGCTGTACGAGGTCCGCTCGGTGGCCCCGCCCTCCTGGTAGCCGCCGACCACGCCGACCACCTCCCCGGCCTCGGTGAGCCAGGGGCTGCCGCTGGTGCCGTCGGTGTAGCCGTGGCAGTCGAAGCTCTCCTGGGTGGGGCTCTGCTCGCCGGTCCGGTTGCTGCAGGTGATCGGCTCCTCGGCGTCCATCGGGTAGCCGGTGACGGTGACCGCCAGCCCGAAGCCCCGGTCGGTGCCGAGCGGGAAGCCGCCGAGCACGTCCTCGATCCGCCGGCCGCCGACCTCGCCGACGGTGAGGAACGCCACGTCGTACTCCGGGTCGGCCTGCTCCGACCAGGCCGGCGCCAGCGTCACCTGCTCCACCGGCCAACTGCCGTGCGGCAGCGCCCCGTTGCGGAAGCCGGGGGCGAACACCAGATCGTCCCGGCGGCCGAAGAGCGGGCTCTCAACGCAGTGCGCGGCCGTCACCAGCAGGCTCCGGGACGGGCTGCTCACCACGCTGGCGGTGCAGCCCCGGTCACCGTCCGGGCCGCCGGCGAACAGGGTGCCGATCCGGTCCGCCGAGGCGCCCGCCGGGGCGGCGTGGGCGGACGGGGCGCCGTCGTGGCCGCCCGGGGCGGCGGCGCCCGGGACGCAGCCGACGGCCAGCATCGAGGTCAGGACGGCCGTGGCGGTCGCCGTGAGGCGCGCTGCGCGACCGGTGGCGGAGGCCGGGGCAGGTCGGCGTACACGCGCCATCGGGGTCCGTCCTCGGCTGCCGGTGATCCACGGGGGTCGTGAAGATCGACTGCTGCCAGGTCTACCAGCCGGGCCCGCCGCCGCGCCAGCCCCGTCCGTGGGCGGGCGGCCGGCGGGCCTCAGCCCGTCGCGCGGGCGTACAGCGCCTGCACCCGGTCCCCGAAGTAGCTGCTGTACGAGGTGTCCGGGGTGTCCCCGCCCTCCTGGTAGCCGCCGATCACGCCGACCACCGTGCCCGTCCGGGTCTGCGGGTCGAAGTCGGTGACCCAGGGGCTGCCGCTGGTGCCACCGGTGTAGTCGGGGCAGTCGATCCGCAGCTGGGTCGCGCTCTGCTGGGCGGTCTGGTTGGCGCAGGTGATCGGCACCTCGCCGCTGCTCGGGTAGCCGGTCACCTTGACCGGCAGCACGTAGCCCCGGTTGGTCCCCAACTTGTTCGCACCGAGCACCTGTTGGACCTGCTGGCCGTTCTGCGGCAGCACCACCGCGAAGGCCACGTCCACGTCCGGGTCGGCGCTGTCCGCCCAGGCCTGGTCCACCGTGATCGAGGCCAGCTGCCAGACCCCGCTCGGGGTGTCGCCCTCCCGGTAGCCCGGTACGAAGACCAGGTCGCCGCGCTGGCCGACCCTGGGGTCGTAGACGCAGTGCGCGGCGGTCGCGATCAGGTTCAGCCCGGCGCTGTCCACCACGCTGGCGGTGCAGAAGTGGTCGCCGTCCGAGTTGTGGGTGAACACCGCGCCGACCAGGGCGTTGAGGGGGGAGGGCTTGGCCGTCCGCGTGGTGCCGGCGTGCTTGGCGATGGCGGCCTTGATCCGGTCCTTGGACCAGCCGTGCGCGGCCGCCGCCGAACTCGCCTGAGCCGCCGTCAGCGGACTCCGACTCGCACTGCCGGACGCCGCTGACGGCCCGCCGCCCGCCGTGCTCCCGCAGCCGACCGCCACCAGCCCCAACGCCACCACCCCGGCCACCCACGCGCCGCGCACCCGCCACCACCGCCCTCGGACCTGGCCGATCACCGGCCTCCAGTCTTCGCGGACGCCGCACCCCCTGCCACGCCGGATCACCCGGACGGGGTCTCGTGCACCCGCACACCCGGATGCACCCCCGGCGAGCACCGCGCCGAAGTGACCGGCTATGCTGCGGATGACGGCCCTGACGGGCCGTCTGCTGCTGCCCCGCCACCACGGCGAACGGCACGGCGAACCGGGGCGGTAGCTCAGCCGGTTAGAGCAGGGGACTCATAATCCCTTGGTCGTGGGTTCGAGTCCCACCCGCCCCACTCACCTCTCCGCGCCCCGTGACCACACCGGAACCCCTCGCGCGAGGCAGCCTCCCAGAACTCTAGGCCCAGCCCACCCCCACCGGGCCCCACCCGGCCCGAATTTCACCCGATCGGTCGCGATGCCCCGTACCCCCGGGGGCTCGGCGGAGATGCGGGGAGTCCAACCGCCTTGGAACATCGCACCCATGAGCGACAGTCAGCCGAATCCGGGGCCCGGGGACTCCCCGACGGGCCAGCCCGGTCAGCCGCAGCCCGGTCAGCCCGGTCAGCCGCAGCCAGGAGCCCAGTGGGGCCCGCCGCCTCCACCGCAGACGCAGCAGTACGGGCAGCAGCAGCCGTACGCCCAGCCCGCCCAGCCGTACGGGGCGCCCCCGCCCCCGCCGTACGGCTACCAGCAGGCTCCACCGGGCTATCCGCCGCCGAAGAAGCGCCGCAAGTGGCCCTGGGTGGTGCTGGGTGTGGTCATCCTGCTCTGCGGTGGCTGTGTCGCCGTGGTGGCGATGGTGGGCAACGAGATCGACAAGGAGGTCAACAAGACCGTCAAGGTGACGTACGAGGTCACCGGCGATGCCAAGGGCTCCACCATCACCTACTCGACCTGGAACGACAGCAACCTCTCCAGCAACACGGAGAGCGCGGCGAACCTGCCGTGGCGCAAGGAGGTCGACACCAAGGGCTTCGTCAAGGGCGGTTCGCTGACCGTCACCACGGGCGCCGGCGGTGGCTCGGCCACCTGCTCCGTCACCGTGGACGGCGAGACCCCGAAGACTGCCACGGCCAACGGCCCCTTCGCCTCGGCGGTCTGCACCGGGTTCTGAGGGTGACGGCCGGCGGTTCGGCGGGATCGAAAAGGCGTTGTCCGGGCGCCGGGGTGCTGCGTAGCGTTGCGGGCCAGCGACGTGTAGCTCAGCAGTCAGAGCGCCGGACTTGAGATCCGGAGGGCGCGGGGGCGGGACCCGCCACGTCGGCCATGGACAAGAACGCTGATCAGCAGCGCCTCACGGGCACCGTCACCGTCTCCGCCGGCTACGCGCACGGGCAGTTGGCCCGGGCCTTCGTCACCGCGCTCTCGCACCCGGACGCCGCTACCCGCGAGCGGGCCGAGGGCCGTCTGGACCGCTGGCGTGCCACGCTGGCCGGGATGAAGGACGGCAGCCTGCGGATCGGCAGCCGTACGCCGGTGGCCGGGCTGCCGGCCTGGGTCACGCCCGAGGTGCTGCGCGGTGGGTTCGCCACCGGCCGGGCCGCCGCCGAGGGGCCGCTCCAGCCGTACGAGGTGGCGGCCTGCCGGGTGGCGGGCATTCCGTCGGACCGCGCCGAACTGTTCGCGCACTCGCTCACCGAGGCCGGGCTGGTCCGGCTCTGGGAGTTGCTGGACGGCGGCCGCTACCGGGTGACCGTGCCGGAGGAGGCCGCGCTGCTCACGGTGGCCTGGCTGGTCCGGGCCGGGGAGCAGCGGGCGGCGGTCCAACTGGTGGGCGTGCTGGCCCCGTTCGCGCACCGGCTGCGGTTCACCCCGCCGGCCGGGGAGGTGTCGGGAGCCGAGCCGGACGCCGTCCACCTGCGGACGGTGTCCGACGCGGTGGCGGCGCTGGTCGGCCGCGGCCCGAACCGGGCGGTGGAGACCCAGCGGGAGGCGCTGACGGTCTGGCTGCCGCTCTCCGACGAGCTGCTCTCGCACTGGCTGGAGGCGACCGGGCCGAGCGGCGTGCTCGCCGGCGACCCGGGGCCCGAGTGGCAGGCGCGCGGGGCCGAACTCCTGCTCCGCTACCGGACCTTGGCCGCCGCACACCCGCTCTGCGGGAAGCACCGGAACCCGCGCGAGAACCTCGGTGCCCTCCGCACCGCGCTCGAAATCAGCGTCGGCGGTGAGGAGTTGCCGCCGCGTCAGGCCGGGCTGCTGCGACTCGCGGTCACCTCGATGGTGGCGTGCCGGGGCCTGCCCGGCTCGGAGCGGCACCGCGAGCTGCGCCGGATCCAGACCGGCCAGGCCGCGCTGCCCTCGCACCACCAGCTCGCCGGGCTGCTGGCCGGGCGGCTCGCCGCGCTGCCGCAGGAGGAGGGGCTGGCCGGTCCGGAGGCGGTGCTGACCGCCGCGGCGGAGGGCGAGGCGGACGGCGTCCCGGCCGGTACGGCCCTGCCGGAGGTGCTGCGCCGGCCGGTGCTGGCCGCCACCAGCGCACCCGTGGAGACCCTGGTCGAGCGCGGCCTGGTGCCCTCGGCGGAGGTACTGGCCGAGCTGGCACCGCAGTTGGCCGCCGCGGCCGAGGCCACCGCCTACCCGGACCGCACCCTCGGCGCGCTGGCCGCCGCCCACCACCGGGCCTTCGCCGGACGGCGCTCGCTGCTGCTGCTCGACCACCAGCACCAGGTGCGGGCCGGTGAACTCCCCTGGGTCCAGGCGGTCGGGCCGCACCGCACGGCGGGGGAGGGCGCGGCCGAACTCGCCACGCTGCGGCGCCTGGCGGCCCTGGCGGTCACCACGTTCCCGGGCACCATCCTGCCGAACCCGCTGGTGAGCGAGCTGGCCGCACTGGCCCGGCGGGCCGCCCCGGGCACTCCGTTCGTGGAGGAGCTCGCGGCGGACATCTTCATGGGGACCTTCACCCCGAAGTACCTGGAGGCCGCCAGGATCGCCGGCGGGCTGCTCCAAGGCACGCTCTACGAGCGGTACTTCGGCATCGACTACGCCGCCGTGCGCGCCCTGCCCGAGCAGGAGCGCGGACACCGCCGCACCGTCGTCTCGGCCGGCTTCTCCAAGCTCTGCGCCACCCGGGCCGGCAAGGAGGGCCGGGCGGGCGGGTCGGTGGCCGCCAACGGCACGGTGATCGAGCAGGCCCAGATCCTCACCACCCACAACCTGGCCACGCTGGCGGGCCCGCTCTCCGTGACCCCGGGCGAGGCCTGGGACGTGCTGGCCTGGCGCGCGTACGTCACCGCCCGTCAGCTGGTCGCCCTGGCCGAGCGCCAGCCGCGCCCGCTGGCCACGGTGAAGAACGCCGCCTTCGCCTGGCGGCAGCTGGTCTTCCACCTCTCCCTCTGCACCCCGCAGGCCCGGGACGCCGTGATCGACCGGATCACGGCCGACCATCCGGCCCGGCTCGCACCGGCGGTGGCCGGCCTGGTGCTGACCGCCGCCGGCGGACGGTTCGGCGAGGACGGCACGGCGGAGCGCGGGCGCGCCCGGCGGCTGCTCGGCTGGACGGTCGGGCCGCACTGGCTGCTGAACCGCCCCTGAACCGCCCCTGACCAGCCGCGTACGCTGGGCGGATGCTGCTGCCCGCCGACCTGCCGACCCCGCTCCAGGTGCTGGACGACCCGGACTTCGCCCGGGCCGGGGTCGAGCTGCGGCTCAAGCGTGACGACCTGGCGCACCCGACCGTGCCGGGCAACAAGTGGCGCAAGCTCGCGCCGAACCTGGCGCATGCGGTGGAGACCGGCGCGCACGGGCTGCTGACGTACGGCGGGGCGTACTCCACCCACCTGCGGGCGGTGGCCGCCGCGGCGCGGGCGCTCGGGCTGGCGAGCATCGGCGTGGTGCGCGGCGAGGAGCTGGAACGGGCGCCGCGGAACTGGTCGTTGCGGGCGGCGGAGGCGGACGGGATGGAGCTGCGCTTCGTCTCCCGCGCCGACTACCGCCGCCTGCTGACCGACCGTCAGTCCCCGGGCGACGGCTGGCTGGTGCTGCCCGAGGGGGGCTCCAACGCGCTCGCGGTGCGGGGCGCCGCCGCGATCCCGGGCGAGCTCACCGACCTCGGGCCGGCCGACCTCCTCGTCTGCCCGGTCGGCACCGGCGGCACCCTCGCGGGCATCGCGGCCGGCCTGCCGGACGGCGCCCGCGCCCTCGGCGTCGCCGTTCTGCGCGGCGAGGGCTACCTGGAGGACGAAGTCCGCACCCTCCACCAGGCCGCCTACGGAAGGCAGTTCACCAACTGGAGCATCGACCACACCCACCACGGCGGCGGCTACGGCCGCGTCCCGGCCGAACTCGCTTCCTTCGCGGATGAGTTCGAGCAGCGACACGGCCTGCGCCCCGAGCTCCGCTACGTGGCCAAGACCCTCCGGGCCGTCCACCGCCGCGCCACCACCGGCCGCTTCCCACGGGGCACCCGCGTCACCGTCGTGGTCACCGGCTTCCCTGACCCGGTATGAACAACCGCGCCCGCCGGATTGCCTCGGAGAAGCGCGACTACCGTCGGAGGCAGCATCATCCGCTCGGCCTCGGAGGAGGCAGGACATGACCGCGATCTCGGACCGCCCGCGGCTGCTGCCTGAGGAGTTCGAGGAGGTGGCCCGCATGGTCGCCCGGACGACGGAGGGCGTGCGGCTGGAGCTGATCGACGGAAAGCTGAGGGCCAAGCCGGTGCCTGACGGGGACCACGGCCGGATCATCCAGTGGCTCATGCGGATCTGCCTGCAGAGCAGGCCGGATCCCTGGCTGCACGACCAGGGTCTGAAGATCCAGGGCTGTCGAGCGGGCCACGCCGGGCCGGACGGCGCACTCGCCTCGGCCGACGCGTTCACCGGCCAGGGCGAGTGGGCGGACGCCGGCGACGTGCTGATGACCGTCGAGGTGACCTCCTACGACTCCGACACCGACCAGCGGGGCCGGGTGGAGAAGCCCCGGGCGTACGCCGAGACCCGCATTCCGGTCTACCTGCTGATCGACCGTGACTCCTGCCAGGTCACCGTGCACAGCCGCCCCGACGGCAGCCGCTACACCCAGCTCGGCGTGGTCCCGTTCGGTACCGAGGTGGAGCTGCCCGCTCCCGTGGGGATCGTGCTGGACACCGAGCCGCTGAAGGCCTGGGTGCGCTGAGCCCCCGACGGACCGTCAGCCGCCGTCGCCGTAGGTGAGGTTGGAGCAGAGGTCGGCGTCGGCGGTGCGGGTGTTGTCGGTGATGCCGGAGGGGATGCCGGTGGGGGTGGCCGTGGGGGAGGCGGTGGCCGACGGGGTGGTGGTGGGGTCGGGGGCCTGGTCGCGGCCGAGGGTGAGGGTGAGGGTTTCGAGGGACGGGTCGGGGCGGAGTTCGGCGTCGGGGTAGAGCTGGGCGAGGCGTTCGGCCTCGGTGAGGCTGACCGGGGTCGCGGGGTAGCCGATGACCGTGGTGCGGCGGGAGGTGGTGGGGGTGGGGCCGATGGTGAGGGTGGTCCAGCCGGCGGCCTTGAGGTCGGCTTCGGCCTTGGTGGCGGCCTCGGGGGAGTGGCTGGCGTTGATGATCGTCAGCGGGGTGGAGACGGCCGGGACGGACGGCGTGGGGCTGGCGGCGGCGGTGGGGGCGTAGCCGGTGGAGCGGCCGTCGAGGGTGTGGTCCTGGCGCAGGAGGTCGAAGAGGCGCCCGGTGTCGGGCTGGACCAGGGCGACCCGGTCGCCCTTGTACTCCCAGGGGACGGTGACGAACTCTATGTCGGAGAGCTTGATGTCGCGCAGCGACTGCGCGAAGTCGACCAGCTTCATCGGGGTGCCGAGGCCGGGGTCGACGGTCAGGGAGCGGCTGGCGGCGTCGGCCAGCGGGAGCAGGGTGGTGAGGTTGAAGCCCTGGTCCTGGACCTTCTTGATGAGGGAGGAGAGGAAGGCCTGCTGCCGCTTGATCCGGCCGATGTCGGAGCCGTCGCCGAAGCCGTGCCGGGCCCGGACGTAGTCGAGGGCGAGCTGGCCGGAGACGGTCTGGCGGCCCTTGGCGAGCTTTATGCCGTAGGAGTTGACCGCGTTCGGCACGCAGACGTCGACCCCGTTCACCGCCTGGGTCATCGCGGCGAAGCCCTTGAAGTCCACCACGATGGTGTGGTCGACCCGCAGGCCGGTGAGCGCCTCGACGGTGTTCTGGCTGCAGGCCGGGTTGCCCCTCTCCGAACCACCCACGGTGAAGGCCGAGTTGAACATCTGGTTGGTGCGCTTGGTGGTCCACTTGCCATCGGGGAGCAGGCACGGCGGGACGGTGACCAGGGTGTCGCGCGGTATGGAGACCGCGACGGCGTGCCGCCGGTCGCCGTAGACGTGCAGCAGCATCGCGGTGTCGGAGTGGCCGACGCCCTCGTCGCCGCCGCCGAGGTCGCCGTTGCCGTCGTTGCGGGTGTCGGAGCCGAGCAGCAGGACGTTGACCGGGACGCCGCCGCCGACCTCGGCGGGGGTGGCGACGGGAGGCCGGCTGGTGGCGATGCCGGCCGCGTCGAAGGTGGTGATGTTGTCGTCGAGGCGCTGGTAGAACCAGGCGCCGGTGCCCACCACTCCGAGTACCATCACGGCGGCCGTGGCTCCGGCGACCCGGGCCAGTCGGGCCCGGCGGGAGCGGGGTGCCCGGTGGGCGGGGGCAGGGGCGGGCCTGGTCTGGGCGTCGGTCATGGTTGGCTCAGGCGCTCTCTGCTGCGGCCGCTCGGCGGGGGAACCGTCGGGATGGTCGGTGGTCTCTCACCGGATAGACGGTCTGGCGAGGCGGTCGGTTACACGGAGAGCGCAATCTAACAAGGATGATTCGTGCAGGAGCAATCGCCCCCCCTGGTGGAGAGGGGGCGTCGCTCCTGGTCAGGGCGGCCCGGGCGGCCGCGTCGGGTCAGGCCTGGTCGACGTCGGCGTGCGCCAGCATCCGCCGGAGCAGGTCGCGCAGCTGGGTGCGCTCCTCCTCGTCCAGGGCGGCCAGCGGCTCCCGGGCGAAGTTGAGCGACTCGCGCAGTTCCTCGGTGGCGACGTCGCCGGACTCGGTGGAGGCGACCAGCTTGACCCGGCGGTCCTGCGGGTCGGCCTCGCGGGTGACGAAGCCGCGGCCCTCCAGGCGGTCCACGATGCCGGTGATGTTGGACGGCTCGCAGCTGAGGGTCTGGGCGATGTGGCGCATCGGCATCGGCCCGCGCCGCAGGAGCGCGAGCACCTTGGCCTGTGCGCCGGTCAGCGAACGGGCGGCGGCTGCCTCCTCGTACTCGCGGTGGAAGACCGCGACCAGCCCGGCCATGAGGTCCACGACCTCGCGGGTGATCGCGTCGGCGGGCGGCGGAGTGCCGTGAGTGGGCTCGGTCATGGCTACGAGTCTACCTGAACATTTGACAACATGAACCTTTCATGCCCACGATTGCTTTACCTAGTCAACCTTTCAGCCTCGAGGAGCAGCAGCATGGCAGAGCAGGCCGCGACCACCACCGTGCCCGCCACCGGCCGCGAGTGGCACCTGGCATCCCGTCCCGACGGCTGGCCGGTGCCCTCCGACTTCGCACTGGTCGAGGCGCCGGTCCGGCAGCCCGCCGAGGGCGAGATCCTGGTCCGCAACGCCTACCTGTCGGTCGACCCGTACATGCGCGGCCGGATGAACGACGTGAAGTCCTACATCCCGGCCTTCCAGATCGGCCAGGCCCTGGACGGCGGCGCGGTCGGCCACGTGGTCGCCTCCAACGCCGAGGGCTTCGAGGTCGGCGACGCGGTGCTGCACGGGCTGGGCTGGCGCGAGTACGCGACCGTCGACGCCCGGCACACCGTGAAGGTGGACGCCGCGCTGGCCCCGCTCTCCTACTACCTGGGCGTGCTCGGCATGCCGGGCATGACCGCGTACGCGGGCCTGCTGGAGGTGGCCTCGTTCAAGCCGGGCGACACCGTCTTCGTCTCCGGCGCGGCCGGCGCGGTCGGCTCGCTGGTCGGCCAGATCGCCAAGCTGAAGGGTGCCAAGCGGGTCATCGGCTCGGCCGGCTCGGCCGCCAAGGTGGCCACCCTGCTGGACGGCTACGGCTTCGACGCCGCTTTCAACTACAAGGAGGGCCCGGTCCGCGAGCAGCTCGCCGCCGCCGCCCCGGACGGCATCGACGTGTACTTCGACAACGTCGGCGGCGACCACCTGGAGGCCGCGATCGGTGCGCTCAACCTGCACGGCCGGGTCACCCTGTGCGGCGCCATCGCGCAGTACAACGACACCTCCGCCCCGGCCGGGCCGCGCAACCTCGCGCTGGCGATCGGCAAGCGGCTGCGGCTGCAGGGCATGCTGGTGCGCGACCACGACTCGCTCCAGCCCCGCTTCCTGGCCGAGGTGGCCGGCTGGCTCAACGACGGCGCCCTGAAGTACGACGAGACCGTGGTGGACGGCGTGGAGAACACCGCCGAGGCCTTCCTCGGCCTGCTGCGCGGCGACAACACCGGCAAGATGGTCGTCCGCCTGGAGCACTGAACCACGGCAGAGCGCACGGCAGTTGTGAGTCGCCCCCGAACCGCCCCCGACCCGCGCCAGGGTCGGGGGCGGTTCGGTTACGGGCGCGTCCCGGGCGGCGCACCCCCGCCGATCCGACGGACCGTCAACTGCGGGGGTGTCAGCGGCGCTACGGTGGAGGCTTCTTGGATGGGGCCGTTCGGGGGAGAGATCCCGGCCGGGGGTAGACCTCGGTGCGGATCGGGCTAGCATTGGGTTGAAAGCTGTCCGTTTTGCTCAACTTAATTACCTATATGTCGAATAAGGTGAGCACGGCGGGGGCAGTACGACCGAGACAGTTACGCATCAGACCAGAGCAGCGCAGACCGGCGACGGGCACGAGGTAGCTGGGGAAGGCGACCCTCGTCCACAGCCTGGAGGTCCCGGTGACGACACGTGGAGTCCTGTACGTCCACTCCGCGCCCCGCGCGCTGTGCCCGCACGTCGAGTGGGCGGTGTCGGGTGTGCTCGGGGTGCGGATCGGTCTCGACTGGATCCGCCAGCCCGCCGCGCCCGGCCACTGGCGGGCCGAGCTCTCCTGGCAGGGGGAGCCCGGCGTCGCCTCGAAGCTGGCATCCGCCCTGCGGGGCTGGCAGTTGCTCCGCTACGAGGTCACCAGTGAGCCCTGCTCCACCGCCGAGGGCGAGCGGTACAGCTCCACTCCGACGCTCGGCATCTTCCACGCCGTGACCGGCATCCACGGCGACATCCTGATCCCGGAGGACCGGCTGCGCGCCGTGCTGCTGCGGGCCAAGAGCGAGGGCACCGACCTGGAGGCCGAGCTCGCGCGGCTCCTCGGCAAGCCCTGGGACGACGAGTTGGAGCCCTTCCGCTACGCGGGCGAGGGCGCCCCGGTCCGCTGGCTCCACCAGGTGGTCTGAGCAGCTGCGGGCCCGCACGCCCCTACGAACGCGCCCGCACGCGAAGAGGACCCGCACGCGGAAAAGGCCCGCCCCGGAACCGCAGTCCCGGGGCGGGCCGCTGACGATCCGTCAGACGGAGCGGAAGGCCAGCACCACGTTGTGGCCGCCGAAGCCGAAGGAGTTGTTCAGCGCGGCGATCCGGCCCTCGGGGAGGGCGCGGGGCTCGCCGCGGACGATGTCGGCCTCGATGTCGTCGTCGAGGTTGTCGACGTTGACGGTCGGCGGGGCCAGGCGGTGGTACAGGGCCAGCACGGTGGCGACGGTCTCGATGCCGCCGGCGCCGCCGAGCAGGTGGCCGGTCATCGACTTGGTGGCGGAGATGGCCACGTGGTCGAGGTGCTCGCCGAGCTCCTTGCGGAGCGCCTTGATCTCGGCGGTGTCGCCCTGCGGGGTCGAGGTGGCGTGCGCGTTGACGTGCACGACCTCGGCCTTGTCCAGCTCGTTGTGCTCGAACAGGTCGGCGATGGCGCGGGCCACGCCGGCGCCGGTCGGCTCCGGCTGGGCGATGTGGTGGGCGTCCGAGGAGAGGCCCTGGCCGACGGCCTCGCAGTAGACCCGGGCGCCGCGGCGGGCGGCGTGCTCGGCCGACTCCAGCACGACCACGCCGGCGCCCTCGCCGAGCACGAAGCCGTCCCGGCCCTTGTCGTACGGGCGGGAGGCGTGCTGCGGGGCGTCGTTGTTCTTGGACATCGCCATCATGTTGGCGAAGGCGACGATCGGCAGCGGGTGGATCGCCGCCTCGGTGCCGCCGGCCACCACGACGTCGGCGCGGCCGTTGCGGATCATCTCGATCGCGTAGCCGATCGCCTCGGCGCCGGAGGCGCAGGCGGAGACGGGGGTGTGCACACCCGCGCGGGCGCCGACCTCCAGGCCGACGTTGGCCGCCGGGGAGTTGGGCATCAGCATCGGCACGGTGTGCGGGGAGACCTTGCGGACGCCCTGCTGCTTCAGCACGTCGTACTGGTCGAGCAGGGTGGTGACGCCGCCGATGCCGGAGGCGATCACCGCGCCCAGGCGCTCGGGCGCGAGCTCGGAGCCCTCGGCGGTGGCGGAGGTGGTGAAGCCGGCGTCGGCCCACGCCTCGCGGGCCGCGATCAGCGCGAACTGCGCCGAGCGGTCCAGCTTGCGGGCCAGCGGCCGGGGGAGGATCTCGCCCGGCTCGATCGCGGTGCGTGCGGCGATCCGGACCGGCAGCTCGGCGGCCCACTCCTCGGTCAGCGCGGCCACGCCGGAGCGGCCGGAGGTGAGGCCCTCCCAGAACGAGGCGGCGTCGCCGCCCAGCGGCGTGAAGGCGCCGATACCCGTGACGACCACGGTGCGGTTTTCAGCGGTCACTGGTTCTTCTTCTCTCACGTGTGGCAGGTGGCGGCGTTGCCGGGGGGTGGGGTGACCGGGCGGCCGGGGTGGGAACCCCGGCCGCCCGGGCGGTCAGCTGACGCTGACGGGCAATCAGGCGGCGGCGTTGGCGAGGATGTAGTCCACCGCGTCGCCGACGGTCTTCAGGTTCTTGACCTCGTCGTCCGGGATCTTGACGTCGAAGCGCTCCTCGGCGGCCACGACGACCTCGACCATGGAGAGCGAGTCGACGTCCAGGTCATCGGTGAAGGACTTGTCGACCTCGACGTCCTCGGCCGGGATGCCGGCGATCTCGTTGACGATCTCGGCGAGACCGGACAGGACCTCTTCCTTGGTAGCCATTCTGGCTGCTCCTCTTCGGTGTTGAACACGACCGCCCGGCGGGCCGTCGCACGATTTCTGATGGCGGGTCGGACGACCGCGCCTAGGGGAGGGTAACGACTGCGGCGGCGTACACGAGACCCGCCCCGAAGCCGATGATCAGCGCGAGGTCGCCGCTACGGGCCTCCCCGCTCTCCAGCATCCGCTCCATCGCCAGCGGGATGGAGGCCGCCGAGGTGTTGCCGGTCTCGGCGATGTCGCGGGCCACCGGGACGCTCTCGGGGAGCTTCAGGGCCTTGATCATCGCGTCGGTGATCCGCATGTTGGCCTGGTGCGGGATGAACGCGCCGAGCTGGTCGGCGGTGATCCCGGCGGCGTCCAGCGCCTGCTGGGCCACCTTGGCCATCTCCCAGACGGCCCAGCGGAAGACGGTCTGGCCCTCCATCCGCAGGGCGGGCCACTTGATCTCCTCACCCGCGCCGTTGACGGCGTCCTCCTTGGCGAAGGCGGTGTCCCAGGCCTGGGTCTGCGAGATGACGTCCTTCTGCGAACCGTCCGAACCCCAGATCACCTTGCCGATGCCGGGGGTCTCGGACGGGCCGACGATCGCGGCGCCCGCGCCGTCGCCGAAGATGAAGGCGGTCGAGCGGTCCGAGGTGTCGGTCAGGTCGCTGAGCCGCTCCACGCCGATCACCAGCACGTACTCGGCGCTGCCGCCGCGCACCATGCCGTCGGCCAGGCTCAGGCCGTAGCCGAAGCCGGCGCAGGCGGCCGAGATGTCGAAGGCCGGGGCGGTGCCGCAGCCGAGCCGCTCGGCGATCTCGGTGGCGATGGCCGGGGTCTGCTTGAGGTGCGAGACGGTGGCCACGATCACGCCGCCGATCTGCTCCGGGGCGATCCCGGCCTGGGCGATCGCCTTGCCGGCGGCCTGCACCGACATCTCGGCGACGGTCTCCTCCGGGCCGGCCCAGCGGCGCTCGGTGATGCCGCTGCGGCTGCGGATCCACTCGTCCGAGGACTCGATCCAGTTGAGGACCTCGGCGTTCGGGATGACCCGGACGGGGCGGTAGCCGCCGACGCCGTGGATGCGGGAGTACGCCGCACCGGTGGCCGGGCGGATCTGAGGGGTCGTCATGCGTCCAGCTCCTGCCCGCCGTGTTCCTCGACCAGCGCGCGCGCCTTGTCGAGGTCGGCCGGAGTCTTGAGGGCAAGCGTCGCGACACCCTTGACGTTGCGCTTGACCAGGTTGGTGAGGGTGCCGGCCGGGGAGAGCTCGATGACGGCGGTGGCACCGAGCTGGCGGAGGGTCTCCATGCAGAGGTCCCAGCGGACCGGGTTGGACACCTGCGAGACCAGCCGGGCGAGCACCTCGGTGCCGTCCTGCACGACCTCGCCGTCCTTGTTGGACACGTACGCGACCGCCGGGTCGGCGGCGGTCAGGGTGGGGGCCAGCTTGGACAGCCGCTCCACGCCCGGGGCCATGTGCTCGGTGTGGAAGGCACCGGCCACCTTGAGCGGGATCACCCGGGAGCCGGCCGGCGGGTCGGCCCTCAGGGCCTCCAGCTGGTCCAGCGTGCCGGCCGCGACCAGCTGGCCGCCGCCGTTGTTGTTGGCCGCGGTCAGGCCGAACGAGGCCAGCTTCTCGGCGACCAGCTCGGCGTCGCCGCCGAGCAGCGCGGTCATGCCGGTCGGGGTCGCGGCGGCGGCCTCGGCCATCGCCAGGCTGCGCTCGCGGACGAAGACCAGCGCCTCGTCGGGGCTCAGCACCCCGGCCAGCGCGGCCGCGGTGATCTCGCCGACGCTGTGCCCGGCCACGGCCGCGTACGGGCCGCCCGTGACGGCGCCGAACAGCTCGGTGGCGGTGAGCAGGCCCGCGGCCACCAGCAGCGGCTGGGCCACGGCGGTGTCCTTGATCTCCTCCTCGGAGCCCTCGGTCCCGTAGCGGACCAGGTCGAGCCCGGCCACGTCGGACCAGGCCCGCAACCGGTCGGCGGCGCCGTCCAGTTCGAGCCAGGGGGTGAGGAATCCGGGGGTCTGGGCACCCTGCCCAGGGGCGACGATTACGAGCACGGTTCAACCCTCTCTCGCCAGGCACCCGGGGACGGGTAGGCGACGGTAACGAATAAAAGGACGCCGGATTGTGGGGTCCCTACAGCGGCGTCAATCCTGTTCGGCTGCCGAGCCGAGTCGGCCCAGGGCAAGCGCGATCCGCAGGGTGAAGGCCGATCGCACGTCCGAGGGAGCATAGCCGGTGACATCGGTCACACGACGGAGCCGGTAGCGCACGGTGTTCGGGTGAACGAAGAGCATCCGGGCGGCGCCCTCCAGGGAGGAGGCCTGCTCCAGGTAGACGCTCAGCGTCTCCAGCAGCGCCGAGCCGGCCTCGTCCAGCGGTGTGTAGATCTCCTCCACCAGCTGGCGGCGGGCCGCCTGGTCCCCCGCGAGCGCTCGCTCGGGCAGCAGGTCGTCGGCCAGCACCGGACGGGGGGCGTCCGGCCAGGCCGCGCAGGCCTTCAGGCCCGCCGCCGCGGCGTGCGCGGAGCGGGTCGCCGAGAGCAGGTCGCCGACGGTCGGGCCGACCACCACCGGGCCGGGCGCGAACTGGCCGATCAGAGCCCGGGCGGCGTGCACCGGCTCCTTGTCGCCGCCGACCACCACCACCAGCCGCTTGCCCAACACCCCGGTCAGCACCTGGAGTTTGGCGTACCTGGCGGCCCGTCGGATCGCCTCCACCACCAACTCGCTGTCCCCGTCCGGGGCCGAGCCCATCACCACCCGGACCTGGCTCGGCTGGCCCCAGCCGAGCGCCGCCGCCCGGGACAGCACGCCCTCGTCCGCGTCCCCGGAGAGCAGGGAGTTGACCACCAGGGCCTCCAGCCGGGCGTCCCAGGCGCCACGCGCCTCGGCCGCCTGGGCGTACACCTGGGCGGTGGCGAAGGCGATCTCGCGGGCGTAGACCAGCACAGACTCGCGCATCCCGGCCTCGTCGCCCGGGGCGGCCACCTCCTCGATCGCCTCCTCCATCACCTCGATGGTGGTGCGGATCAGCTCCACGGTCTGACGGAGCGTGATGGCCCTGGTCAGCTCGCGCGGGGCGGTGCCGAACACGTCGGTGGAGATCGCCTGCGGGGCGTCCGGGTGCCGGTACCACTCGGTGAAGGCGGCGATGCCGGCCTGGGCCACCAGGCCGATCCAGGACCGGTGCTCCGGCGGCATCCGCCGGTACCAGCCGAGTTGGTCGTCCATCCGCGCGATGGCGGCGGTGGCCAGCTTGCCGGAGGACTTCTCCAGCCGCTTGAGGGTGGCGGCCCGCAGCTCGGCCCGCTCGGTGGCGAGCTTGCGCTCCTGAGCGGTCAGCCGCCCGCCCCGGCGCGGTCTCGGCTGCTCGGGCTGGTCGGTAGAGGGGGCTGGCTTCTTGTCGGAACTCGCTGAGGCGGATGGCACAGGGACAAGACTGCCTCACCTTCGGGGCGGCTCGTACCCGCCCCCGCCGGATCGACGCGGTGGCCCCGGTCACACCGGCTACCGTGGGCCGGGTGACCGACGCCGCATCCTCTCGTCCCCGGGCCGACCACCGCCGCGCGGCCGAGCGCTACGCCTCCGAGCCCGAGCCGGGGATCTCCACCAGGCACGCCTTCTCCTTCTCCGGGCACTACGACCCGAAGAACGTCTCCTTCGGCGCGCTGCTCGCCGTCAACGAGGAGCTGATCGAGCCGGGGGCGGGCTACGAGGAGCACAAGCACCGCGACACCGAGATCGTCACCTGGGTCCTGGACGGCGCACTCGCCCACCGCGACGGCCACGGGCACGCGGGGGTGGTGCGCCCGGGGGCGGTCCAGGTGCAGAGCGCGGGCTCCGGCATCACCCACACCGAACGCAACGTCGGCGGCGCCGAGGCTCCCGTCCGCTTCGTCCAGATGTGGCTGCAGCCCGACACCTTCGACGCCGCCCCCTCCTACGGCCTCGCCCGGGTGACCCCCTCGGTCACCGGGTTGACGCTCCTCGCCTCCGGCCTCCCACGGGACGCCTCTTCCGGCACCCCGCGCCTGCTCCGCTCCGACGCCGCCCTCTGGCTGGTCACCGCCGGCCCGTGGGAGCCGCTCCCCGAACTCCCCGAAGCCCCGTACCGCTACGCCCACCTGACGAAGGGTGCGCTCGGCTACCGCACCGTCCCCGGCCCCCAGGGCGGCGGCCGGACGATGGCGCCGGGCGACAGCGTCCGCGCCACCGGCGACGCCTTCGCCGACCCCACGGCGGGGGAGGACGGCGCGGAGCTGCTGCTCTGGGAGATGCACTCACCGGTCCGCTACGGCTGAGCCGACGCTCCCCCGATCGGGGGAGGTCGCCCACGGAGGACCCGGAGATACTGGCGCCCATGATCAAGGGAATCGGGCCGCTGCTGCGCGGCTCCACGTACGCGGGTGCACTGCTGGCGGCACTGGCCGCAGGGCTGAGCACCGTGCCGTTGATGTTCGCGTTGATACCGGGACTGGCTTGGAAGTCGGCTCCGGAGGCCGTGCTCTGGGGGATGACCCTGGTGCTGTGGGCGGCGTTGGTCGCCGTCGGCGGTGTGGTGCCGGGGGTGCGGCGGGTGCTGGCCTCGGTGGCGCGGCGGGTGCTGGGAGCGGCGGTGCAACCGCCGGTCAAGTCGGGTGCCAGGGGCGGGCGTTGGCGCACCCCGCTGTGGCTGCTGCTGCTCGTGGCGCTGGGCTGGGTGGTGGCCCTGATCGGTGGGCTGCTGCTGCTCATGGGGGTCGCGCTGCCCGGGGCCTGGCTCGGCGGTGAGGCCGAGATCGACCTCTACGGCTGGGCGCCGCCGGTGAGCGGCTGGTGGACCTGGCCGGCCGGGGTGCTCTGCCTGCTGCTCGCGGCCGGGCTCTGCACGCTGGTGACGGGGGCTCTGCGGTGGTCCGCGCCAGGGCTGTTGGGCCCCTCGGCGGCGGAGCAGCTGGCCGCCTCGGCGGAGCGGGAGCGGGCACTGGCCGAACGCAACCGCCTGGCCCAGGAGTTGCACGACTCGATCGGACACACGCTGACCGCGGCCACCATCCAGGCGGCGGTGGCGGGCGAGGTGCTGGACGCCGATCCGGCGGCGGCGCGGGCCGCGCTGCGCTCCATCGAGGAGTCGGCCCGAGCGGCCTTGGAGGACCTGGACCACGTCCTCGGGGTGCTGCGCGAGGAGGAAGCGGGCACCGCGCCCGTCCGCACCCTGGCCGATCTGCCGGAGCTGCTGGAGCGGCTGCGGCACGCGGGCGTCGAGGTGGTGCCGGAGCTGTCCGGGGACTTCGAACGGCTGCCCGGCGCGCTCTCCCGGGCGGCGTACCGGATCGTCCAGGAGGGCCTGACCAACGCGCTGCGGCACGGTTCGGGCGGACCGGTCGAGCTCCGGGTGGCGATCGGGACGGAGGGGCTGGCGATCGGTGTGGTGAACCTCACCGGCGGCACCGGCCACGGCGGCTTCCCGCCCTCCGGGCACGGGCTGCGCGGCCTGGCCGAGCGGGTGCGGCTGCTCCACGGCGAGCTGGAGGCCGGCCCGGACGGGCCCCGGCGGTGGCGGCTGACGGTCAGTCTGCCCGGGCGGGTCCCGGCGTGAGCGAGGCGATCTCGCTGCTGATCGCGGACGACGACGAGGTGACCCGGGGAGGCCTGCGCACGCTGCTCTCCGCGCAGCCCGGGCTGACCGTCACCGGCGAGGCGGCGGACGGCGTCGAGGCGGTGGAGCGGGCCCGGGGGCTGCGGCCGGACGTGGTGCTGATGGACGTCCGGATGCCGCGCCGCAACGGCATCGAGGCGACCAGGGAACTGCTCGCCCACCCCGACCCGCCGAAGGTCGTGGTGATCACCACCTTCGAGAACGACGGCTACGTGACCGCCGCGCTCAGCGCCGGGGCCAGCGGCTTCGTGCTCAAGCGGCGCCCGGTCCGGGAGATCGCCGAAGCGGTCCGGGTGGCGGCGGCGGGCGAGGCGATCCTGTTCCCCGCCGCCCTGCGCCGGATGGTCGCCCCGCGCCCGCTGGCCTCGGCCGAGGCGCTGCCGCGGGCCGCCCTGACGGTCCGTGAGGAGGAGGTGCTCCGGGAGATGGCCACCGGCCTGTCCAACCCGGAGATCGCCGAGGCGCTCCGGGTCAGCCAGGAGACGGTGAAGACCCACGTCGGCAACGTGCTCACCAAGCTCGGCGCGCAGAACCGCACCCACGCGGTGGTGATCGCCTACGAGTCCGGCCTGGTCGTCCCGGGCACCCCGGGCTGACGCCCGGTCAGCAGGCCTTCCGGGCGGCCCGGTCGAAGTCCTCCCGGGACACCGCCCCCTTGGTCGTCAGCACCTGCCCGGGCCGCAGGGCCGCGATCCGGGCGGCGTCGAAGGTGAGCGTGGCGTTGTAGTCGTAGGACTCGTCCGGATCGCTGAAGCCGAGCCGGTAGACCCGGCCGGGGTCCAGGGACTGCGGGCCGTGGGTGGTGGCGGCCCAGTCGGCGGGTGGGGCGAACAGCGGGAAGTCCGCCGCCTTCGGCCGGGGGACGGTCGACTTCCAGACCAGCCACCGGTCGTCCGGCCAGTAGTGCTCGGTCGCGACCGCCGCCGGCTCCATGGAGAACAGCATCGGGTGCCGGACCCGGCCGTGGTCGTCGCAGCTGCGCAGCAGGGCCAGCGGGGCGCCCCGGGCGTCCGGCTCCACCCCGACGAGGGGAAGGTCCCCCGGGGTGCAGCCGGTCAGCACCGCCAGGCCGGCGCCGCCGAGCAGGGCGGCCCGGGCCCGAATCACGCGGCCTCGGCCAGCACCGCGTCGGAGAGCGACGGCCAGACCTCGGCCGCCCAGGGGCCGAAGTCGCGGTCGGTGAGGGCGACGCAGGCCAGGCCGGCCGTCGGGTCGACCCAGAGGAAGGTGCCGGACTGGCCGAAGTGGCCGAAGGTGGCGGGGGAGTTGGTGGTGCCGGTCCAGTGCGGGGACTTGTCGGAGCGGATCTCGAAGCCGAGGCCCCAGTCGTTGGGGCGGCGGTGGCCGAAGCCGGGGAGGACGCCGCTCAGGCCGGGGAAGGCGATCTCGCGGGTGGCGGCGGCCACGGTGGAGGGGTCGAGCAGGCGGGGGGCCTGGAGCTCGGCCGCGAACCGGGCCAGGTCGGCCGCGGTGGAGAGGCCGCCGGCGCCGGCCGGGGCGCGGTGGGCGGTGTTGACCAGGGTGGAGACCATGCCGAGCGGGGCGAAGACCGCCTCGGCGGCGTAGTCGGCGAAGGCGATGCCGGAGGCCTTGGCCAGGGTGTCGGCCAGCACGTCGAAGCCCGCGTTGGAGTAGAGGCGGCGGTCCCCGGGCGGGGCCATCACCCGGTGCTCGTCGAAGGCCAGCCCGGAGGTGTGGGCCAGCAGGTGACGGACGGTGGAGCCCTCGGGGCCGGCCGGGTCGTCCAGCTCGAAGACGCCCTCCTCGACCGCGACCAGCGCCGTGTAGGCGGTCAGCAGCTTGGTGACCGAGGCCAGCGGGAAGAGGTGCTGCTGCGGACCGGCCGTCCCGAGCACCGTCCCGTCGGCCCGTACCACCGCGGCCGCCGCGTTCGGCACCGGCCAGTCCTCGATCATCCGCAAGCTCTCCATGCCCCGAACTCTAACGACTCGCCGGGGCGGGCCGGGGGCGTGGTGCTTGCCTAGAGTGCACTCCAAGTCAGTAGCTTCGTGAGCGTCACTTCCACAGGGGGCACCGCGTGACGACGATCCAGACAGTCCTGAAGCGCTGCGAGGCCCGCACGCAGCGGACCACCGAGGCCGACCCGACGCCCCGGCACGGCATCGGCGAGGTGGCCGAGGCCACCGGGCTGACCGCGCACACGCTGCGCTGGTACGAGCGGATCGGCCTGCTGGACCCGGTCGACCGCTCGCACTCCGGGCAGCGCCGCTACAGCGACCAGGACCTGCGCCGGCTGGAGTTCCTCAACCGGCTGCGGCTGACCGGGATGCCGGTGGCGGACATGCTCCGCTACGTGGAGCTGCTCCGCGCGGGCGACCACACGCAGGCCGGCCGCCGGGAGCTGCTGGTGGAGCACCGCGAGGACATCCGGCGCCAACTCAGCGACCTGCACGCCACCCTGGCGGTCCTCGACCACAAGATCGAGCTCTACACGGACGCCCTCGAAGACGAACAGACCAGGAGTCAGCAGTGCAGCAGCAGCACCTCCTTCCCACCGTCCCCCTCGGTCGCGGCGGCCGGCTGATCGGCGCCCAGGGCCTCGGCTGCATGGGGATGTCCGAGTTCTACGGCCCGACCGACACGGCCGAGGCCCTGGCCACCCTGGACGCCGCGCTGGAGGCGGGCGTCACCCTCTTCGACACCGCCGACATCTACGGCTCGGGCGCGAACGAGGAGCTGATCGGCCCGTTCGTCCGGGCCAACCGCGACCGCGTCGTGCTGGCCACCAAGTTCGCCATCGAGCGCCGTGCCGAGGACCCGCGGTACCGGGCCGTGCGCAACGACCCGGAGTACATCCGCTCCGCCGTGGACGCCTCGCTCAAGCGCCTGGGCGTGGACGTGATCGACCTCTACTACATGCACCGCCGCGACCCCGCGGTGCCGCTGGCCGAGTCGGTCGGTGCCATGGCCGAGCTCGTCCAGGCGGGCAAGGTACGGGAGTTGGGCCTGTCCGAGGTGACCGGGGCGGAGCTGCGGGAGGCGTACGCGGTGCACCCGATCGCCGCGCTGCAGTCCGAGTGGTCGGTCTTCTCCCGGGACGTGGAGCGCACCGCCGTGCCGGCCGCCGCCGAACTGGGCGTCACCTTCGTGCCCTACTCGCCGCTCGGCCGGGGCTTCCTGACCGGCTCCTTCGCGGCCGCCGAGCAGCTCAGCGAGGGCGACTACCGGCGCTACCACCCGCAGTTCAGCGGCCCCAACGCGGCGGCCAACGCGCAGCTGGTGGAGCCGATCAGCGCGATCGCCGCCGAGCGCGGCCTGACCCCGGCCCAGGTCGCGCTGGCCTGGGTGCACCAGCGGGCCCAGGTGCACGGCCTGACCGTGGTGCCGATCCCGGGCACCCGCAAGCGCAGCCGGCTGGCCGAGAACACCGCGGCCGCCACGGTGGAGCTGACCGAGGCCGAGCTGGCCCTGCTGGAGCCGATCGCGGGGAAGGTCACCGGCGACCGCTACGCCGACATGAGCTCCACCTCGGCGGCGCGCGAGTGACGCTTGTCGGTCACCACGGCTAGCCTGAGGGCATCCTGATCATCCGTCAGACACCGAGGTCCAGATGCGCACCCTGATCACCACCGCCTTCGTCTCGCTCGACGGCGTCGTCGAGGCCCCCGGCGGCGAGCCGGGCTACCGGAACTCCGGCTGGACCTTCAAGGACGTCGAGTTCCTGCCCGAGGCCTACGAGATCAAGGGGCGCGAGCAGGAGGAGGCCGCCGCACTGCTGCTCGGCCGGGTCAGCTACCAGGCGTTCAGCCCGGTCTGGCCCGGCATGGCGGAGTTCGCCGGCTACAAGGCGATGCCCAAGTACGTGGTCTCCACCACGCTCGGCGAGGACGACCTGGTCGACACCTGGGGCGAGACCACCATCCTGCGCTCGCTCGACGAGGTGGCCGCCCTCAAGGAGACCGAGGGCGGCCCGATCATCGTCCACGGCAGCGCCTCGCTCAACCGGGCGCTCTCCGACGCCGGCCTGATCGACCGCTACCACCTGCTGGTCTTCCCGCTGCTGCTCGGCGCCGGGAAGCGGCTGTTCAGCGAGGCCGACAAGGACGCGCAGAAGCTGAAGCTGGTGGAGTACGCGGCCTACGCCAACGGCATCCAGAAGCAGGTCTTCGACGTCGTCCGCTAGCGGCCGTCTCCGGGTCAGGCGTTGACGACCCGCCACCACTGCTGCGACTGGAAGTTCTTCTGCCACAGCTGGGCCTGGGCGCCGTTGCCGGAGACGTTGGTGTCCCGGTCCAGCACGGTGTTGTAGTTGTTGTTGTACCGCCAGTTGTAGAGCGCGAGGTCGTTGGCCCGTCCGAACCACTTCTGCTGCGTGGTGCCGTTGCACTGCCAGAGCTGGACCCGGGTCCCGTTGTTGCCGTTCCCGTTGGTGTCCGCGTCCAGGCACATCCCCCGGAAGCGCACGCTCTCGAGGCTGTAGTTGTCCCAGGAGATCCACTCCTGCTGGGTGCTCCCGTTGCACCCCCAGACCTGCACCTTGGTCCCGTTGCCGCCGTTGTTGGCGTCGGCGTCCAGGCACTGACCAGTCGTCACCGAGTAGAGGCTGTTGATCCGGACGTAGTAGCCGGTCGCGGCCAGCCCCGGGCCGGCCACCCGCTGCGCACCGCCCTGGGCGGCGGAGGCGGCCTGCCCCAGGGTGAGCCTGGTGGAGGGCGCGGCCGCCTTCGCGGTGGCGACGCCGGGGGCCGCGACCGCACACAGCGCGGCCGTGAGCGAGGCGGCGGACAGGGCGAGGAGAGTCTTGCGTGCACGCATGGAAATCCCCTGAACGCGGAGCGGGGAGGGCCGGTCCGGCCGTCCTTGTGCCGCTGCGCAACGGGGCCAGCCTGCCGAACGGCGTGCCGCCCGCGCCACGGGAGGCCGCCAATCCCGTTGCGGAGATAGAACCCCATGCGGATACGCAACTTCCGGCCGGTCGTATGCGTCGGGCCCTTGGGTCGCAACGGCCGGGGCAGGTGGGAGCCGAGGGGCCCCGCCCCCCACGGCGGGGCCCCTCGGCCGTTGGCGGGCCCGGGTCGGGCTCAGGTGCCGGTGCCCACGAAGGCGACCGGCAGCGGGGCGAAGCCGTTGAAGCCCCGGGTGCTGTAGCTGGGGGCGTAGGCGCCGCAGGAGTGGATCCAGACCGGGTCGCCGGAGGCCAGCGCGGCCGGTACGGAGACCAGGCCGTCCCGGTGGGCGTAGGCGTCGTCGCTGTCGCAGGTCGGGCCGGCCACCACGGCGGGCAGGTGCGGGCCCTCGGCGTGGCCGGGGAACTCCAGGCGGTACTGCAGCTGGTCCATCTCGTAGAGGCCGTTGAACTTGCCGCAGCTGAGGTAGAGCCAGGCCTGCCGCTCGCCGTCGAGCTGCTGACGGACCGACAGCCGGGCCACCTCGGCCCGGATCGCGCCGTGGTCGGCCACCAGGTGGCGGCCGGGCTCCAGACGGAAGCCGAGCGGGGCGGCGGCGGCCTCGGTGAGCTGCTGCATGCCCTCCCGGATCACCGTGAACATCTTGTCCAGCGGCGGGTCCAGCCGCTCGCCCCGGCGGTCCAGGTAGCCGAGCGCGGGCAGGCCGCCGCCCAGGTTCACGTGGTCGGGGTGGATGCCCCGGCGGCCGAGCGCCCGCAGCACCTCGGCCAGCGCGTCGAAGGCGTCGCGCCAGGCCCCGGCGGTCATCTGCTGCGAGCCCACGTGCACCGACAGCCCGGACGGGACCAGCCCGGAGGCCCGGGCCACCGCCATCACCTCGACGGCGTCCGCCGCGGAGCAGCCGAACTTCTGGCTGAGACCCCAGAGCGCCCCCGCCCCGTCGGTGGCCAGCCGGCAGAACACCCGGGCCCCGGGCGCGTGCCGGGCGATCGCGGTGACGTCGGCCAGGCTGTCGGTGGCGAAGTCGCGCACGCCCAGCGCGTACGCCTCGGCGATGGCGCGGTCGGACTTCACGGTGTTGCCGAAGTGCACCCGCTCCACCGGCACCCCGGTCCGCAGCGCCTGGGCGATCTCGCCCGGGCCGGCCGCGTCGAAGCCCGCGCCGCGCCCGGCCAGGGTGGCCAGCACCTCGTCCACCGGGCAGGCCTTGAGCGCGAACCGGACGTCCACGCCCGGCAGTTCGCGCTTCAGCGCGTCGTACTGGCCGGCTATCCCGGCCAGGTCGTAGAGCAGCACGTCCTGCTCGGCGGCGGCCAGCGCGGCCAGCAGTGCCGGGCTCGGCCGGGCCGTCTGATGTCTCGTCATGTGCCTTCCCCCAGGCCCGGTCACGGTCCGATCGGCGCGTGGCCGCGGTTGCCACGTACTCCGGCGCGCGGCGGTGTCCCGGCGAGCTCGCAAGCCGGGACCTTCGGGGCACCTGGCCCGTGATCCCAAAATGGACTAGACCAACTTGCCGTGTCAACCTGTGCCCGGGCCGGCGGCCGGCTACCCGAAGGTAGTGCCCGAACAGGCAACTCTCCCTGCCCTCTTGGCAGTCCGGGGCCGGTCGGCGGTGGTGGCGGCCTTCCGGGCGGTACGGCTTGTTGTGGCGGAACCGTTGCGATCGCTGTGGGGGCGGTCACTGCGCGGGGCGGTGGCGTCTGCTTCGATCGGGGGATGCACCGTTCGCGCGCGATCTTCCCGGTGGCCCTGGCCCTGGCCGGGCTCCTCCCGCTGGCCGCCTGCGGTTCGCGGGCGGCCACCTCGCCCGGCGGCCCCGCGCTGCCGCCGGCCGACGGCGCCGAGTGCGCGGTCGCCGCGAGCGGCCGGGCCACCCCGAGCCCCACCGCCACCGCCCGGGACGGCGTGCGGATCATCGCCGCCGACCCCACCTGCGTCGAGTTCGAGGTCGCCAACCCCGAGGCCGAGGCGTACGTCTACACCGTCACCATCGACCTCGGCGCCCCGACGGCGGACAACTCCACCCGCACCCTGCCGTACGTCGGCGGCGGGCGGACGGTCCACGAGGCCGTGCGGCGGTTCGACTCCCCGGTCGGGGACCGGGCGGGGAGCGCTGCCCGGCTCCGGGCCCCCAAGGTGCTCCTGGTGCGCAGCGTCCCGGTGGCCGAGGCCCCGCCCGCCCCCGGGATCTGCCCGCCCTCCGGGCTGAGGCTGACGGCCGATCAGGGCAGCGCCGCGATGGGCCTGCGGGCGGTCGGCCTGCTGCTGGAGAACTGCGGAACGGCGCCGCTGCGGCTGAACGGCTTCCCGGCGGCGGAGCCGCTCGGCCTCGACCACCGCCCCGTCGACGGGGTCTCGGTGCTGCACGGCGGCTCCGCCATCGCCGGCGGCACCGGCGCCGAGGACACCGCCCGGGAGTTCGACCTCCGCCCCGGCGAGTCCGCCCACTCCGTGATCACCTGGCGCAACACCACCGGCACCGAGGGCGCCCCAGTCCTCGCCCCCTACCTCCGTGTCCGCCCCGTCCCGGGCGCGGCCCCCGTCATGGTCACCCCGGAACTCGACCTCGGCACCACCGGCCGCCTGGGCGTCGGCGCCTGGGTGAAGGCCTGACGAGGTGACGGGGCGTCACCGGCGCGGCACCGGCGAGCCGGAGCGCTCGGGGTCCCGGCCGGCAGCGGTGCCCGGCCCGCCGAGGGTGCCGACGATGCCGATGGTGCCGTCGGGCAGGGTACGGACCGAGCGGACCCCGGGCAGCAGGTTGAGCAGCAGGCACGGCGTGGCGATCAGGGCCGCGGCGGCCAGCAGTGTGGTGCCGGTCCCGAACAGCTCGGCGGCCGGGCCGGCGGCGGCGTAGCCTGCCGGCATCGCGATGAACGAGATCGTCCAGTCCAGTGAACTGACCCGGGCCAGCAGTTCCTCGGGGAAGAGCTGCTGCTGGACGGTGGCCAGCACCTCGTTGACCAGGGCCGTCATGACGAAGGTCACCGCGACACCGACGGCGATCACCGGGACCGGGGCCGGGCCGGCGAGCAGGGCCAGCGGGCCGATGCCGAACAGGGCGGTCAGGTTGGTGGTGACCAGCGGGCGGCGCGGGCGGTACCGCAGTGCCGCCAACCCCGCCGCGGCCGACCAGTGCGTGGTCGCCGTCCGGCCTTCGAGCAGCCCGGCGGCGGCCAGCAGGTGGGCGCCCGTGCACAGCGCCACCACCCGCCGGGCCGACGGCGCGACCCGGGCGACCCACGCCACCACGTCCCGGTCCACCCGTGCCACCTCGCCCTCGGGCCCGGCCTCGACCGCCCCGGGCACCAGCAGCGTGTCCACCCCGTCCACCACCTCGGCGAAGGCCCGGTCCGCTACCAGCCGGACCCCCGCCGAGGTGACCACCTCCCCGCGCGCCGCCCCCGCCAACTCGACCCGGTACCCGGCCGCGCCCGCGGACTCGCGCTCAGCCAACGCGAACACCTCGGCCGGGCCGGTCACGTCGAGGAGATCGACACCGGGAAAGACGGCGATGACGACACGGCGGCTGCTGGACATGCCCCCATCCTGACCCCGCCGCCGAGCGGCCACAACGACGATCCCCCGTCACATCCGGACACGCCCCCGCCGTCGTCAGCCGCTCACCGGCGGTTCGGGATCCGCGTCCTGACGGGGCGTCACGGCGACTGGGGGGACCAGCAGTGGGAGCAGGCCGAAGAGCGTCATCCCGGCGTTGCCGAGGGGTGCCGGGGGCAAGACGGATCTTGACGGGGCGTCAGGCCGGGTCGAGGTGCCACCACTGGGCGGGGTCGTCCCGGTCCTCCCACTGGCGGGCGGTGCCGTCGGGGCCGATCTCCAGGGTGCGGCCGCTGATCAGCGCGACCAGGTTGAAGGTGTCGGGGGCGTCCACGTGGCGCTCCAGCAGCCAGTCCTGGGCGCCGAAGCCGTTCGGGGTCCAGAGCTGGACCGGGACGCCGTCCTCGGTGCGTGCCCCGGCCACGTCCAGCCGGCGTCCGCTGCCCTCACTGGTGAGGTGGTAGAGCCCGCCGCCCGGGTGCACGGCGGAGATCCGCCAGAGCTGGCCGGGCGAGCCGTCCGGCTCGGCCACGCACAACTTGGCGCCGCTGCGCCGCCGTTCGTCGGCCACCGTCAGCAGCCGGCCGTCCGCCGCGCTGCGCAGGTGGTGGAGGCCCTCCCGAATCACCGTCATGGCCCCACCGTACGGCGGAGGTCCGTCAGCGGCGGTGGCTCGGGCGGCCGGGTCCGCGAGGTGAGGCCCGGGCCGCTCAGTTGGCGTCGCGGGGGACGGCCGGGCGGACGTCGCCGTAGTGGCCGAGGCCGAGCTCGGCGAAGTTGCGCAGGCTGGCCGTGTCGGGGGAGAGGTAGCCGGCGTGCCCGGCCGCCCCGGCGGAGGAGATCACCACGGAGCCGAAGGCGGGGGAGGTCGGGTCGGCGCCGTGGCCGAGGCCGCCGACCTCCAGGTAGGGCACGTTGCCGATCCAGTCGCTGGGGTTGCGGGTGGCCCAGACCCGGACGCCGGTGCCGAGCGCCGACGCGTCCGACACCCCCATCCCGGGGCTGCCGAAGACCACCATGTCGGTGCCGTTGTGGATGGCCGGCGCGGCCGTGCCGCAGACCACCGAACCGTAGGAGTGGCAGAACAGCGCCGGCGGCGCGTCCGTCCTGTTGGTCACCGCGAGGCCGTCCAGCAGCCGCTCCAGCCGGGGCGCGGCGGCCTCGGCGAGCCGGGAGGTGACGGCGTCCGGCCCCAGGCCGACCGGGCTGACGTACCCCGTCCAGGCGATCACCGCCGTGCGGGTGCCGGAGGCGCGCCGCTTCTCCTCCTCGTACAGCGCCCGGGCCATCCCGGCCGGCGAGCGCAGCGGCTCCGCCGCCTGGTCGAAGTGGCCGAGGTCCGACTCCGAACCGGGTACCAGCACCGAGACCCGCTGGGCGCTCTCCAGGTCCCCGTACACCTCGCTGACCAGGCCGCGGCCGCGCGGGTCGAAGGCCAGGATCTGCCGGCCGCGCTCCAGCAGGTGGTCGCTGTCGTTGGCCCGGGCCTCGGCCAGCGCGCGGGCGCCGGCGGTCAGCTCCGGGTCGGCGGCCTGGGTCCGGGCGCGGTCGCGCTCGGCCTCGACGGCCAGCCGGTTGGCCCGGTAGCGAAGGGCGGGCGGGACGCCGTCCAGGTTCCCGACCACCAGCGGGTGCTCGGTGACCAGCCGGTCGGTCTCGGCGGCGGACAGGGAGGCGAAGAAGGTGGCCACGTCGCGCGGGGCGGCGCTCGCCGGATCCGGCAGCACCCGGCCCAGCGAACGGTCGGCCACCCACTGGGCGCTGCCGGTCGGAGGCGTGGTGATCGCGATCTGCTCGCTGCCCGCCGCCGCCTGGGCGGCTGCCGCGCCGGTGTCCGCGAGCACCGCGACGGTGGCGAACAGGCCCATCGCGGCACGCTTCATCCGGCGCCTTCGCTGCACCTCACGGGGGGTGCGCTCATGCGGGGTGCGCTGCGGCAACTGGTCACCATCCTCGGGCTCGTGGTGATACCACCGCCGGCTCTTCGTCAGCCAGCGTAGGTGCTCCGACCGGACACCGTGCCCGGCTAAACTGTGGGATGGCTCACAGGGTTCCCCCGGTTCCGCCACCCGCGTCGAACTCCCTGACCAGCCGCTTCGGTGCGACGCTCCGCCAGGCCTCCGCCATCAGCTCGCGCAGCTCCCCGCCGTCCACCCCGGCCAGCCGCACCAGCACCCACCCGTGCCGCCCCACGTACGGCGCCGAGGAGAACACCTCCGGCTCGGCCGCCAGCAGCTCCGTCTGGTCCTCCTTCGAGGCCTTCACCGTGACTTCCCCCGACCCCGGCGTCCCCATCGCGAAGATCTTCTCCCCGACCCTGAGCGTCACCGTGGTCTCCCACGTCACCCGCTCGCCCGCCTCGGGCAGGGCCAGCCCCATCTCGCGGAACTGATCGAACGTCACCATCCCGCCACCCTAAGGCTTTCGCGCACCGGCACCCGGCGTGTCGGCGGTCGGCGTCCCGGCCGACGGGGCGTCAGAGGGCGCCGAGGGCCTGGACGGCGAAGAGGGCGGCGGCGGTGGTGAGGGCGGCCTTCCACGGGCGGGGCAGGCGCCAGGGGGCGTCGAAGCGGCGGGCGTACCTGGCGATGCCGGCCAGGACCACGGCGAAGACCGGGAGCCAGGCGAGCCGGGCGAGCACCCAGGCGAGCGAGTCGGGGGCGGTGGTGAGGCCGGGGACGGTGGTGTCGAGGGCGGAGGCGAGGGCGCCGACGGAGAACATCGCGGTCTGGTGCCAGCAGAAGATGGTCATCGCCGAGAGGTTCACCGCCACCACCGGAAGCCAGAGCAGCGGCCGCCGCAGGGCCTGCCCGATCCGCTCGCGCAGCAGCATCGCCGCGCCGCACTGCGCCGAGGCCAGCGCCAGCACCAGCAGGGACGGCGGGTGCGAGTTGGTGCGGGCCGCGCCGGGGACGCCGACCATGCTGGCCGGGTAGTGGAAGACGGTCAGCAGGACGGCGAACAGGGCGGCGCCGCCCAGCGCGAGCAGCCAGGCGCCCGCCCGCCGGATGTGCCCCTGCGCCCAGGAGACGCCGAGCTGGTAGCCGAACAGCCAGCCGGGAAGCAAGTTCAGCAGGGAGAGCCAGGAGGGCACCGAGTCCGCCCACGGCCCGTACCGCAGCACGTCCACCACGGCGACGGAGGCGAGCAGCGGGGCGGCGGCCCAGCCGCGGAGCCGGCGGCCGAGCCGCAGGCAGAGCGGGGTGAGCGCGGTGAGCGCCAGGTAGATGCCGATGTACCAGAGCGGCTGGACCACCAGCACGGTGCCGGTCCGGACCGTCCCCTGCGGCACCCCGAGCGCGCCGAGCAGCGGCGCCAGCAGCGCCCAGACCGCCGCCACCCCCAGCACCGGCCGCAGCAGCCGCACCGCCCGCTGCCGGAACCAGTCCGCGGTGGAGGCCCCGCGCTCCGCGGCCCGCGCCAATGACTTCGCCGAGGAGTACCCGCCGACCAGGAAGAAGACGCCGAGCATCTGGAGCACCCAGCTGAGCGGGGCGAAGAAGCCGAGCGTGGAGAGCGGGCTCTCGTTGTGCAGCACGCCGTCCGGCGTGGTGGTGAAGCCGCCGAGCATCCAGTGGCCGAGCGGTACGGCGAGCAGCGCGACAGCGCGCAGCCCGTCCAGGGCGCGGTCGCGGGTGGCGGGGGTCTTGGCGTCCACGGCGGCGGCGGAGCGCCGGATTCGGGTGAGCACGGGGGAGCCTCTCTGAGGGTCTGAGGGTCTGAGGGTCTGGGGGGCTGAGGGGGAGTCAGCTGGTGGCGGCGGCCGAGCAGGCCGGGCCGTCGGCGGCGCAGTCGACGCGGGCGTCCTCGCCCAGCGCGATGGCGGTGGTGTTGGCGAGGGAGGTGGTGCCGGGCACCAGGTAGCCGCTGTGGCCGTGCGAGCCGGTGGAGCTCACCAGCCGTGCGCCGTAAGCGGGTTCATCCGGGTCGGCGCCGTGGCCGAGGCCGAAGAGGGAGACGTTCGGGACCTTGTCGATCCAGTCCTCGGCGTTGCGCTTGACCACCCAGAGCGGCACCCGCAGCGCGTCCGCCCCGGTCACGTCCATCCCGGGCGAGCCGAGCGCGACCACGCCGCGCACCTGCTCCGGCTTCGGGTCGGCGAGCCCGCAGACCGCCGTGCCGTAGCTGTGGCAGACCAGGGTGACCGGCCCGGTCACCGGCGTCAGCCCGTCCAGGAAGGCCGAGAGGCGGGCGGCGCCGGCCTCCGCCAGGCGGGAGGTCGCCGCGTCCAGGCCGACTTTGACGGGGGTGGTGTAGCCGGTCCAGGCGATCACCGCGAGCCGCTCGCCGGAGGCGGCGCGCAGCGCTTCGGCCGCGCCGCCCGGGGTGCCGTAGTGGGCCGAGGCCCGGTCGCCGGTCATCAGGTCGATGTCGGAGCCCGGCACCACCACGACGGTGTGCCCCGCCTGCCCTGCCTGCCCCAACTCGCCGAACACCTCGGCGTACTGGCCCCGCCCGCGCGGGTCGAAGGCCAGGATCTGCCGCCCGCCCAACTCCGCGTACCGGGCGGCCCGCGCGGCGGCCGCCTTCCGGTCCCGCTCCGGCAGCGCCGGGTCGGCGGCCCGGGCCAGCTCGTGCCGCCGCTCCTCCTGGAGCGCGAGCGAGTTGGCGAGGTAGCGCAGCCGGTACGGGGCGCCATCCAGGTTCCCCACCACCAGCGGGTGGCGCACCGCCAGCGCCCGCTGCTGTGCCTGCGGCTGCCCGGCGAAGAACTCCGCCACCTCGGCGGCCGTGGCGCGGCCCGGCTCCGGCAGCCGCACCCCGAGCGTGGTGTCGGCCACCCACGCGGCCGCCCCGGGCGGCGGGCCGGTGACCGCCCGCTGCCCGTCCGCCGCCGCCCAGCCGCCGGCCCCGCCGACCGCCAGGACCGTCAGCAGCCCTGCGGCCAGTGCCCGCCTCAGTCGCGCCTTCATCTCGCTCCGCCTCTCCTCGCGCCGCTCTTGACGGAGAGGAAGGTACGAAGCCGATGCCTGACGGGACGTCACCCCGCAGCGCCAACCCCGTGCTCATACCGGGGTACTACGGGGACCAAGGGGGAGCACGCTCCCGGTACGACGGAGCCCGCCCCGAACCGTGGTCCGGGGCGGGCTCCAACATCCTTCTCTTCAGGGGGAGTTCAGTGCGAGACCGCCCACTGCACCCGGTGGTGCCGGGGTGCCTCGATCTCGTCCAGCAGCGCCACCGCCAGGTCCGCGTGCGAGATCCGCCCCCGTCCCACCACCGAGCCCACCGCACCCTGGTACTCCCCGGTGGCCTCCGCCCCCGCGTCGAGGTCCATCGGCGGGACCACCATCAGCCAGTCGAGCTCGGGCCCGGCGGCGGTCAGTAGCTCGAACTCCGCGACGTGCCCCTGCGAGAACACCCGGTACTCCTCGGGGAACTGCGGGTCGTCCATCACCCGCACCCCCGGCGAGAACTCCAGGGTGGTGGCGATGCCCAGCGTCAGCAGCCGCCCCACCCCCGCCCGTCCGAGCCCCTCGGCCATCGCCCGGGCGGCCGCCGTGAAGTACTCCTCGGCGGGCAGGTCCAGCCGCACCGAGGCGTTCACCGCCGCGTCGTGCCCCGCCGCGACCGCCGCCACCGACCCGGCGTCCGTGGCGTCCCCGCGCACCACCGTCACCGCGTCCTGACCGCCCAGCGCCGGGTACTTCGCCGGATCCCGCACCACCGCCGTCACCGTGTGCCCGCGCCGCACCGCCTCCGCCACGGCGGCGCCGCCCACGCGCCCGCCGGCCCCGAACACCACGATCTTCCCCATCGGATTCCTCCCTCGAAGGGCCCGTCCGGGCCCGCTGCGGGACGACCGTACGAGGAGGGACCCCGGTTACTTCAACGGAACCGGCCCTATGGTGTGGGTATGACCACGCCCCTGGAAGCCGACATGTTCGACCCGGACTGCGGCCGCCGGATGCCCATCCGGGTCGGCGACAAGTGGAGCGGCATGGTGCTGCGCTGCCTGGCCGAAGGACCCCGCCGGTTCGGCGAGTTGAAGGTGCCGCTCGGCGTCACCCCGAAGGTGCTCACGGAGACGCTCCGCGCCATGGAGCGCGACGGCTGGGTCAGCCGGACCGCGTACGAGGAGAACCCGCCCAGGGTCGAGTACGCCCTCACCGGTCTGGGGCGCTCGCTGCTCGGCCAGTTGGACATCGCCTGCACCTGGGCGCGCGATCACCTCGACCAGCTGCCCCCGAAGTCCTACTGACCCGGGGTCACCAGGCCGGACTCGTACGCCAGCACCACCGCCTGGGCGCGGTCGCGCAGGTCCAGCTTGGCCAGGATGCGGCCGATGTGGGTCTTCACGGTCTGCTCGGCGACCACCAGCCGTTCGGCGATCTCCTGGTTGGACAGGCCCCGGGCGATCAGCTCCAGCACCTCGGTCTCGCGCGGGGTCAGCCCGTTCAGCTGGAGCTTGCGGTCCCGGCGCGGGGTGGGCTTGTTCCGCGCGAAGTCCTCGATCAGACGGCGCGTCACCGAGGGCGCCAGCAGCGCCTCCCCGGCCGCCACCACCCGGACGGCGGCGATCAGGTCGGCCGGCGGGGCGTCCTTGAGCAGGAAGCCGGAGGCCCCGGCCCGCAGCGCCTCGTAGACGTAGTCGTCCACGTCGAAGGTGGTCAGCATCAGCACCTTCGGCCGGTGGACGACGCCCGGCGGAGGATCCAGCAGGCGGCGGGCCGCCTCCAGGCCGTCCATCTCCGGCATCCGGACGTCCATCAGCACCACGTCCGGATGGGTCCGCCCGCTGACCTCCAGCGCCTGCCGGCCGTCGGGCGCGTCGCCGACCACGTCGATGTCGCTCTGCGCGTTGAGCAGCGCGGCGAACCCGGCCCGGACCATCGCCTGGTCGTCGACGATGATTACGCGGATGGTCATCGGGGGCTCTCTCCGGTGCTGTTGACGGGCAGTTCGGCGGCGACCCGGAAACCGCCCGAGGCGGTCGGTCCGGTCTCCAACCTGCCCGACAGTAGCCGGACCCGCTCACGCATTCCCACCAGCCCGTGCCCGGTGCCCTCGCCGCTCTCCACCCCCGGCGTCCCGCCCGGCCCGTTCTCCACCGTCACCAGCAGGGTCCGGCCCTCCAACGCGACCACCACCTCCGCCACCGCGCCGGGCGCGTGCCGCACCACGTTGGCCAGCGCCTCCTGCACGATCCGGTACGCCGACAGACTGACGCCCTGCGGCAGTTCGCCGAGCTCCCCGTCGTCGTCCCCGCCTCGCAGCGAGGCCCGCACCCCCGCCTGACGGACCGTCTCCACCAGCCGGTCCAACTGCTCCACCCCCGGCTGCGGCGCCCGGTCCGGCGCCCCGCCGTCACTGCGCAGCACCCCGAGCAGCCGCCGCATCTCAGCCAGCGAACCGCGCGCCGCCGCCGCGATGGTCCCGAACTCCTCCACCGCCTCCGGCGGCAGCCCGCTCAACCGGTACGGCGCGGAGTCCGCCTGCACGGTGATCACCGACATGTGGTGGGCGACGACGTCGTGCAACTCCCGTGCGATCCTGGCCCGTTCCTCCAGCAGGGTGGAGCGCTCCCGCTCCGCCTCGCTGATCCGCTCCTGCTCCGCGAGCTTCTGCTGCGCCTCCCCGCGGCCCCGGACCGTCCAGCCCAGCAGCAGCACCGCACCCGAGATCGCCACCGTGATCACCGCGGTCTGCCCGGCCCGGGGCTGGTGCAGGTCACTGGCCACCACACTGGCCGCCACGGTCACCAACCACACCGCCAGCAGCGTCCGCCCACGCTCGCGCAACGCCAACGCCGCCATCAGGAACACGTACCCGAGCAACGTAGGCACCGGCCACGGCCAGGCCCCGGCACTCTCCGGCGTCCACGCGGTGGCCAACGCCCCCAGCACCACCCCGGCCGACATCACCCACCACGCCGCCAACGGCCTGGTTACCGCCACCACCAACGGCACCGACTGCGTCAACGCCAACGCCCCGGCCACCGCCACCGGCAGCCCGTAGTCATTCGCCAACACGACCGTGCCGGTCGACAACAACGTGACCGCCGCCGCCACCGCCAACAGGTAAGGCAACGCCCGCACCCACGCCCGCTGCGCCCCCGCAAGCAGCGGCACATGCCCCTCGGCAGGCGCCAACAACGCCCGCCCGAGATCGCCGAGCTGATCGCCGGCCCACTGGACGGCCTCGTTCACCGGAGGAGGAACCTGCATCTTCACCCCAGCCACCCTAGGCGCCCACCGCGCGGACGGGCTCGTACCCAGGTCCGGTCTTCGGCGTAGTACCGGGGTATGACGCGCGGTTCCGCGCTACGGGAGGTCCCGGCCGGTCCTCGGCCGCCGCTCCGTGCCCGGCACGTCGACGTCGAGGGCCCCGAAGCCGCGGTCCGCCTCCCTCATGGCCGAGCGCACCGCCTCGTCGAACCCGGTTTCGCCGTCCACCACCACCACGCCCACCCACGGTGCTCTCGTGTGGGTGAACCGGTCCAGGATTCCCTGGCGGTTGAAGTCCTGGAGGGCCCGACGGTCCACCAGGACGACGGCGGGGGCGGTCGGCGGCGAGCCGGAGTCGAACACCTCCAGCTCCTCCTCGACGCCGTGTGCGCTCGGTGCGAACCCGAGCTCCTGCGCGATCCTCGCCGCGTGTTCCGCCACGCTGTGCGGGGAGCTGGACGGGAACGGGACCCAGTCCAGCCGCCGCGGGCCGTAGTGCCGCGGGTCGGTGCCGTCCGGCCGTTCGTCCGCACGGTACGCGATGACGGAGATCCGCATCGGGTGGACGCGCGGTGCGGTGAAGGCGTTGGGCTGGGCGGTGAAGTCCAGGGCCGGCCCGCCGCCCTCGACCACCGTGTCCTGCGCCACCTCGACGATCCGCTGGGCCAGCCGGTGCACGGCCAGTTCGTAGGAGCTCCGGAGGTGGCTGAGCCTGATGAGCCCGTACAGTCCTTCGGCGGCGTAGTCCTCGCCGAACGTGCTGTGACGGTGCGGGAGTTGGCGTGCCACCTCGGGGATCTGGCGGTTGTGCGTCGGGACCCAGAGCGCCGGCACGATGCCACTGGCGGGTTCCGGGCCCCGGAGGGAGTGGACGGGGCGCTGGGCGAAGGTGTGCCACTCCTGGCCGCAGCCGGTGCTGGCGAAGTAGCGGGGCGAGTAGAGCGGCACGAAGACCCGGCACTCGGCGAGCTCCTGGGAGACCGCTCGTTGCCACCGGTCGTCCAGGTGAGTGCCCCGGTCCATGAAGCCGACCGGCCGGCCGGCCGGGAGAGCGGTCCAGGAGAGGACGGATTCGCTGAGGTCCTCGAAGAACTTGGTGATCCAGCGGTCCGGATCGCCGGAGCCACCGGGCTGCGGAGTGCGTGCGTAACTGAGGAAGAAGTAGGCGCCCCGGCCGGCCTCCGGCCGGGGGCGGGCGGTGGCCGTTGCGGCGGACCGCCGTCGCGGGGTGGCCGGCCGGGAGGGCCGTGGCTCGGCCGGTCCGTCGGCGACGGCCTGGGGCGCGTCGGGCTCCAGACGGCTCAGCAGGCGGCCGGTGGCGACCGCGAATTCGCCCCGGCCCGCCGGGCCGGGGCCGTCGGAGGCCAGCCGGGCCGGGAAGCCGGGCCCGGCGTCGGCCAGCCGCTCCAACCTGCCGGAGACCGCCCGCCGCAGAGCGCGCAGCTCGGTGGCGGGCACCAGCTCGGCGAGTTGTTCCTTGACCTCCGCGACGAGGTCGAACTGCCGGTGCTGGAGCGGCTGTTCCGAAGCCTCGGCCGGAGGCGCCACCGGACGGAGCAGCCCGCCCAGCAGTACCTCGGCCAGCTCCACGCTGCCTGGTCGCGGCCGGCCGGCGGACGTCGGGGCGGCGAGTCCGACCAGCCGCATCGCGGGCACGCTCAGCGGCGCCAGGTGCGCGATGTACGCCGCCAGCCGTCGGGCGCCCGGCGAGGCCGCGCGCAGGAAGTCCTCCAACTCCTGATCCGCCGTCAGCGGCCGGCGTCGGGCGGCGGCAGCGGTCTCGGGCACCGGCCACTCCTCCCAGAGCGTCAGTCGCGCGGTGCCCCCGCTGGCGACCAGCCCGGCCCAGGGCTGGAGCGACGCGGGGGAGAGCTCCAGGACGGGGACCGGCACCCGGCCCCCGGCCCGGAGCCCCTCGGACGCCCAGGACGGCATCTGCCAGCGGGAGTTGGGGACTCCGGCGGCGGAGCCGGACACCGGGTACGGGTCGCCGGCCACCCCCGAGCCGGGCCACATCCGGCTGGGTAGGGTGTGCAACAGGGCGGTCGGACCCCGGCGGCCCCAGCCGTCCAGCACTGCCCGCATCCGGCCGTCCCGCCAGGCGGCGCCGGCGCCGTCGGTGACCACCAGGACCAGGGTCCGGCCGGTGGTGTCGGTGACGGCGGCGGGGGAGCGGGCCGGCCCGGCCGCGTCGAACGGGCGGGCCCGCAGACGGACCGGGCCGGGGCCCCGGTTGCGCAGGCCGACCACGGTGATCTGCCGGAACCCGCCCAACCTGCCGAGCAGCGCGTCCAGTTCGGCTACCAGCCTGCGCCAGATCAGCATCGGCACACCGTCGTCCACCACCAGGACGCAGCGTAGCCAGGGCTCCCGGCCCGGCCGGAGCACCAGCTCCGGAATGCCGGTCTCGGCCCAGCGGGTCGCGGTCGCGGACTCGTCCAGCTCTCCACCGCCCGGTACGGTCCGGCGGCGGTTCAGCGGGCGCAGTGCCCGTGCCAGGTCACGGGCGTCCGGCAGGGCCCGGGGCTCGGGCAGCCCGGTCTCCCTGGTCCCGCCGGGCCCGGTGCCGGGAGCGGTCCCCGTGTAGAGCCGGCGGGCCGGGTGCTCGGCACCCTCCGGCCCGGCCGTGCCCTCGGGGGCGGGATCGGTGCCCGCCGCCGCCCCGCCGCCGTCCGGCCCGGCGGCCCGGTCCCCGGGCAGGGGGTGGCGGGTCAGCGGGAGGGCGAGGTCCGGCGGCAGGGTGCGGGCCAGCCAGAGCACGTCCAGCAGTTCGTGCAGGTCCAGGTCGGCCCCGGAGGCGCGGAGCACCTCGCGGGCCCGGTCCAGTGCCGAGCTCATGTCCCTCCCTTCTCCTCGGGCGGCGCCCCGGCGGATCAGACCGTGCCGCCCAGGTTGTGCAGGACCGCCTCCAGCAGCCGGTGCGCGTCCAGGTCCACCCCGCCCTTGCGGAGGAAGACCGCGTTCAGCAGCTGATCGGTCGCCAACTCCCGTTGGGTGCGCCGCTCCAGGAACTCGGCCAGCACGTCCTCCGCCCCGGCCAGCGCCCCGGCACCCAGGTGGGCCTCGACGATCTCCTGCAGCGCGGCCGCGTCGGGGTCGGGCAGTTCGAGCCGGAGGCAGCGGCGCAGGAAGGCGGGCGGGAAGTCCCGCTCGCCGTTGCTGGTGATCACCACGACCGGGAACTCGGTGCAGTGCACCAGACCCCGGGTCACCGGCACCGTCTCCCGGCCCGGGTCGGCGGTCAGCACCCGGACCACGGACTGCTCCTCGGGGAGCCGGGCCAGCTCCGGGATCTCGAAGCTGCCCTCCTCGAAGACCGTCAGCAGGTCGTTCGGCAGGTCGACGTCGCCCTTGTCCAGCTCGTCCACCAGGAGCACCCGGGGCCGCCCGGCCGCGACCAGCGCGGTACCGACCGGCCCGAGCCGCAGGAACGCGCCGATGTCCGGCTCGGGCCGGTCCCGGCCGGTCTCCCGGGCCAGGGTGGCCTCCCGCAGGCGGCCGATCGCGTCGTACCGGTAGAGCGCGTCGGGCAGGTTGGAGCGGCTGTTGACCGGCCAGTGCAGCACCTGACCCAGGCTCAGTTCGTGGGCCAGGGCGTGTGCCAGCGAAGTCTTCCCGGTGCCGGGGCGGCCGGTCACCAGCAGCGGACGGCGCAGCTGCAGCGCGGCGTTGACCACGTCCACGTGCACGGGGTCGATCCGGTAGGGGCGGTGCCCACCGCCCGCTGCGGCTGGTCCGCCGAGCCGGCGCCAGGGCGGCACCGGTGGCAGGTCGGGGGTGCGCGGGCGCCCGTCCCCGCGGAAGATCCGCCAGGCGTCGGCCGGTTCGGGCGGTGCGGCGTTCACGGTCTCTCCTCCGGGTCGGTCAAGGCGAGGGTCTGCGGCAGCGGCCTGGTCGGGTCCTCGCGGGCCAGTACCGGACGCAGCGGGAAGCGCTCCGCGTAGCCGAAGGCACCGGCCCGGTAGCTGCGGACCCGTTCGGGGAGCGAGTGCTCGGGGCCGCCGGGGTCGATCGGCGCGAAGTGCCCGGCCTGCAGCACGCCGTCGGCGGCGCGGTCCCAGATCACCACCGGTACCCCCATCCGCAGGCACTTCACCGCGAGCTGCACCCGGCGCTCCGGGTCCGGTCCGCCCAGCACCACGCAGGTGGCCGCCCGGTGGCTGAGCAGCGCGCTGGCCACCTGCCGGGGCTCCTGGTGGTCGCCGTCCAGGTGCAGCGGTGGGCTGACCGTCCGCCAGCGCCACCGGAACGCGAGGGCCTTGGCCCGCTCCCGGCTGCGGACCGGGTCCAGGTCGAGCGCGAGCCGGACCACCACCGGGTGGACGGTGCCGAGCGGGCGCGGCTCGTCCCCGTCGGCCAGCTCCTCCGGGTAGGCGGTGTCCCACTCCTCGACCGCCAGCCCGAGCTCCTCCTTGTCCAGGACGAACTCGACGGTGGGATAGGGGTCCTCGCCCTCGTCCTCCCACCCCGCCATCACCGCGCGGAGGTCCCGGGCCACCTCCTCCGGGGTGCCCGGCCGCCCGCCCGGGCCGTCCACCGGGCGCAGCTCCCCGTCCCCGAGGTCCACCCAGAGCGCGCAGCGGAACCGTCCGGCACCGGAGCGCTGGTACCTGGTCAGCCGGACCACCAGCCGGGACGAGCCGTTCTCGGTGCTCGCCCCCGCCCCGGCGCCCGCCCAGTCCTCGGCGTCCGCCCGGTAGTCGCGCAGTGCTTCCAGGGAGACGTGGAGACGGTCGGCGGCGTTCTCGTCCCAGGCCCGGAGCCGGCGCGCCAGGGCGGTCCCGCCTCCGGTGCGGAGCGCGGCGGCCACGTACTCCACGAAGCGCAGCAGTTGGGGCACCCGGCGCGGGCCCCGCCCCCGTTCCGTGGTCGACCGTGCTGGCCGGTACTCCTCCAAGTGCCGCACCAGGGACGCCGTCCTGCTGCCGGAGCCCTCCGGAACGGGGCCGCCCAGCAGGGCCGGCGGGAGGTCCACCCGGGGCAGCGCGGCGGCCAGCAGCGCGGTCAGGGACGGCAGTCCGGGTGCGGGTGGTTCGAGGGCCTGTTCCAGCATGGCCACCAGCCGGCCGTACTGCTCCGGCGAGAGCAGTCCGGGCACCGCCAGCTCCTGCCCGAGGTCCAGCAACCGGGATGCCTGGTCGGGGTGGTGGAGGCGGCGGTACTCGGCCAGGGCGGCCAGCGCACGGGGCTCGGCGAGCAGCAGGGCCGCCATCCGCTCCACGGACGGGGCGGTGCCGGCCGGGCCCCGGCCCAGGTGGAAGAGCTCGGCCAGGTGCGCGGCGCTGTCGGCCCGCTCGGTGGTGCCAGGGAACAACTCGCCGATGAGGTCGGAGAGTTCCGGGAGTCCGTCCTGGAGCGCGGTCGCGGGCTCCGGGTGTCCGGGCAGCAGCAGCGCGACCGCCCGGGCGGGGCCGAGGGCCCGTTCCAGCTCGGACCTGACGGTCTGCCAGGAGAGCACCAGGCTCCGGTCGCCGAAGCCACCGGTCCCGCGCAACTGCCCCGCCACCAGACCGACCACGGCCTGGTCCGCCGCCGACCACAGCGGACCGCCGCTGTACCCGGGGCCGATGGCCGGGCCGGACGCGGCCGCGTCCACGTAGCTGCGGTCCGGTTCGCAGACCTGGACGGTGGTCGAGGTCGCCGAGACCGCCTGGCCGGTGCCGTACCAGGCACGCAGCTGCTGACCCACCGTCATCGCGGCCCAGGGCTGCGGGAGGGCGTCCGGGGACGGCTCCCCGTCCAGCCGGAGGACGGCCAGGTCGCCCAGCCACTCCACGGCGCTCTCGGGGGCGGGGCCCCCGTCGGCCGACCGTGGAGCGAGCCAGGCCTCGACGCGGGCATGGCCGGGCGGTGCGGCGGATGCGGAACCCGCCGGGAACGCCACGTCCAGCCGGGCGTCCGGGGCCGGGTCCGAGGCCTCGAACAGCCTCCGGCCCAGCGCGGCGTTCACCACGTGGGCGCAGGTCAGCACGTACCGGCCGTGCAGGTACACCCCACCGCCCACCGGCTGTCCGTCGGGGCCGATCACCGACACGAACGCCGCGCGGATCCCCGTCTCGGCCGCGTCGGACCCGTCGAACCACCCCACCCCGGGTCAGCCGGCCGCGCCGGGCTCCGCGGCGGCAGCGCGCGGCGCGAGCTGCCAGGTGGCCGAGACCGTCAGGCTGGCCTCGGCGCTGCCGCCCACCACGCCCAGCTTCAGGTCCGCCCCCAGCTGCACCCCGAACTCCACCGACACCTCGTGCGGCCGGCTCGGCACCGAGGACACGGTGTCGTGCACCTGCTGCAGCAACGGCACCAGGGGACTCAACGCCGTCCGCAGCGCCCCCTCCCCGAGCGCGGTCAGCCGCTCGCCCAACTCCTCCGCCCGCCGCCCCACCGGCTCCCCGCCCCCCAGCCCGGGCGGCAGGTTGGCAGGGGCCGGACCCGCGGGCGCGGTGGCCTGGACCGGGAAGGTCCGCAGCAGTACGGCTGAACCATCGTCAAAGGTGAACTCGAGATAGTCGGACACGCAGACGATTGTGCCGATGCCACCCCACCGCCGGAGCGGATTCCACCGAACTGGCTCAGCCGAAGTGACCGGCCTTCACGGCCCGGACGAAGGCGTCGAAGGCAGCGGCAGGAAACAGGAGCGCGGGCCCGCCGGGGTCCTTGGAGTCGCGGACGGGCACGAGCCCGGGGACGTGGTCGGACACCTCGATGCACTCGCCGCCCTGGCCGCTGTACGAACTCTTCCGCCAGGAAAGCCGATCCGAGTTAGCGCGCATGTTCCAAGTCCTCTCGTGCAGCGCGGATGAGGGCCAGTGAGTCCGTCCGCGACAGTGCCTCGACCTGGAGCCGAGCATAGAGCCGCTCCCACTTGGCAACGGTGGATTTCTCCCGTTCCAGGTATCCGCGTTGGAACGTCTCGGTATAGCCGAGTACGGTGCGATCCGGCATCGTCAGCAGCCACAGCGTGTCGCTGAGCGGGCGCCGTTCCGCGAGACTGTGCGGCGCGATCTGGAGGACCAGGTCGGGGCGCTCGGCGAGCCGTTCCAGGTGGGCGAGCTGCTCGGCCATCACGGACGGACCTCCGATCGGGCGATGGAGGCAACTCTCGTCCAGGACGGCGTAGACGAGCGGGCCGTCCTTCCTCGTGAGCAGGGTCTGCCGAGCCAGCAGGAAGGCGATCCGTTCCTCCGCCTGTTCGCGCGTGACGTCACCCCAGCCCACCGGAGCGAGACCATAGGCATGTGCGTACCCCGCGGTCTGGAGCAGCCCGGGGATGACGCCGAGTTCGAAGACGCGGATCTCCGCGGCCTTGGACTCCTCCCGGGCATACTCCGGGAAGCCCTCGATCAGCATCGAGTGCTGGAGCTGCCACCACATCAACTCCAGTGTCCCGCCCGTCTCCAACACCTCGTCCGCCTTCGGGGCGAACCACGGTGGGGGCTGGCGCTCGGCGCGTTCGATGTAGGACACGTACGAGTCGGAGCAGTTGAGCTTGCGCCCGAGGTCGGCCTGGGAGAGGCCCCTCGCCTTCCGGCTGCGCCGGAGCTGCATGCCGAACGCCGCCAGCGGCGACACCGACGGATCCAGGTCGCGGAGATTCATCAACAGCCCCCACTGTCCAGTTGAAATCCCTTCCGAGCCTAGCCAGCCGACCGCCATCGTGGAGGCCGAACGACGACACAGAGGAGTCATTCAGTGACCGAAAGCTGCAAGGCCGTCCTCCGTCCGGAGGTCGGCGAACTGGTGACCGACACCAGGTCGGGGCGCGTGGGGGAGTACCGGGACACCCTCGGGAGGGCCGCCTACCTCCGGCCGGTGGGCGGCGGGTGCGAGTGGGAGACCGACCCGGCGTGTCTGGTGGCGCTCTCGGACAGCGAAGGGAACGCCAGTTGAACCACCGTCAGCAGCGCGAACGCGAGGCCCGCGAGGCGGCGCTCGCCGAGGTGGCCCTGGCCGCGGCCCGGAAGACCGAGGCCAAGAAGCAACTCACCCAACTAGACGGCGAGTTACGTCTCGCGGCCCGCGCCGCCTACGCCGCCGGGGCCTTCTGGTACGAGATCGGCGAACAGGCCGGCGTCTCCACCGAGACCGCCCGCTTCTTCCGCTACGACCAGCTGAACGGCGTCCTCCGCGAACCCGCCGACCCCATGCCGCCCCGCGTCTTCCGGGAACGCGGCGACTGACGCCCGCTCAGCGGGGGTAGTACGGTGCGACCGCCGCCCGGACCTCCTCCCAGAGGGCGGGCCCGTCCTGCGGGACGGGCCGGCGGCCGCTGCCCGGGCGGATGGTGAGGAGTTGCTCGCCGGAGAGGGCGAAGACGACCCGGCGCAGGCCGGCCACCTGGATCGCCGTCGCGCACATCCCGCACGGCTCGCAGCTGGTGTACATCGTCGTCTCCGCCGCCGCCTCCGGCGTCAACTCCCGTGCGGCCCAACGGGCCAGCTTCAGTTCGGGGTGGGCGGTGATGTCCCGGTCGGTCAGCGTGGTGTTCCGCTCCTCGGCCAGCACCACCCCCTCCCCGGAGGCCAGCAGCGAGCCGAACGGCGGGTTCCCGCCGGCCCCGGCCTCGTCGGCGAGGGCGATGGCGCGGCGCAGCAGGGGGAGGTCCTCAGGGGTGGTCATCACGAAGGCTCCGTTCAGGAGAGGGAGGTGGCCATGGCGGCCAGGGCCTGCCAGGCGGCGTCGGGGCGGCGGGTCTCCTCCGGATCGCCGCCGTAGGGATCGAGGACCACCGACTCGCAGCCCAGGGAGCGCAGTTCGGCGAGGTCGTCGAGGATCTGGCCGAGCGCCCCGGTCCCGGCGGGCCGTTCGAGCGCGTCCACCGGGGCCTCGGTGATCCGCAGGGTGATCCGGGGTGCGAAGGCGGGTGCGGAGTCGAGGGCGGCCAGCCGTCCGGCGGCGTCCCGCAGCCAGGGCATGGTGGACCGCAGCGGGTGCCAGGCGTCGCCGTACCGCACGGCCCGCCGCATCCCCGCATCGCTGTTGCCGCCGACCCACAGCGGGAACGTCCGCTCACCGGACCGCAGTTCGCGCAGCAGCTCGTCCGTCAGCCGCCCCCGCCGCTCGAACGGGACGCCGAGCGCCTCGAACTCCTGCCGGGCCCAGCCCACCCCCACGCCCAGCACCAGCCGTCCGCCGCTCAGGTCGTCCAGGTTGGCGGCCATCCGGGCGGTGAGTAGCGGGTGGCGGTACGGGGCGATCAGGACGGTGGTGCCCAGCCGCACCCGGTTGGTCAGTCCGGCCAGCCAGGAGAGGGTGGTGAAGGGTTCGTAGAAGGGGGCGGGGTAGCGCTCGGCCACGTCCGGGGTGATGGCCACGTGGTCGGAGATCATCAGCAGGTCGAAGCCCAGGTCCTCGACGGTCCGGGCCCAGGCGCGCAGCATGCCCGGGTCGGTGCCCGGGCCGAAGTTGGGGACGTTCACGCCGATCTTCACGCCGTCAAAACTACGCAATCCCGAGGGCCCGTCAGAAGACCTTCCTCCCGGCATGATCACCGATCGGCCGTGGAATCCCCGGTAGATTGGCCGGATGACCGAGAGTCTCGACCCGACCGACTGGGCGATCCTCGCCGAGCTCCAGCGGGACGGCCGGATCGCCTTCACCGAGCTGGCCCGGCGGGTGAACCTGAGCGCCTCGGCGGCCACCGAGCGGGTGCGGCGGCTGGAGTCGGCCGGGGTGGTCACCGGCTACCGGGCCGAGGTGGACCTGGCGCGGGCGGGGTACCCGGTGCCCGCCGTCGTCCGGCTCAAGTACCCGGGGCCGGGGAGCCGGCACGAGCCGCTGCGCCGCCTGCTGGCGGAGCGCCCGGAGATCCTGGAGTGCCTGCGCACCACCGGCGACGACTGCTACGTCCTCAAGATCGCGGCCACCTCGATGGCCCACCTGGAGGAGCTGGTGGACGAGCTGGCCCAACTCGGCAGCACCACCACCAACCTGGTGCTCAGTCACCCCCTCCCGCTCCGCGGCCCGGCGGCGCCGCGCCGCGAGGGCTGACCGGCGTCGGGGCGGCCGTTGGTCGAGTACGAGCGGCCGCGTCGGGACCGGGCGGGGCGGATGGCCACGGCCCGGCTGTGCACCCACGGGCCGGGGGAGTTGGCACCGGCGGCGTGAGGGGGCACGTACCCGCGCGCACCGGGGGAAGGCAGCACCAGCCCGCGCGGGCCGGGAGAAGGGGCGCACGACGGGGGTGACGCGCCGTCAGAATCGGGGGAGTCAGCGCCAGTCGCCGGCCAGGGCCGGGCCGAGCTGGTCGAAGTGGGACTCGATGACGGCGATCATGCCCTCCGGGCCCGGCCCGGACCCGCCGCCGCTCCAGGCCAGGTGGGCACTGCGCAGCACCCCGCCGAAGACCGCGGCGAGCACCCGCGGCCGCAGGTCCACCGCCGGGTCGAGGCCCTCGCGGGCGGCGATCAGCTGGGCCACCAGCCGTTCCTGGTCGGTGATCCGGCGCAGGTGGGCGGCGAGCAGGGTCGGGGTCTCCTCGATCAGCTGGATGAGTTCGAGGGCGGCCGTGATGCCCCGGTCGTCCTCGGTGGTGGCCAGGTCGCGCCAGGTCAGGACGATCGAACTGCGCAGCGCCTGAAGGGGGTTCTCCTCGGCGGGGCGGGCCCGCAGGGTCGCGATGAAGTGGTCCTCGGCGTCGGCCAGGATGGCGAGCGCGACCTCCTCCTTGTTGGCGAAGTACCGGAAGAAGGTGCGCTGGGAGACGTCCACGGCGGTGGCGATCTCGTCGACGGTGGTGCGGGCGTAGCCGTGGTCGAGGAAGAGCCGGTGGGCGGCGGAGACCAGGGCGTCCCTGGTCCGCTGCTTCTTCCGCTCCCGCAGGCCGAGGACTCGGCAGCCGTCCGTGGCGGTGGCGGGAGAGGTGGGCTGCACGGCCATGCGGCGGGGCCTCCGGGGCTGGTGGATCGGTGCTGACAACGATAGCGCGCTGACAAATGGCAGCTCCCTGCACAAGACAGACATCAGCACAAGACAGTGTTTGCCGAATGTCAGGGACTGACATAATCTCGCACGGCGGTGACGCCCGCCAGGCCGGACGACTCGTGGGGACGGGTGGGCCGGGGCGTCACCGCCATACCGCACCGAGCACCGACCGGAGGGTTCGTCAGACATGAGCCAGTCCCTGACCAAGAGCGCCGAGGCGGCCGGTCCGTCCCGGCCGAGCAGCGTGCCGGGAGGCGGCGGCCTCGCCCGTTTCCAGGGCCACCCCTGGCTGACCCTCCTCACCGTCGCGGTCGGCGTGATGATGGTGGCCCTCGACGGCACCGTGGTGGCGATCGCCAACCCGGCCATCCAGACCGACCTGGGCGCCTCGCCCGCCGACATCCAGTGGGTGACCAGCGGCTACCTGCTGGCGCTCGCGGTCTTCCTGATCACCGCCGGCAAGATCGGTGACCGCTTCGGCCACAAGGGCACCTTCCTGGTCGGCGCGGCCGGCTTCGCGCTCACCTCGGCCGCCATCGGCTTCGCCACCAACATCCAACTGGTCATCGCCTTCCGGGTGTTGCAGGGCCTGTTCGGCGCCCTGCTCCAGCCGGCCGCGCTCGGTCTGCTCCGCGGCGCCTTCCCGGCCGAGAAGCTCAACATGGCCATCGGCATCTGGGCCGGCGTCATCGGCGCCTCCACCGCGGCCGGCCCGATCGTCGGCGGCCTGCTGGTCGAGCACGTCAGCTGGCAGTCGGTGTTCTGGATCAACGTGCCGGTCGGCATCGCGGCGGTCCTGCTCGGTCTCGTCATCCTGCGCGACGTCCGCTCCGAGAACGCGGTGAAGTCCTTCGACCTGCCCGGCATCGCCCTGCTCTCGGCGGCCATGTTCGCCCTGGTCTGGGGCATCATCAAGGCCCCGAGCTGGGGCTGGGGGGACGCCTCCACCCTGCTCTTCCTCGGCGGCGCGGTGCTCGCCCTGGTGCTCTTCGCGTTCTGGCAGACCAAGGCCAAGGAGCCGCTGATCCCGCTCAGCCTGTTCCGCTCGGTGCCGCTCTCGGCCGGCGTGCTGCTGATGGTCCTGATGGCCTTCGCCTTCTTCGGCGCCATCTTCTTCGTGACCTTCTACCTCCAGAACGTGCACGGGATGGCCCCGGTCGACGCCGGCGTCCACCTGCTGCCGATGACCGGCATGATGATCGTCGGCGCCCCGGCGGCCGGCGCCGCGATCGGCAAGGTCGGCCCGCGGATCCCGATCGTGGTCGGCATGACGCTCACCACCGTGGCCATGTACGGGATGTCCACCCTCACCACCGACTCGGGCACCGGCGTGATGTCGCTCTGGTTCGTGCTGATGGGCCTGGGCATCAGCCCGGTCATGGTCGGCGCCACCGAGGTCATCGTCGGCAACGCCCCGCTGGAGCTCTCCGGCGTCGCGGGCGGGCTCCAGCAGGCCGCCATGCAGGTCGGCGGCAGCCTCGGCACCGCCGTGTTCGGCGCGTTGATGGCCGCCGAGGTGACCGACGTGCTGCCGGGCAACTGGGCGAAGGCCGGCCTGCCGCCGGTCGGCCCCGAGCAGCAGGCCGGGCTCGACCAGGCGGCCCAGCTCGGCTTCGCCCCGCCGGCCCCGCCCGGCACCCCGGACCAGGTGGTCCAGGGCATGGCCACGGCCGTCCACGAGTCCTTCGTCAGCGGCATGTCGCTGGCCTTCGCCGCCGCCGCGGCGGTCGCCTTCGCGGCCGCCCTGCTCGGCCTGCTCACCAAGCGCGGCGCCAACGACGCCGGCCCGGCCGTGCACATCTGACCCCGGGTCAGCACGACGACGGGAGGGGGTGCCGCAGCTCGCGGCACCCCCTCCCGTCACGTCGGTCTCCCGCGCACGGTCACCCGGGCGGTCAGCGCGCCACGCCGTGCAGCACCGGCCGGTACTGGTCGGGCCCGTACCCGAGCAGGTAGCGCCCGGGGGCCGGGGCGAGCCACGCGGTGGCACCGCCCACCGAGGTCAGCACCTGCCGCGAGCGGGTCTCGCCGCTCGGCGGGTCGATCCGCAGCAGCTGGGCGTCGTAGCCGTAGTCGGTCAGCGCCACGACGCCCTCCGGTCCGACGGTCAGGCCGTAGACCTCGTCGCCCGCGTCGGCCAGCCACCGCAGGCCGCCGTCGCCCAGCGAGAAGGCGGCCACGGCCTCCGAACTGCTTCCGGTCTTCACGGCGGCGATCAGCTGACCGTCCGTCACCACGGCGCGCGGCACGGGGGCGGAGGCCACCTCGTTGTCCGGCGCCACGGCGAGGGTGTACCCGGGGCCGGAGGCCGGGACCGGCCTGCCCGGGGCGCCCTGCTCGGAGAAGCCGAGCACGCCCTGCAGGCCGCGGGTGTCCTGCTCCGCGACCCGCAGGACCGGCGGCCGGGCGGAGAGCACGTCCAGGGCGTCCAGGGCGGTCTCGGTGCCCAGGTCGCTCTTCCACAGCTGCTTCCCGTCGGCCGTGCCCAGCTGCCGGACGGCGGCCCGGCCCTGCCGGTAGGTGGTGGCGCAGTACTCGACCAGGACGGCCCTGCCCCCGGCGGCGGCCACCGCCTGGTTCTCGCAGCCCTGGCCGGCCGGGCTCCGCCACAGCTCGCCGCCGTCCGTCAGGCGCAGCGCCCGCAGCTGCCCCTTCTCGACGGCCAGCGCGGTGCCCGCGGTGACGGCGGCCAGCTGGCGCCGGCCCCTGGCATCGACCGGGGCACCGAGTTTGACGCCCTGCTCGCCCCAGGTCCAGCGGCCGGCCGTCAGGTCCACCGCGCGGAGCGTGTCGCAGGTGCCGAGCGAGCGGCTGGTGGTGACCAGGGCGGTGGTCTCGGCCGGGTCCGAGGCGGCCGAGCAGACCGTCTCCCGGCCCGGCAGTGGCAGGCGCCAGAGCTCCTCGCCGTCGGTGGCCCGGTAGGCCCGCAGTTCGTCCTCGCGCACCCGGACCGCGGTGTCGCCCTGCTGCCAGAACGCGACCGCCTTGGCGGTCGACTTCTCGTAGACGGTCCAGGCCGACCGGGCCTCCGGGCTGCCGGGCGGTGGTGCCTTCAGGAAGACACCGGCGATGAAGTACGCCGCCACCGCCGAGACCAGGCCGCAGCCCAGGGCGAGCAGCCAGCCCTTCGGGACGTCCCCGTCCAGTCCCCGCGACGAGGTCACGCAGAGCGCGACGACGGCCAGCACGAGCGACAGCCAGCCCAGCCCGTAGACCCAGCCCACCCCGTCGCTGAGCTCCGGGGCGGCCAGGCCGCGGCTGAAGTAGGTGGCGGCCATCGCGGCGAACCCGCCGGTCACGCCGGCGAGGTAGAGCGTGACGTCGTGCGCGGAAACGTATCTGGGCAAGCTGGTCCCCCGTGCGTGCGTGCGAAATCCAGCGCACTTTACCGGGGCGCCCGGGCGGCCCCTGACGGACCGTCGCGGAACCCGAAGGGCCGGACACCCCGTCAGGAGTGCCCGGCCCTTCGTCACTTCAGCTCAGCTCAGCGGAGCGGTCAGGCGTCGCCGCCCGCGTGGCCCGGGTCGGCCGCCGCCACGTCGAGCAGCTGGTAGCGGTCGATCGCGTCCTTGAGGGCGGAGCGGTCGATCTTGCCCTGCTTGGCCAGCTCGGTCAGCACGCCCAGCACGATCGACTCGGCGTCGATGTGGAAGAAGCGGCGGGCCGCACCACGGGTGTCGGCGAAGCCGAAGCCGTCGGCACCCAGCGACTGGTAGTCGCCCGGCACCCAGCGCGAGATCTGGTCCGGCACCGCGCGCATCCAGTCGGAGACGGCGACGAACGGGCCCTCGGCGCCCTGGAGCTTCCGCGTCACGTACGGGACGCGCTGCGGCTCCTCCGGGTGCAGCAGGTTGAACTCCTCGGTCTCCACCGCGTCGCGGCGCAGCTCGTTCCAGGAGGTCGCCGACCACACCGAGGCCTTGACGTTCCACTGCTCGGCCAGGATCCGCTGGGCCTCCAGGGCCCACGGCACGGCCACGCCGGAGGCGAGGATCTGCGCCGGGATCTGGCCGGCGTCACCCTCGTTGAGCTTGTAGATGCCCTTGAGGATGCCGTCGACGTCGACGCCCTCCGGCTCGGCCGGCATCTTGATCGGCTCGTTGTAGACGGTGACGTAGTAGAACACGTCCTCGCCGTGCGGGTGCTCGGCCGTGGTGCCGTACATCCGCTTGATGCCGTCCTGCATGATGTGCGCGATCTCGTACCCGTAGGCCGGGTCGTAGGCCACCACGGCGGGGTTGGTCGAGGCCAGCAGGTGCGAGTGGCCGTCCGCGTGCTGGAGGCCCTCACCGGTCAGCGTGGTGCGGCCCGCGGTGGCGCCGATCACGAAGCCGCGGGACAGCTGGTCGGCCATCTGCCAGAACTGGTCACCCGTGCGCTGGAACCCGAACATCGAGTAGAAGACGTAGACCGGGATCAGCGGCTCGCCGTGCGTCGCGTAGGACGAACCGGCGGCGATCAGCGAGGCGGTGCAGCCGGCCTCGGAGATGCCGTCGTGCAGCATCTGGCCGGTCTTCGACTCCTTGTAGGCGAGGAGCAGCTCGCGGTCGACCGCCTCGTAGGTCTGGCCGAGCGGGTTGTAGATCTTCGCCGACGGGAAGAGCGAGTCCATGCCGAAGGTGCGGTACTCGTCGGGGGCGATCGGCACGAAGCGGTTGCCGATGCCCTTGTCCCGCATCAGGTCCTTCAGGACCCGGACGAAGGCCATCGTGGTCGCGATGGTCTGGTTGCCCGAGCCCTTCTTGACCGCCTTGTAGGCGTCGTCGCCCGGGAGCTCCAGCTTGCGCGGCCGCACCTTGCGGGTCGGCATGTAGCCGCCCAGCTCGTTGCGGCGGTCGTGCATGTACTGGATCTCTTCGGAGTCCTTGCCCGGGTGGTAGTAGGGCGGGTAGCCCTCGTCGAGCTGCTTGTCCGTGACCGGGATGTGCAGGCGGTCGCGGAAGCGCTTGAGGTCCTCGACCGTCAGCTTCTTCATCTGGTGGGTCGCGTTGCGGCCCTCGAAGTTCGGACCGAGGGTCCAGCCCTTGACGGTCTGGGCCAGGATCACGGTCGGCTGGCCCTTGTGCTCGCGGGCCGCCTTGTACGCCGCGTAGACCTTGGCGTGGTCGTGACCGCCGCGACCCAGGTGCTGGATCTGCTGGTCGGTCATGCTCTCGACCATCTTGCGCAGCCGCAGGTCACCGCCGAAGAAGTTCTCGCGGATGTACGCGCCGGTCTCGGTCGCGTAGGTCTGGAACTGGCCGTCCACCGTGGTGTTCAGCTTGTTGACCAGCACGCCGTCGCGGTCCTGCGCCAGCAGCGGGTCCCAGCTGCGGTCCCAGACCAGCTTGATGACGTTCCAGCCGGCGCCGCGGAACTGCGACTCCAGCTCCTGGATGATCTTGCCGTTGCCGCGGACCGGGCCGTCCAGGCGCTGCAGGTTGCAGTTGACCACGAAGGTCAGGTTGTCCAGGCCCTCGCGGGCCGCCAGCGAGAGCTGGCCGAGCGACTCGGGCTCGTCCATCTCGCCGTCGCCGAGGAAGGCGTAGACGTGCGAGGACGAGGTGTCCTTGATGCCGCGGTGCTCCAGGTAGCGGTTCATCCGGGCCTGGTAGATCGCACCGAGCGGGCCGAGGCCCATCGAGACGGTGGGGAACTCCCAGAAGTCCGGCATCAGCCGCGGGTGCGGGTAGCTGGAGAGGCCGTAGGGGGCCTTGGACTTCTCCTGGCGGAAGGAGTCCAGCTGACGCTCGGTCAGTCGGTCCAGCAGGAAGGCGCGGGCGTAGATGCCGGGGGAGGCGTGACCCTGGAAGAAGATCTGGTCGCCGGACTCGCCCTCGGCGTCCTTGCCACGGAAGAAGTAGTTGAAGCCGACGTCGTAGAGCGACGCGGAGGAGGCGAAGGTGGCGATGTGGCCACCGACCCCGATGCCCGGGCGCTGGGCCCGGGAGACCATCACCGCCGCGTTCCAGCGGGTCGCGTTGAGGACCTTGCGCTCGATCTCCTCGTTGCCGGGGAAGAACGGCTCGTCCTTGGTGGCGATGGTGTTGACGTAGTCCGTGCTGCGCATCTCGGGCACGGCGACACGCTTCTCGCGGGCGCGCTCGATCAGACGGAGCATCAGGTAGCGGGCGCGCTCGCGTCCCCGCTCGTCGATGGCCGCGTCAAGGGACTCGAGCCATTCCGAGGTCTCCTCGGGGTCGAAGTCCGGGACCTGACTCGGAAGGCCGCCAATGATGATCGGGTTGCGATCTGATCCGGAAGCCACGCTGTTCCTTCACTGTCGGTCGAAACTGAGGTGTGTCGCGCCGCCTCCATCGTGTACCGCGTCTCGGAGATCCGTCATATCTACCGATGGGTAACCGTTCCGCCTGGTCAGCGGGCCGGCCGGATGGCTCGCGAGGCTTCCTTGCCCCTGGTGCGCGCCATCGAGTGGTACGAAGAGGTGGTCCGACCTTGTCCTGAAATCTCTTCCAGGCACCCGGTCGACCGATGGCGGACGTCCGGGGTGAGGGCCAACAGGAGACTTTACGCCCGCACGGGTGCGTACCCCGAATGACGTTCGTATCTCGGTCATCTTCACGGTTCTCGCGCCTGTCGCCCCCGCAGCATCCTCGACCCCTGTAGAAAAGGGCAAATCGGTGTGATTCCTGACACTCTCACCGGGCGTGTTCCGCTCGTAGGCGTCAACCTTTGGGTGGGATGGGCGAGCGGGTACTTGCGCTAACCGCCACTCCCGTGTGGACTACGGCCAAGCCTCGGCATGGATGCCGAGCCGAATACTGGAGGTTATTCCCGTGAGCGCGACCGCGGACCCCGCGGACAAGTCCAACCCGGCGCAGCGACTCGGCTTCGAAGAGGGCCAGATCGTCCAGGAGCTCGGGTACGACGAAGACACTGACCAGGATCTCCGTGAGGGTATCGAGGAGATCACCGGTACGGAGCTCGTCGACGAGGACTACGACGATGTCGCCGACGGCATCCTGCTGTGGCACCGCGAGGAGGACGGCGATCTGACCGACTCCCTCGTGGACGCCCTCGAGTACCTCGCGGAGGGCGGCCTGATCTGGCTGCTCACCCCCAAGACGGGCCGCGACGGCTACGTGAAGCCGGACGAGATCGCCGATGCGGCGAAGACTGCCGGCCTCTCGCAGACCAGCTCGGTGGCGATCGCCAAGGACTGGGCGGGCACCCGCCTGGCCACCCCGAAGGCGGCCAAGCAGGGCAAGCGCTGATCCGGGAAGCACCCTTTGACGGGCCCCGCTGGAGGAAGCTCCAGCGGGGCCCGTCCGTTTCCCGCACCGGCTTGTGGCGGCCGTCCAGCTCCGTGTTCACCCAGGGCGAAATCGGGGTGGGTTCGGCGAACTCGGCTCACTCGTACGGCGGAACCGGCCCGATCGGATGCGAGGATGCCGGTTGTGGCCGCCCCGGTCGGTGCGGCGGCAGTGACTTTCGATCCAGAGGGAGGGCCGGATGGCCATCGAGGTAGGCACCCAGGCTCCGGACTTCGAGCTGAAGAACCAGCACGGCGAGCTCGTGAAGCTCTCCGACTTCCGCGGCGAGAAGAACGTGGTCCTGGTCTTCTACCCGTTCGCGTTCACCGGTGTCTGCACCGGCGAGGTCTGCGCGATCCAGAAGGAGCTGCCGCGTCTGCAGAACGACGCCGTGCAGGTGCTCGCGGTCTCCAACGACTCGCCGTTCACGCTCCGGGTCTTCGGCGAGCAGGAGAGCCTGGAGTACCCGCTGCTCTCCGACTTCTGGCCGCACGGCGCGGTCTCCCGCGCCTACGGCGTCTTCGACGAGGAGAAGGGCTGCGCGGTGCGCGGCACCTTCGTCATCGACAAGGAGGGCGTGGTCCGCTGGTCGGTCGTCAACGGCCTCCCGGACGCCCGTGACGAGCAGGCGTACCTGGCCGCCGTGGACGCGCTCTGACGGTCCGCCAGCGCTGAGGGAACGGCCCGGTCCGACGGAATGTCGGCCGGGCCGGGCCCGTCACTGCCCGACGAGGGGAACCCGGCACTACGATCGGGCCGTTGGGAAGAGTGAAACACCATCAGCGCATTTGGAGGACCTCGTGGGTGTCAGCCTCAGCAAGGGCGGCAACGTCTCGCTCACCAAGGAGGCGCCCGGTCTGACCGCCGTCATCATCGGCCTCGGCTGGGACGTCCGCACCACCACCGGCACGGACTTCGACCTCGACGCCAGCGCGCTGCTGCTGAACGACCAGGGCAAGGTCGGCTCGGACGGCAACTTCGTCTTCTTCAACAACCTCAAGAGCGCCGACGGTTCGGTCGAGCACACCGGTGACAACACCACCGGCGAGGGCGAGGGCGACGACGAGCAGATCAAGGTCAACCTGGCCGCCGTCCCGGCCGACGTGCTGCGGATCAACTTCCCGGTCTCGATCTACGACGCCGAGAACCGCCAGCAGAACTTCGGCCAGGTCCGCAACGCCTTCATCCGCGTGGTGAACCAGGCCGGCGGCGCCGAGATCGCCCGCTACGACCTCTCGGAGGACGCCTCCACCGAGACGGCCATGGTCTTCGGCGAGCTCTACCGCAACGGCGCCGAGTGGAAGTTCCGCGCCGTCGGCCAGGGCTACGCCTCGGGCCTGCGCGGCATCGCCCAGGACTTCGGCGTCAACGTCTGACCTTCGGGGTCCCTGTGTGGTCCCCCGCCAGGGTGAATAGGCTAACGGCCGGGGTCGGCCGGAGCGCGTGCGCTCCGCTCGGCCCCGGCCTTCGCCGTTGTGGGCGGCGGGGGCTGACGAGAGTTCAGCAAGTTCAGCGGGCCGTCAGGGCCCGGAACGGGCCGCGGGGGCGTACATCTGGGGGGTTCACGACCCCTGAGGTGGGGCGCCGGCCGTGGCAGTAGCCCCGGTGACGGGGGACTGGGAGGAAGTACATGAGTGTCTCGCTCGCCAAGGGCGGCAACGTCTCGCTGACCAAGGCGGCGCCGAACCTGACGCAGGTCCACATCGGCCTGGGCTGGGACGCGCGCTCGACCACGGGTGCCGCCTTCGACCTGGACGCCAGCGCGCTGCTCTGCGCCGGCGGCCGGGTGCCGGACGACAACCACTTCGTCTTCTACAACAACCTGCGCAGCCCCGACGGCTCGGTCGAGCACCAGGGCGACAACCTGACCGGCGACGGTGACGGTGACGACGAGGTCGTGGTGGTCAACCTGGAGCTGGTGCCCGCCACCATCGACAAGGTCGTCTTCGCGGTCTCGATCTACGACGCCGAGACCCGGCTGCAGAACTTCGGCCAGGTCTCCAACGCCTACATCCGGGTGGTGAACACCGCGGACGGTCAGGAGATCGCCCGCTACGACCTCTCCGAGGACGCCTCCACCGAGACGGCGATGATCTTCGGTGAGCTCTACCGCTACCAGGGCGAGTGGAAGTTCCGCGCCGTCGGCCAGGGGTACGCCTCCGGCCTGCGGGGCATCGCGCTGGACTTCGGCGTCAACGTCCAGTAGCCCGGTAGCCCGCACCCAACCCGTTTCGAAAGGCAGTCAACTTCCGTGGTCCTCCGTACATTCGGCTGGTCGTTCGGCATCACCGCCGTCGGCCTCCTCGCCGCCGGTCTGCTCTGGGGGTGGGAGGGCTTCGGCGTCGTGCTGATCCTCTCGATCCTGGAGATCTCCCTCTCCTTCGACAACGCGGTGGTCAACGCCACCGTGTTGAAGCGGATGAACCCGTACTGGCAGAAGATCTTCCTGACCGTCGGCATCCTGATCGCGGTCTTCGGCATGCGGCTGGTCTTCCCGCTGCTGGTGGTCGGCCTGACCGCCCACCTCGGGCCGATGACCGTGATCGACCTGGCGCTCAACGAGGGCAAGACCTACGACGGTCACACCTACGGCCAGTACCTGGAGCTGGCCAACCCGGCGATCGCCGCCTTCGGTGGCATCTTCCTGCTGATGATCTTCCTCGACTTCATCCTGGAGGAGAAGGACTTCAACTGGCTGGGCTGGCTGGAGCGCCCGCTGGAGAAGATCGGCAAGCTGGACGCCTTCTCCACGCTGATCGCGCTGGTCACCATCGCGGTGGCGGCCAACCTGTTCGCCGGCGACAAGGCCGAGACGGTGCTGCTGGCCGGCATCCTGGGCCTCGCCACCTACCTGGCCGTCAACGGGCTCTCCAGCGTCTTCGAGCACCGCCTGGAGGAGGACGCCGAGGCCGAGGAGGAGGCGGAGAAGTCCGGCAAGTCGATCATCCAGGTCGGCGGCCGGGCCGCGTTCTTCCTCTTCCTCTACCTCGAGGTCCTCGACGCCTCGTTCTCCTTCGACGGCGTGGTCGGTGCCTTCGCCATCACCCAGAACATCTTCATGATCATGCTGGGCCTGGGCATCGGCGCGATGTACATCCGCTCGCTCACCGTCTACCTGGTCCGCAAGGGCACCCTGGACGACTACGTCTACCTGGAGCACGGCGCGCACTACGCGATCGGCGTGCTGGCGGTGATCCTGCTGGTCGGGATCGAGTACCACATCCCGGAGATCGTCACCGGCCTGATCGGCGTCGCGTTCATCGCCGCCGCGTTCGCCTCCTCGGTGTACCGGAACAAGAAGGAGGCGGAGCTCGAGGGCGCCTCGTCCTCCTGATCCTCCGTCACCACGCGGAAGGCCCCCGGTCCGTACGGACCGGGGGCCTTCCGCGTGCTGTGCGGGTGCGGCCTCAGCCGAGGCGCTGCTCGATCGCCCGGAGCTTGCGCTCCAGGGTGTCGAAGGTGTCCAGCTTCGGCATCGACAGGGTGTCGTCCTCGACGGTCAGGTCGACGGCGGAGGAGGACTCCACGGCCGCGCGCGGGCGGCGGCCCGGGTTCAGCGCGGCCGGCTCCAGTGCGGAGGGGCCGACCTTCGCCATGGGGTCACCGTCTAGCGCAGGCTCCGTAGCGGCCTGGCCGTCGCCGGACCCCGAGGTGAGCGCGGCCACCTGGCGGCCGCCCCGGCCGCGGCCCAGCACGCCGCCGGAGGAGCGCGAGATCGCCTTCAGCTCGGCGCGCTCGCGCCGGTCCGCGCTCCGGGCGCGCAGCTTGGCGTCCAGCTTGGCCTGGCGCTCCTCGCGCACCTCGTCGACCGCCTCGTCCAGGCTGCGGACGTTCTCCAGCAGCATCAACGACCAGGCGGCGTAGGTCTCGCGGGGGGCGCGCATCCAGCGCACGATGCGGATCTGCGGCAGCGGGCGGGGCACCAGGCCCTGCTCGCGCAGGGCGGCCTTGCGGGTCTGCTTCAGCGCGCGGTCGAACAGGATCGCGGCCGAGATCGACATGCCGGAGAAGAACTCGGGGGCGCCGTCGTGGCCGCCGCCGCGCGGCGCGTGCACCCAGTTGAACCAGGCCGAGGCGATGGCGAAGACCCAGACCAGCAGGCGGGAGCCGAGCGCGGCGTCACCGTGGCTGGCCTCGCGGACGGCGAGCACCGAGCAGAACATCGCGGCGCCGTCGAGACCGAACGGCACCAGGTACTCCCAGCCGCCGGAGAGGCCGAGGTTCTCCTTGCCGAAGCCGACCAGGCCGTGGAAGGACAGGGCCGCGGCAACACCCGCGCAGCAGAACAGCAGGACGTAGGAGGAGATCCCGTAGACCATCTCCTTGCGGCGCCGCCGCTCCTCGCTGCGCTCCCAGGAGTCGGACGCTTCGTCGGTCTTGACGGTGTTGTTCTTGAACCGCAGCGCTGCGACCAGCAGCGCGGTGAACAGCAGGGCCGCGCCGCCGACTACGGCCCAGACCAGTTGTATGGAGGAGAGGTTCATCGGGGGCGTGGGCCTCGGCTTCCGCAGGTCGGGTCAGCCGTCAGGGTACGGAGGGGTACGGACGGCAGGTACACGTGTGCGGGGGAACGATACCGTGCCCAGAAGTCGTGCATGGTACGGGAGGTGACTATCCGTCGGCGACAGTGACACGCGGGGTCTTCCGCCCCCGATCGGGGTACTGGTCCGGTAGGTTTGGCTGGCCGCTTGGGGGAGGGACACACGGATGGTCTCGTTCTGGGATTACCTGCGCAAGGATCGGACCGGCTTCGACACCGGGAACCAGTACAAGATCACCCTGACCAAGGCGCAGCCGCAGCACGCCCTCACCGGCCCTGCCGCCACCACCGGTTACCTGTACGTCAACCTGCACTGGACCGCCCGGACGGCGGAGGCCGGCGGCGGTTCGGGCTCCACCCTGCGGCGGCTGCTCAACCCGAGCATCCTGCGCCCGATGGAGCCGGACAGCTACGCCCGCCCGCAGGTGAACGTCGACCTCGACCTGGCCTGCATGTACGAACTCGCCGACGGGACGCGGGGGGTGGTGCAGCCGCTCGGCAAGCTCTTCGGCGACCTGCAGAAGCCGCCGTACATCAAGCTCAGCGGGGATGACGTCTACGGGGCGCCGTCCGGCGAGACGATGTACGTCAACCTGGAGAAGAAGGACCAGTTCCGGCGGCTGCTGATCTTCGTCTACATCTACGACGACACCCCGGCCTTCGACCGGACGCACGCCACCGTGACCATCGTGCCGCAGACCGGGCCCCGGCTGGAGATCAGCCTGGACGAGCGGGCGGCGGCGGCCCGTTCGTGCGCGGTGGTGCTGATCGAGAACACCGGGGACGGGCAGTTGACGGTCCGTCGGGAGGTCCGGTACGTGCACGGGTTCCAGTCGGACCTGGACCGGCTGTACGGGTTCGGGATGCAGTGGCAGCGCGGCTACAAGGCGGACACCCCGCAGGGGTGAGGCCCTGCTACTGCCGGGGGTGGCTCTGCCCGATTCTCAGCGGGGCTGAAACTGCGGCCCCTGCGGCGGGAGCGCGAACGGCGGCGGGTAGCCGTAGTCCGGGCGGTAGGACGGCGGCGGGGGCGGGACCTGGGGCTGCTGCTGGGATTGCCGAGGCTGCTGGGGTGCGGCCGGGATCAGGGTGTAGGTGCCCGGCTCCGGGGTGGTGGCCGGGGTGTCCAGGGTGTGCACGGTCGGCGGCACCGCGGGGGCGTGGGTGGCCGACCCGTCCTCGACGGTGATGCCGTAGTCGGTGGCCAGCCCGACCAGGCCGCTGGCGTAGCCCTGGCCGATCGCGCGGAACTTCCAGCCGCCGCCGCGCCGGTAGAGCTCGGCGGCCACCAGGGCGGTGACCTCCTCGACGTCGTCGAGCACGAACTCGGCGATCGGCGGGGTGCCGGACGGCGCCTCGATGTCGTGCAGCTGGATCCGGAGGTCGTCGAGGGCCGAGACCGGGCCGCCCTCGGCGGAGCCGGCCAGGACCACCCGGTGGACGTCCGCCGGGAGTTGGGCCAGCTCGACCTCGACCGTGTCGGCGACCTCCGCCCCGCTGCTCTGCTTGCGCAGGTGGCGGACCAGGCCGCTGGGGTGCCGGGGCTGGTTGTAGAAGACGAAGTCGGCGTCGGTGCGGACCAGTCCGTCCGCGCCGAGCAGCAGCGCCGAGGCGTCCACGTCGGGCGCGCCCGGACCGGTGGTCCAGCGGAGCACCGCACGGACCCCGGCGGTAGCCAGCGAGATGTTGGCCCCCTTGGCCATCAGGTGCGTCATGACGGACCATCCTGCCGCTTCCCGACCGTTCCGGACAACGCGGCTGTCAACCCGGGGCCGATCCGGTGCGGGGGCGAGATGTGACGCGGACGGTAATCTTCCGAGAATTCGACGTTTCAGGTGGTCGGGAAGATCGGAATCACCCGTACCATGGGCCGCCTACGGCACGCCGACCCACCGTCGCATCGGCGCCCCGCCTCCCTCGCCCTCTCTCACCGTCCCCGCCCGCCTTCGCCCGCGTGCGGCCCCGAGCCGCCCGGCGAACCATCGGGACGGCCCGTCCGTCTATCCAGAGAAGCCCACGCCACCGACCCCAGCGCCCCACGGGAGAGCACCATGCGCCACTTCGGCCATCTCGCCGCAGCCGACCGCGGCCGGCTCTTCCTGGAACAGCCCGGGGAGTTCCACCGGGACAGCCCCACCGAGCTGCTCTCCACCGCGCTCGGGGCCACCCTCTACAGCCCCGCCACCCGCTCCACGCTGGCGGCGGACGTGCGAAAGCAGGCGGCCAAGGGCGTGGTCTCGATGGTGCTCTGCCTGGAGGACGCGATAGCCGACCACGAGGTGGTCGCCGCGGAGGCCAACCTCGTCACCCAGCTGGCCCAGCTGCACGCCGACGGCGGGGCCGGGCTGCCGCTGCTCTTCGTCCGGGTCCGCACCCCCGAGCAGGTCACCGACCTCACCGCGCGTCTCGGCCCGGCCGCCGCGCTGGTCTCCGGGTACGTGCTGCCCAAGTTCACCGAGGAGAGCGGCGGGCCCTTCCTGGAGGCCCTGGCGGCCGCCTCGGAGAGCTCCGGCCAGCGGCTGTTCGCGATGCCGGTGCTGGAGTCCCCGGAGCTGGCCCACCTGGAGAGCCGCCGGGACCAGCTGTTCGGCATCGCCCGGCTGCTGGAGAAGCACCGCGAGCGGGTGCTGGCCGTCCGACTCGGCGTCACCGACCTCTGCTCGGCCTACGGGCTGCGCCGCTCGCCCGACCTGACCGCCTACGACGTGGCCCTGGTGGCCGGGGTGATCGGGGACGTGGTGAACGTGCTCGGCCGCGCCGACGGCACCGGGTACACCGTCACCGGCCCGGTCTGGGAGTACTTCCCGGTGCAGGAGCGGATGTTCAAGCCGCAGCTGCGCCGCACCCCCTTCGTGGAGGCCCAGCCGCCGGCCGAGGGGCTGCGCCAGCGGATCATCGAGCACGACCTGGACGGGCTGCTCCGCGAGATCGAACTCGACCGCGCCAACGGCCTGTTGGGCAAGACCTGCATCCACCCCAGCCACGTCCCGGCGGTGCACGCGCTCTCGGTGGTCACCCACGAGGAGTACTCCGACGCGCAGGACATCCTCCAGCAGAGCCGGGGCGGGGGCGGGGTGCTGCGCTCGGCGTACACCAACAAGATGAACGAGGCCAAGCCGCACCGGGCCTGGGCCGAGCGGGTGCTGCTGCGGGCCGAGGTGTTCGGGGTGGCCCGGCCGGAGGTCAGCTTCGCCGAGCTGCTCGGCGCGAGCCTCTGCCCCTGAGTCCTTCGATCGACGGTACGTGCACAACGGAAGCAGGAGTCTTGGCAGTTCAGCAGGGAAACCAGGGAACGACGGACGTGTGGTCCGGTGAGTGGGTCACCGAGCGGCTCGGGCTACGGCTCACCGGCTCGCCCGAACTGCCAGGGCTGATCGGGCTGGCGCTCCGGGAGAACCCCAAGCGGGCCCACCTGCTGGTCTCCCGGGTGCTCGGCAAGCACGTGCCGCAGCGGCCCGCCGTGGTGCACGGCGCCGGGCTCGAACTCGCCGCCCGGGTACGGGAGTTGCTGGGCGAGGCGGAGGCCGCCCGGGCGGTGGTGCTCGGCTACGCGGAGACCGCGACGGCGCTCGGCCACAGCGTGGCCGACGGTCTGGGCGTCCCGTACCTGCACTCCACCCGGCGGCCGGTGGCGGGCATCGCCCCGGCCGGCGGCTTCGAGGAGGAGCACTCGCACGCCACCTCCCACCTGCTGCTCCCGGCCGACCCTGACTTCCTCAGCGGCGACGGCCCGCTGGTCCTGGTGGACGACGAGTTCTCCACCGGCCGCACCGTGCTCAACACCGTCCGCGCCCTGCACGCCAGGCACCCGCGCAGCCACTACGTGGTGGTCGCGCTGGTGGACCTGCGCACCGAGGGGGACCGGGCCGTCCTGGCCGCCGCCGCGGCCGAACTGGGCGCCCGGCTGGACGTGGTGGCCACCGCCTCGGGCGGCGTCGAGCTGCCGGACGACGTGCTGGAGCGGGCCGCGGAGCTGATCGCGGCCGCTGCTCCGGCCGCGCCGCTGGAGGGCGCTCCGGCTCCGCTGTCCCGGGTGTCGCTGCCCTGGCCGGCCGGGCTGCCGGAGGGCGGGCGGCACGGCTTCACCGCCGCCCATGCCGCGCAACTGTCCTCCACCCTGCCGGAGTTGGCCGCCGCGCTGGCCCCGGCCCTGGAGGGGGCAGGGCGGGTGCTGGTGCTCGGCTTCGAGGAGCTGATGTACGCGCCGCTGCGGATCGCCGGGGCGTTGGACGAGCTGCTGGACGCCGAGGTCCGGTTCTCCACCACCACCCGCTCCCCGGTGCTGGCCGTGGACCACCCCGGCTACGCGATCCGCACCCGGCTCGCCTTCCCCGCCCACGACGACCCGGCCGACGGCCCCGGCGAGCGCTACGCCTACAACGTGGCGCCGGCCGCGGACGGTTCGGGCCGCTTCGACGCCGTCGTGCTGGTGGTGGACGAGCCCGCCGACACCGCCGAGCTGCACCAGGGTCTGCTGCGCCAACTCCGCCTGGTCACCGACCGGGTGGTCCTGGCCGTCCTGCCTCTCACCGTTCCGTCCGAAGGCACTCCCATGCACCTGCCCGCCCCGCTGCACGGCCCCGGCTTCTCCTCCTACCCGGCCTCGGACGTCCGCTGGCTGCTCAAGGACCTCTCCGAGGTCGCCCTGGAGGCCCCGACCGAGGAGCGCGAGGAGGCGGTGCAGTCCGGCGGCGCGCACTACGCCGAGTCGCTGCCGGTCGAGTACCAGCCCAGCGCCGAGTACCAGGAGCTCTACCGGCAGGCGCTGGCCGCCTCGGTGGACCGGATGGCGCTGGCCGTCGGCACCGTGGCCGAGCTGCTGCGGGCCGAACGGCTCGGTGACGGGCGGGAGTTGGTCTTCGCCTCGCTGGCCAGGGCCGGTACCCCGGTGGGCATCCTTCTGCGCCGCTGGTTCGCCGCCTCGCACGGCCTGGACACCCCGCACTACGCGGTCTCGATCGTCCGGGGCAAGGGCATCGATCGGACCGCCCTGCGCTACCTGGCCGCCCACCACGACCCGGCCCGGGTGGTCTTCGTGGACGGCTGGACGGGCAAGGGCGCGATCACCCGTGAACTGGCCGCCGCGGTCGAGGGATCCGGCTTCAACCCCGAGCTCGCGGTGCTCGCCGACCCGGGCCGCTGCGTGCGCACCTACGGCACCCGGGACGACTTCCTGATCCCGTCCGCCTGCCTCAACTCCACGGTGTCCGGCCTGATTTCGCGCACCGTGCTGCGGGACGACCTGATCGGCCCGGACGACTTCCACGGCGCCAAGTACTACCGCGAGCTGGCCGGCGCCGACGTCTCGGCCGAGTTCGTGGACGCGGTGGCCGCCCGCTTCGACGCCGTCCGGGCCGCCGCCGAGGCGGCCGCCCTGGACCTGCTCTCCGGGCCCGGCGCGGCGGACCGCACGCCGGACTGGGCCGGCTGGGCCGGGATGGAGCGGATCAGCGCCGAGTACGGCATCGGCAGCGTCAACCTGGTCAAGCCCGGCGTCGGCGAGACCACCCGGGTCCTGCTGCGCCGGGTGCCCTGGCGCATCCTGGCCCGCAAGGGCGCCGGGGCCGACCTGGAGCACGTCCGCCTGCTGGCGGAGCAGCGGGGCGTCCCCGTCGAGGAGGTGGACGACCTGCCGTACTCCTGCGTGGGCCTGATCCACCCCCGGTACACTCGAGGCGCGACCGGCGCCGACGGAACTGCGGTAGCGGCAGGGGCAGTACAGGAAGAAGCAGTACAGGCCGGGGCAGGGGCCGCGGCACGATGACTGGAGCACTGATGAACCGTCCGTTCCTGGTCGCCAGCGACCTGGACCGCACCCTGATCTACTCCAACCGGGCCCTGGCCCTGGACGTGCCCGACCGGCTCGCTCCCCGGCTGCTCTCGGTGGAGGTGCACGACGGCAAGGCGCTCTCCTTCATGACCGAGCAGGCCGCCGAACTGCTGGTCGCCCTGGTGCGGGAGGCGGTCTTCGTGCCCGCCACCACCCGTACCCGGGCCCAGTACGAGCGGGTCAACCTGCCCGGCCCGACGCCCGGTTGGGTCCCCCCGTACGCGATCTGCGCCAACGGCGGGCAGCTGCTGGTGGGCGGGGTGCCCGACAAGGACTGGCAGGCCGAGGTGAAGTCACGTCTGGTGGAGGGGAGTTCACCGCTGGAGGAGGTCGTCGAGCACCTCGCGCTGGCGGCCGACCCGGAGTGGACCCACAAGCGGCGGGTGGCCGACGGCCTGTTCGCCTACCTGGTGGTCGAGCGGGCCCAGCTCCCGGAGGGCTGGCTGGCCGAGCTGACCGGCTGGTGCGCCGAGCGCGGCTGGTCGGTTTCGCTCCAGGGCCGCAAGGTCTACGCGGTGCCGACCCCGCTGAGCAAGAGCGGCGCCCTGGCGGAGGTCGAGCGCCGGGTCGGCGCGGCCACCGTGCTCTCGGCCGGTGACTCGCTGCTCGACGCCGACCTGCTGCTGGCCGCCGAGCACGCCTGGCGGCCCGGCCACGGCGAACTGGCCGACAGCGGCTGGACCGCGCCGGGCGTCACGGCGCTCACCCAGGTCGGCGTGGCGGCGGGCGAGGAGATCGTCCGTCAGTTCCTGGCCAAGGTGCGGGCCGGTGCCGGTGCCGGTGCCGGTGCCGGTGCCGGTGCCGGGGCTGGTACCGGTGCCGGGGCCGGCTCCGAGGCGCAGGCGCTGGCCTGAGCCCCGGGGACCGTCGGTAGTCCTGGGTCAGCCGCAGCAGCCGCCCCCGCAGCAGCCTCCGCCACCGCCGGCGGACTGCTGCGGGGCGCCGCCGCCCGCGGCGCCGGTGACGGCTACGGCGGAGAGCAGCTTCACGGTGTCCTGGTGGCCCTGGGGGCAGACCGCCGGGTCACCGGCCTGGGCCATCGGGCGGCTGAGTTCGAAGGTGTCGCCGCAGGAGCGGCAGCGGAAGTCGTAACGAGGCATGGCGGCAGCGTACCCACTCGGCGGCTCCGGCCGTGCCCTCGCCCGCTCCTGCTCTCGCTCCCGCCTTCAACCGGCCAGGGGGAGACCGAGGCGGGAGCCGCCGCGCTCGTGCAGCCGGCGGAGGAAGGCGAGCACCCCGGCCGAGCCGCCGGCCCAGGTCGCGCTCGGCCGGGTGAGCCCGGCGTCCGGGAAGAGCGGGCGTTCCGGGGTGCCGCCGCTTCGGCTCAGCATGATCGCGGCGACGGTCTCGGCGCCCTCCCAGTACTCCTGCTCGTGCGACGCCGTGGCGACGTCCACCAGCAGCTCGCCCACTCCGGCCAGCCCGCAGCACTGGTTGACCAGCGGCATGCGCGGCGCGAGGTCGACGCAGACGCGGGCGGCCTGCTGAGCGAGTGTCAGGTGGGCGGGCTCGCCGAGGCGCTCGGCGGCCCGGACCAGCACCGCCCCGATCCCGGCCAGGCCCCGGCACCAGGAGCCGTAGCGGCGGGTCGCACCGGGGGCGGTCGCCGCCGCGATGACGCCGGGCGTGACGGCGGCCAGTTCCGCGCAGGCGTGGCGGGCACGGTGGACTGCCTCGGGGGCGCCGGTCGCGTGCGCGTACTCCAGGAGGAAGAGCGTGACGCCCGCGTCGCCGTGGGCCAGGCCCTGGTGCAGCGCGGCGTCCCCGGGGCGGTCCGCGCCCGGTGGCGTCAGCCGGGCCTCGTCGGCGGCGAGCATCCGCGCGCAGGCTGTGGCCACGGCCAGGTGGCCGGCGGCGGGGGAGAGGCCGGCGAGCAGGAGGTGGGCGAGGCCGATACCGGCAACGCCCTCGATCAGATCGGCCTCCGGCGGCCCGCCGTCCAGGCCCCGGGCGGGTAGGGCCTTCGCGTGCTCCTCCGACCCGTCCCCGTGGGTCGTCGCGGCTGTCCCGGTCGGTGCGGTCGGTGCGGTCGTCCCGACTGTCCGTGCCATCCCGGCCGCCCCCGCCCGTCGCGCCTCGGCGAGGAAGAGCTCGACGCCGGTCCGGCCGGAGTAGAAGGACGGCGACAGCTCCCGCCGCGCGGCCTGACGCGCCGTCCACCCGGCCAGGGCGCCCACGGCCTCGCGCACGCCGGGCCGGTGCAGGTGCCGGAGCAGTTCCAGCCCCAGACCCGAACTCCCGCCGTAGACGTCGACCGGGGTCGGGACGCTCGCGCGGGCGGAGAGCACCGGGTCGGCGATCCGCAGGGCCTCCGCGGCGCAGTAGGCGGCGGTGTGCTCGACGATCTCCTCCAGCAGGCCGCCCTCGACCTGCCGCCGCTGCGCAGCTGTTGGCGTCCGCAACGGACCCGGCCCGTTCCGCAGCTTCCTGGCTCCTGCGGCCCGTTCCGCCGGCTCGGGGCTCGTCAACTCGCCGATCACCGACCGGATCCAGCGGTGCTCCTCGCCGGGCAGTGCCCAGGCCAGGGCGTCGAGCGTCCGCTCCCGGTTGACGGCGGGGTCGGGGTCTACGAGCACCGGGTCCAGTCCGGTGGCGGCGAATCCGAGGGTCATGCCCAGGGAGTAGTGGTCGTCGGCCGGTCCCGCGCTCCGGCGTCCGGGGGCGGTGTAGCCCGGGGTGCCGCCGTCCGGGCCCGTGCCGTCCCGGGTGCTGATCCCGAAGTCGACCAGGTGGCACCGGCCTTCGGCGTCGAGCACCACGTTGTCCGGCTTGAGGTCGCGGACCACCACGCCCCGGCGGTGCACCCCGTCCAGGATCCTCAGCAGCTCGCCCCCCAACTGCGCGACCCCGCGCGTGGGCCGGGGGCCGTGGCGCAGGACCTCGCGCCGCAGGTCCCGTTCACCGCAACTGCCGCTCACCAGGTACTCGTCGGTGCGGTGCCGGAAGTAGTCGAGCGCGCGGGGCACGCCCGCCACGCCGTCGAGGGCGGTGAGCACCGCGTGCTCGTTCCGCAGCCGGTCCCGGGCGTCAGCGCCGGACTCCTCCTCGCCGACGAACGCCCGCGCCTGCTTGACCACCACCGCCTGCCCGGTGGCCAGGTCCTCCGCGCGGTAGACGTTGCCCTGCGGCTTGCGCGCGATCCCGGCGGTGACCCGGTACCGTTCACCGCCGAACTCATGGGCTCCGCCCGGGTGTTCACGCTTCCCGGCCCGCCGCTCGAAGGGGTCTTCGGCCCAGGGCGGGCAGCGGTACGTCCCGGTGGCCAGCCCGTCGAAGACCCGGCCGTCGGGGCCGGTCATGACCGACTCCAGCCGGCCGTTGCGGCCGGTGCGGTACTCGCCGGTGAAGGGGCCGTAGCGGTAGTAGACGGGTGCGTGCGGGGCGACCCGCCGGTCGCTGACGATCTGCGGGCCCTCGCGGTCGCGCAGCAGGGCGACGAGTTCGTCGGCCAGGTCGAGAACGGTGCCGGGCGCCGGGTAGACGGTGACCGCCTTGCCGACCGAACCGGCGCTCCGTACACCGGAGTTCAGCGCGCGCAGGGTCTCCTGGTCCTTGGCCCACTTGGCGTGGCAGACGTGCCGCAGTAGCACCGGCAGGATCAGCCCGGTGACGGCGTCGAGGTCGCCGGGCCGGGCCGAGACGTGCAGTTTCCAGCCGTGGTCCACCGCCGGCATCCGCCGGTCCGTCAGATACGACCAGGTGTCGTCCGAGGACCTGCGGCGGCCGGCGGTGGACCCGGCCACGATCAGGAGTTCCAGTCGCAGGCGACGCGGGTGGTGGCGGTCACCCACGGCTCCGCGAGGCAGGCGGTGGCCTCGTGGTCGCTGCGGTCGTCGTCCTCGAAGGTGAGGAACTCGTCGTCGACCGACAGCGGGCCCGCGTCGCGGACTTCGGTGATCACGGCAGTGGACATGACGCCTCCAGGTCTTGTCGCGCGTCCGGCGACGGCGCTGGTCGCGCCCGTCGCGGCGGCCGGCCGGGTGGGGCCGGCTCCTGATCCACGAAGGTAGGTACGAACGCTGCACCTGACAAGGGGTCAGGTCACAACTGCCTCACGGGAACGTCACGTTGATGGAGGAACGGTGTGGTCCGCCGGCGGCCGTGCTCCGTTTCAGCGCAAGCCGGCGAAGAGGTCGTCCTCGGGAAGAGGCGCCCCGGTGGTGTCCTTCACGCGGACGAAGGTCTCGATGCCCATCAGCTCGGTGAACCTCTCCTTCCCCATCTTGAGGAAGAAGATGTTCTCGCCCTGACTGGCGTGCGCGGCCAGCGAGTCGTACTTCTGGCCGCCGTACTCCCGGGTGTCCACCCAGGTCTTGATCTCCTCGTCGGGCAGCCCGATCTCCGGCATCTCCGGCCCGTCCGCCTGTACGGCGCCCTCCTTCTCCGCCTCCTCCAGGGTCGGCTCCTCCCAGTCCGAGCCGAGCTCGCGCATGACCTCGCCGAACTTCTGCATGCCGGAGCGCGGCATGGTGGTCCAGTACACCTTCGCCGGGATCCCGGTCCGCTCCACCGCCGCCATGGTGATCCGGTGCGCCTGGATGTGGTCGGGGTGGCCGTAGAAGCCGTTCTCGTCGTACGTCACCACCACGTCCGGCTGGTACATCTCCATCAGCTCGGCGAGCCGCCCCGCGGCCTCCTCCACCGGCGTCCGCCAGAACGCGCCGGGCGCGTCGTTGTTCGGCCAGCCCATCATCCCGGAGTCGGCGTAGCGCAGCAGCTCCAGGTGACTGATGTTCAGCACCTCGCAGCTGGCCCGGAGTTCCTCCTCGCGGACGGCAGCCACGGCCGCCGGGTCGTGCCCGGGCTCGCCCGGCTTCACACCGCCGGGGCCGTCGCCGCAGCCGCCGTCGGTACAGGTCACGAGCACGGTGCGGATGCCCTCCGCCGCGTACCGCGCCAGCACACCACCCGTCCCGGTGGCCTCGTCGTCGGGGTGGGCGTGCACAGCCATCAGCGTCAACGGCCGGTTGGTCATGGGAATCGTCCTTCGGTCTGCGGTGCTCGGCACTCGATCACAAGATCTCTGGGTCCGAGTCTGCGCCATCCCACCGTCGGTCCGCCCGCATTATGGCGACGACGAGCGCGGTCCTCCAGGTCGGCTCGCCGGTCGGTCTCAGCCCTCGCGGCGCTTCTGGCGGACGTACACCTGCTTGCGCAGCCGGGCCACCACCGTGCCGTCGGCGGCCAGCACCTCGGTGTCGAACCAGACCAGCGCCTTCTTCCCCTCCGCCGTCAGCTCCTTGATCTCGGCGATCCGGTCCTCGGTGAGGACGAACTCGGCGAAGACGTCGCCGCGCCCCGGCGAGACGAAGTCGATGGTGGCGGCCGCGTCCCAGACCACGTACTCCCGGCCCAGGTTCTGCATCACCAGCAGCATCCAGAACGGGTCGGTCATCGCGAAGATCGAGCCGCCGAAGTGGGTGCCGACCCAGTTCCGGTTGAACCAGCGCAGCCGCAGGCGGACCTTGGCGGAGCGGAAGTCGTCGGAGACTGCCAGGACCCGGATGCCGGCGAACAGGAACGGCGGCCAGAAGTTGATGCCGCGTCGGAAGGTGGTGGCGGTGACGTTGCCGCGCTTACGTGCCATGGGGCGACTCTAGCAAGGAAGTTACTGGCCAGTAATGTGATGGCGGTCACTCCCTCGCCAGGCTACGCGTGGGTACCCCGGATCATCGCCACCACCCCGGCGGCGCTCTCCTTCACCCCGGCCAGCTCGGTCAGGAAATGCCAGTAGTCCGGGTGCCGGCCGGACTCCTCCAGCGCCGCCACCGCTCGGTCCAGCCGGGCCACCGCCGCGTCCAACGGCGCCGCGTGCCGCGGGTCCGGCGTCTGCCGCCCCGCCATCGCCAGCCGCTGCGCGTCCCGGATCGCGAACCGGGCCTGCTCGATCTCCCGGTGCGGGTCGTGCGCGACCTCCTTCAACTGCCGCACCCGCCCGTGCACCGCAGCGATCCGCCCGTCCGCCTCGTCCAGCACCGCCCGGACCGTACCGATCGCCCCCGTCGCGTCCGGCCAACGCTGCCCGTCCCGGGCCGTGGTCGCCTCGGTCAGCTTGGCCCGGGCGGTCCGGACCGCCTCGGCCGCCTGCTCCGGCACCTGCTGGAGGTCCTGCCAGCAGGCCGCACTGAACCCGCGCCGCAGCTCGCTCAGCGCCGGCGCGACCGTCTCGGCCTTGGTCTCCAACGCCTGGATCCTGGTCCGCAGACTTCCCACCCGCCGGTCGATCTCCCGCGCCTTCTCCGGCAGCTGCTCCGCCGCGATCCGCACCGCGTCGGCCCGCAGCCGCACGTCCTCGGCCCGCTGCAGCGTCGGCTCCACCCCGTGCCGGCCCGCGCCCTCGTTCAGCTTCGTCAACTCCGGTGCCAGCTGCGCGAGTCGGGCCGCCAGGTCATCCGCCTTCAGCCCCGCCGCCCGCACCTGCTCCAACGCGGTGGTCGCCCCCAGCAACGCCTGCTTCGCCTGCGCCACCGCCGGAGTCACCCGCATCAACCGGCTCTCGGCCTGATCGATCACGGGCTGCAGCCGAGCCATGAACGCCGTCAGCTCCCCCTTCACCCCGGTGAGCCGGCGCTCGGCCTCGCCGAGCCGCTGCCGCGCCTGCTCGGCCACGGCACCGTCCAGCTCCTCGTCGTCCAGGTCCTGCGCGTCGAGCGCCCCCAGATAGGCGACGGTGACCTCGTTCACTCGGGCCCCGAGCTGCTGGAAGTCCGCGACCGCCTGACGGGCCGTCTGCTCGCCCCCCGCGGCCTTCACCGTCTCCACCGCCAGCTCGGCCTCCCGCTGGGTGGAGTCCACCTCGTAGAACGCCTGCTGCGCGGCATCCCGAGCCGCCCTGGCAGCCTCCCGCCGGCCGTCACCCCGCCGCCACCAGCCGCCACCGGCCACGCTCACGCCACGCTCCCTGCTGCCCCGTCCACTGCACTCCGGCCCATTCTCGCCGATCACCCAACGATCCAGGCACCCCCTTTGGTCCCATACCCCGGAACACTGCGGCGGACCACGGCCCGGACCAGGTACTCTTGTCCCTCGTCGTGCGCTACCCCACAGTGGCACCACGCGGCGGGGGCGCATAGCTCAGCGGTAGAGCGCCGCCCTTACAAGGCGGATGTCGGCGGTTCGAAACCGTCTGCGCCCACCCTCAAGGCCCAGGTCAGGAGCTGTCTCCGGCCTGGGTCTTCTGCGTTCCGGCGGGTCCCGACGGGCGCTCCTGGGAGGGTGCTGCGCGGGAGCCCCTAAATTTCCCCTAACTGATCATGGAGTTGGGTAGGTGCGTCGACGCGGCCTGCCACCCACCCTTGCAGTTGCTCTTCGGGCCATGACTAGGGTGCGTATCTGGTTGTGATCAATCTGCGGGTTTTGCCTCGGCTGTCGCGTCTGATCCGGTAGACCTGTCGTGTGACACGAGTGCAACTGACTGACGCTGAGTGGGAGTTCATCGGGCCGTACCTGCCGATCGGTGAGTACGGCCCGTACCCCGAGCGGCTGCGCCTGCAGTT